>JAKQJL010000023.1 GCA_029561175.1 bacterium
AAAAAAAGATTAATTACTTAACCATTTTTTTGATTTTGGTTCCGGGAATGTAGCGAGGCATTCTTCGGGCAACAATCTTTTTGGCTTCTTTAGAACCAATAGCCTTAATGGTTTTGGCTTTGAACATTTTGGTTTTGAAGGTTCCAAAACCAGAGAGTTTAACCACTTCTCCAGAAGAGAGTGATTTCATGATTTCATTTAAAAAGGTCTCAACAGCGACCTTGGCAGCTTTCTTACTAAGTTTTGCTTTTTGAGCAACGACTTCGATTAAGTCTTTTTTGGTCATAGAATTTTAATTTGTAATTCAATTTTAATTTTAGCCTAGAATCCGCAGAATGCAAATACTACGCTTAGTTTTTCACCGCACTTTTATTGATTTTGCTTCCAACAATTACGGAACTTGTCCGTAATTCTCGTACCACGGTGACTTTAATTTGGCCAGCCCACTTTGCTTCTTCCTCGAGTCTTGAGGCAATATTTTGACTTAGGACTTCGGCTTCCGAATCGTTAATAATACCAGGATCGACAATTACCATCACTTCTCGACCTGCTTGGTAGGCGGCTACTGAAAGCACTCCCGGAAAGCCTTTGGCAACATCTTCAATGTTAGTCATTCGCTTCAAATACTCTTCATGGACCTCATAACGAGCACCTGGACGAGCGCCAGAAGCGGCATCACCAACATAAACAATAGCTGATTCTTTGCTAGAAAAATCGTCGGAATGATGTTCGGCCACACAAGCAATCACAGCTTCGGGAAGATGATATTGACGAAGTAAATCGACACCTAAATCAATATGAGTACCTTCTTGATCAGAAATTACTTTACCAAGGTCATGCAACAAAGTTCCTAATCTGACAGTGTTGACATCGGCATGAAGTTGTTGAGCAATGTTGACAGCAATTTTAGTAGCTTCGATAGTATGTTTGGCTAGGTTTTGGCCATATGAAAATCGGAACTTGTACTTACCGATTTCTTTAATTAAATCGATAGGAAGATTGAAAACACCGACTTCTTGGCAAATTTTCTTACCTTCGTTGAGTAAGATTTTATCCATGTCTTGTTTGGTTTGAGCAACTAGTTGTTCGATTCTGACCGGTTGAATCCGACCATCTTTGATTAATTTTTCGAGAGCTAATCGAGCAATCTCGCGACGAGTAGAATCAAAAGAAGAAATTCGAATATCATTGGTTTCGTCTAATTCAATTTCTACTCCAGTGACTTTTTCAAAAGCACGAATGTTTCGACCTTCTCGACCAATAATTTTTCCTTTAATGGTTTCGTCGGGAAGACTAATTGTAGAGACAGTATATTCAGCCACATAATCGGTAATTCCATGTTGAATGGCTTCAACGAGAACTTCTTTGGCTAATTCATCTTCTTGAGACTTAAGGCTTTCTTTAGACTCTTCAATTTTTTTAGCAATCCAGGAAGATAATTTTTTTTCAGTGCTAGACAAAATTAATTGTTTGGCTTTCTCGATGTCTAAACCAGAGATCTGCTCTAACTTGTCTAATTGGCGACGTAGGACATCGTCTACATCAGCTAAACGCTTTTTTAAATCGGCAGTGTCGTTGTCGATTGATTTTTCTTTTTGAATTAAATATTGTTCTTTGGAATCAAGAGATTTTAGTCGTTCTCGAATTTCAGCTTCTTTAACTTTGGCATCGGTTTCAATTTTTCGAGCATTATCAAGAATTGCTTGAGCTTGGAGATTAACTTGAGTTAAATCGACAGTAGGCTGAGCTGCAACTGGCTCGGGTTTGGCTTTTACAGCTTTCTTGGCCGGAGTATAAACTGCCCGGTTAGTGGTGGCTGGCTGGCTAGTAACGGTGTGAGTATCGCTAGAAAAGATACCCTTAAACTTAGACAAAAATGAATCAAACATAGAACTCCTCTACTTTTTACCGGCAATCTCCGCTGGTTTACAAAAACAATATCGAGCTAGAATTTAATAGCTTGATAAACATTTAGATTGAAATTAGGTAAAAAGTTAAAAAATAATAATAAGTATTTAGTAAAACAAGGGTATTTTAACTGTTTTTTAGCTGTTCGTCAATTGCTTTTTTTGCCTCATCATAGGCAAATCCCTTTCTTACTAAATAGTCAAATAACCTTTTTTTGGCGGTGAAACTCGTAGGATCTTTAATTGTTTGAATTTTTTTAGCTAAAGTTTGGTTAATCGACAGAGAGTCGTCGACTTGATTGATTAGGCTTCGATACTGATTAATATCTACTCCGTTTTGACGCAGTTTAGCAATAATTGCCTGTCGAGATAAACGGTGATGGCGATTGATTAGTTGACTAACATAATCGGCTTCATTAAATAATTTTTGTGATTCTAAATCGTCGACTATTTTTTCAATAACCAAATTTTGATCGGTTACTTGGTGATATAGAGGATATTTAATTAAATAATTAGAAATTTTTAATTTAAGTTTTCTAATTAATATTTTTTTTGATTTAGGAGATAGCCCAAGTTGATACAAACAATAAAGCTTAGATTTATAAAAAAAAGATTCATTAATCAATTTTTCTAAATCAGTTGAAGAAATGTCTTTTCCAGGAGCAAGATGATAGGCAACTACTTGATCAACTGTAATAGGCAATAACTGGTCCTCTAATATTAGAAACCACCAAAAACCTGGAGTTTTTTTGATATTGTCAATGATCATTCTTCGGTTTCAGCCGTTATTTTTGATGATAGAGTTGCGTTTGCGGCTTTATCCCAAATTTGGAGTCGAATTTTTTCGGTAATTTTAGGATTTTCTTTGAGATATTTTTTAGCACCTTCTCGGCCTTGAATATTTTGATCTTCGATTTTGAAAAAGGCACCAGCTTTGGTGATAATGCCGTAGTTGACAGCCAAATCGATGATACTCCCATTGTTGGAGATACCTTCGGTGTTCATAATATCAAACTCGGCTTCTTTGAAAGGTGGAGCAATTTTATTTTTAATTACTCGAGCCCGATGTTGAGAACCAATAGGCTCTCCAGACGGGGTTTTGATATTGGCAATTTTGCGAACATCGATTCTGACTGAGGCATAGAATTTTAGAGCTAAACCACCAGGAGTGGTTTCGGGATTACCAAACATGACTCCAATTTTTTGACGAATTTGGTTGGTGAAGATAACCACGGTTTTTGATTTTGAAATGGCACCAGTAAGTTTCCTTAAAGCCTGAGACATTAACCGAGCCTGGACTCCCATCATCGAGTCGCCCATTTCACCTTCAATTTCTGCTTTGGGAACCAAGGCGGCCACCGAATCGATAACGATAACATCAACAGCATTTGACCTGACTAAAGTTTCAACTATTTCTAGAGCCTGCTCAGCATTGTCTGGTTGAGAAATTAATAGATTATCAAGATCAACACCTAAAATTAAAGCCCGGGCTGGATCGAGGGCATGCTCGGCATCGATAAAAGCGGCAGTGCCACCTAGTTTCTGAGCCTCGGCAACAACATGTAAACAGAGAGTTGTTTTTCCCGAAGCTTCTGGACCAAAAATTTCAGTCACTCGGCCACGAGGCAAACCGCCAACGCCTAAAGCCAAATCGAGAGGTAAACAACCAGTAGGAATAATTTCAACTTTCATATCGGCACTTTTCTCACCCATTTTCATAATGGCACCGGCACCATATTCTTTATTGATCATTTCAACGGCGAGTTTTACAGCTTCCATTTTTTTAGATTGAAGATTAGACCCGGCAGAGGTGGCGATAGATGTTTTTGTTTTTTTCATAGTAAATAGTGATAACAAAACAGACTATATCAAGTCAAGCACTAGAACCGAATAAAGACCGAAGGCCAATTGATTTAATAATTTTTAGATAAATTACTAGATTAACAAAAGAGAGAATCTTGGGGATTAAACGGTTGGACCATAAAAAAACATTTTTTAAATACTCTAATTGACTGGGTTGCCACCAACCATGATATAAATTGCACCAAAATATTAGTGAAAGAATAATAAAATATTTAAAATATTGACGATGATAAATTGAATAAAATAGCAATGAGATTAAACCTGCAAAAACGTATCGTTCATACATATTAGTAAAAAATAACCATCCTCCAAATCCAGAAATAAAAATTGATAAAAAGATAGTATCGAGTTTTTGGCGGCGAACTACTAAAAACGAGATTAGGCTAATAATGGCAAAAATAAGATACCCCCAATATTTGGCACTAATAAACAAATAGGGAGTTTGATCGGAAACCAGATCTTTGGCGTGGAAAATAAACCAGAAATTAAAAGAACTAACCACTGTAAATGGCTGTTTTGATTCGAATAACCGATGGGGTAATTCAGATATTAGAAATTTTAATAAAGGATGATTGGTAAATTGGGAAAATACAAAGAGAGTTAAAAAAATACCAGCCAAAGATCCAAGTATAAAATGAGTTAGTTGACGTTTTTGTTTGATAAATACCCAAAGGAATAATGGTAATAAAATTAATCCGGTTGGTTTAAGATTTACCGAAATGGCCATAAGAACTGGAGCCATAAATAAATATTTGGTGTTCAATAAAATAAAACCAGAGATTAAAAAAACATAAGCCATTGGGTCTGACTGACCCCACCACGATGATAGATACCAGCTAAATGGCAAGAACAAATAAGCCAAAACATATTTTGGCCAATTAACTTTTGCCTGACGACAAACCAAATAGATAAGTGAAGCGATAAGTAAATCTGAAAGAATAATAAAAAATTTAATAGTAGCGGTTATCCCCTGTTCAATATTGGTTACTGGAAAAAGAGTGGTGCCGTACCACTTAGTAAAATCAAAAAACCAAATAAATTTTGTTGGGGCTAAGCGATTTAGGGCTATAAAATTACCCAGCGAAGTAAAAACTAATTGAAAAAAGCTGTGGACCTGAAAAACAAATTTATAAAACCATGAAATTAAAGGCGGATGATTTGGCCACTCCCCTAGCCATTGATTATGGGAATATAAAAGATGAGTATCGTTTCGATATAAAAACTTTCCCCACTCGGCTTGAGTTAATAAATCACCATTGGTGATAAAAGGAATAAGGGCTAAACGAAAAACAAAAGCCACCAACAAAACGATTAGCAGTTTTCTCATGAATAATTATAGATCGCCAGTTTTAAAAAGTTGGGAGAAGAGATCTGATATTCAATTAAACAATTTGTCGGGAATACAGGATTCGAACCTGCAGCCTCACGCACCCCATGCGTGCGCGCTAGCCAATTGCGCCAATCCCCGGTTTTGCTGAATCTATGGCGGGTAAACCCGTCCTACTTTCAACCTGATAATTATAACATTTTATCTTGTTATAATTGATACCTATGGACGAAATTGTTTTAACCAAAGAAGAGATTGCCAAAAGACAGAAAAAAATCGCTAAAAAGTCGATAAAT
>JAKQJL010000010.1 GCA_029561175.1 bacterium
TCAAATCCTCTCCACATTTAAATTCGATAAACAATGAAAACCAAAATTCTTCTTTCAATAATTGCTATCCTTTTTGTAACTATTCTTTGTTTTTTGTATCTTCGTTTCCAAAAACCTGTCGTATCAAATATTGACACCAAACCAACACCTTCTATCTCTTCGCAATCAGCTGACCCAACATCAAATTGGCAAACCTATAAAAACGATCAATACGGTTTCGAGTTCCAATATCCTGAAGAATTAACGTTAAAAACAAAGAATATCAATAGGCCTAATGATGAGGCTCAGCTTTTCGATTCTAATAATAATCAGTTAATAAATATAGACTATGTGCCAAGTTTTTCCTGTCCTAAAGAAACTTGTAAGTTACTTGCTCCAACAAATTTTGGCAATACTACTTTTGTTCCAATTGAAACCGAGAGTGGGGAATTATCATATATTGTTAACAATACTTATCGTATCTGGGTTAATACCAAGCTTGATAAAAATAATATTTCTCCTCAAATCCTCTCCACCTTTAAATTTACCCCCGATACTTCTACTTGGAAAACCTTTAAAAATACTGAGCGTAATTATGAAATAAAGTATCCTCAGAAATGGTATATTGCCGAAGATAGTGATAAAAATATTGGACTGTATATTTCCAATAAGCCCATATCTCAAGTTAATGACTCTATTGAACCAACTGACGGGCAACTCATTGTCCAAGTTTTTTATTTTCATTCTGCCTTTGAAAACGGCTTAGGGAAAACCGAACACTTATCTGAAAATGGTAAAGATATAGTCAGTGATACAAAATATATCGCCGATAGCAATTCTTTTGGGGTGGTTTTTAAATATCAAAAATCAGATCCAAATATTAATGAGTTATTAACAACAGCCTCTGAAATTCTTTCTTCTCTTTGGGTAAATTATCATAATGAAAAATATGGAGTTTCTTTTATGCATCCAGTCTATTATGAAATAAAAGAGGTAGATGAAGGTAATATGTATTATGCAAATAGTATCTTGGTTAATGACACTAAACACCTAGTTTCAGATTGGACTGACGAAAGTGGAAAAACCCTTATTCCTAAAGAAATATACAAAATATCACCAATATTAGATTTTGAACAAATATGTCCTAAAGATCGGTGTAGAAGTGAAGAAAAAAAATATATTAATCGGGGAGGAAACAAATTCACTCGAGTTTTTGGAGAAACAGCTGGATATAATTTCTATTCGTCTAAAGGCATTTATCTGTTTTCATTTGAAGACGAAAATGAGCCTATTACTTCAAGAATATTATCATCGTTCAGTTTTTTTGATAGCCCGGTAAAGATTTTGTCACCAGATATTAACCACAATTATCTTAGTAGTCCAATTCATATTACCGGAAAGATAAACAAATCTTGGGTTTTTGAAGGAACTTTTCCAATTAAATTACTTGATAACAATGGTCAAGTGCTTTATCAGGGAGTTGGTTCTGCTCCAGATTGGACTAAGAGTGGTGATGCAATGATTGATTTCACTGCTAATATTAGTTTTACGTCTACCGCCAAAACTGGTTTTTTAGTTATTAGTAAAGACAATCCTAGTGGTTTATCAGAAACTAAAAAATCCTTTAGGTATCAAGTATTTTTTAAATAATAATGCCAGCTACTAACGAGCAAAAACTAAAATATATTGCCAAACTTGTGGCTGAATGTAAAAACTGCAATTTATATAAAAACGCTTTAAATCACGTTCCTGGTTTTGGTAATCCCAATGCCGAAATTGTTTTTATTGGCGAAGCCCCCGGAGCTACCGAAGACAAACTCGGTTTGCCTTTTGTGGGCAACTCTGGTAAACTTCTAGACAAGCTTTTGAATTCGATCAATGTGCCTCGGTCCGATGTTTTTATTTGCAACATCCTCAAACATCGTCCTCCAGAAAATCGTGATCCGCTTCCTGCAGAAATCATTTACTGTACACCTTTCTTAAAAGCTCAATTATTAGTTATCAAACCAAAAATTATTATTACGCTTGGCCGTTTTGCCATGAATTATTTTTTTCCTGATGATCGGATTAGTTCTGTTCACGGACAGATTAAAAAAATTATTTGGAAAGAAATTCCTTTAACCATTATTCCGGTTTACCACCCTTCCGCTGGCCTAAGAAATGGAGCTATGCTCAAGTCTTTACAGCAGGATTTTTTAAACATTGGTAAATTCCTAGGAAAAATATAAGATAAATATATGAACAATCAATTTACAAACACCAAACCACAAGTCCAACATTTTGGCACCCATCGAGACTCGGTTCGAGTCGCTTCTTTGGGCGGTTTCGGTGATGTTACTCAAAACATGTTCGTTTACGAATATGCCCCCAACGGAGATTTCTCAAAATCTCAAATTATTATTGCCGACTGTGGAGTTGGCTTTCCTGAAGAAGACGCCTTTGGTGTCGATCTTCAAATCCCAGACACCCATTATCTACAAGACAAAAAAGACCGAATCTTGGGAATATTTATTACACATGGTCACGAAGATCATATCGGTGCCGTTCGTTTTGTTTTGCCACTTATTGGTCAGAGCATTCCCATTTACGCTCCTAAATTAGCTTCAGCTTTTATTGAGCAGAAATTATCAGAAACTACTATTCGTGCCAAAATTAACGTCTATGATGTTGGTGATATTTTAAAAGTTGGCCCATTTGTTATCGAGCCAATTCGAGTTACCCACTCAATTCCTGATACTTTTCATTTAGCCATTAATACTCCTATCGGAGTTTTCTATCATGGTTCCGATTTTAAATTCGACATGTTCCCTCTCGATGGCAAAGCCTCAGAGTTACGCAAAATTGCTTCTTATGGTAGCAAAAATGTTGTGGCTTTAATGTCCGATTCTCTTGGTTCAGATCATGAAGGTTTCTCGCCTTCCGAAAGCTCAATCGCTGAAAATTTCAAACAAGAAATTGTCTCAGCTAAAGGCCGATTATTTATTACGGCTATTTCTAGTAACATTGTTCGATGGAGTCAGGCTATTGAATACGGAAAATCAACTGGAAGAAAAATCTGTGTTGTTGGTTATTCAGTAGATAAAGCCATTAATGTTGCCAAGCAACTTGGTTATTTAACACTCAAAGATACCGATATTATTGCCCCCGAAAGAGTTAAAAACTTTGCTGATAATAAATTGATGTTTTTGGTGGCTGGTTTTGCTGGTCAACCAGATTCGGCCCTTTCAAAAATGGTCATGGGCAAACATCGAATAAAAATCAAAGAAGGCGATAAAGTTATCTTTTCGTCTCCCGATTATATCCCTGGCACTACCAGCAATATCTACAACATGATCGATATTTTGTCGAAAATGGGCGCTGAAGTGGCCTATGGTGAAAAAGATCTTCATGTTTCTGGTCATGGCTACCAAAAAGAACATGCCCTATTAATAAATTTAGTAAATCCAAAATATCTTTTGCCAATTGGTGGAAACTTCCGCCATATCAAAACCTATTTTTCAATGGCTAAAAAAATGGGTTATCAAAAAGAGCAATTTATTTTGCCTGATTTTGATTCAGCCGTCACTTTTTATGGCGATGGCCATTACGACACCAACTATCATCTTTCACTTCACAAAGTTTTAATCGATGGTTTAGGTGTTGGTGATGTTGGTACTACCGTTTTAAGAGATCGAAAATTATTGGCCGAAGATGGTATGTTTACCGTGGTCATGCTAGTCAATGGTGAATCTGGTGAACTTCAAAAAGATCCAGTTATTCTCTCTCGTGGTTTTGTTTTCATTAAAGAAAATTCTGATTTACTCAACTATCTTAAAGAAGAAGTAATTAAAAAATTCTTAGAAACAACCAGTAAACCGGCTAACTTCGAATATATTCGCACTCAAATCCAAGCTCATTTGGAAACGATTATCTTAGAAAAAACTGGCCGCCAACCCATGGTTCTGCCCTTAATCATCGAGGTATAAAAAGTTGTAATATTTGTTAGTGACATTATTTGCAGACAGATTTCGAGTCGAGTCTTCTCGTTTAAATAACTGGGATTATTCTTCACCTTGGTGGTATTTTTTAACCATTTGCACTTTAAACCATAATTTATTTTTTGGAAAAATAGAAAATGGAAAAATTAAAATATCCGAACGTGGATTATTAGTCGAAAAAAATATTAATTTGATGAAGGAAAAATTTCCAAATGTTTATCTTGATCAATTTGTAATTATGCCTAATCATCTACATTTACTTTTAAAATTAAAATATCAACATCTTCCTTTTGTTAGTAGAGACGGCATTAATGCCGTCTCTAACGAAAAAATTCCCATCGGTTTAAAAAGTAATCAAAATCGGATGTGTGAAAATGGCCTACCAAGAATTATTCAATGGTTAAAGGCCAAAACCACATTTGAAATTCGAAATGAATTAAAAATGTTCTTTTCCTGGCAGTCTGGTTATTATGACGAAGTTATCAAATCTAAAAAACGTTTGTTTCAAATCAAAAACTATATTAAAAACAACCCAATCCATTGGCAACAAGATCCATTTATTTGTAGAGACGGCATTAATGCCGTCTCTACTTATAAAAAAACACATACTATCTTTTGTTTAATCAAAGCAGACTTCTACCTTTATAATTTGGATCTACATTATTAACATTGGGGCAACCAATTTTTCTAGCAGCAACTCTTGCTTCTTCTATATATTCACTTATATTAGCAGCTGTTTCAAAAGTACCATCGGCTTTCTTAATTTCCTTCTTGACCATTTTCTTTAAAAAACAGTATCCCAGTATTTGGCATTCCGGGCAAAATCTCTCATTTTTCATTTTGTTTTCTTAAATTAGGACAATTATTTCTGTAAGCATCTAATGCTATATCAGGAAGTATTTGGTTAATTGTTTCATCAGCAACAAATTGCAATTCATTGTATTCAATTCCTGGTGTAGGTAATTGATGAACAACCTGTAAATTTTTAATTAAAATTTGACAATACCCTACTCCTTTACAATGATTACAAAGTTCAATATTCGCCATTGGTTGGGATTATAAGTAAAATATTTCAAAAAAACAAATTATGTTACAATAAACTCAAACCGTTGAAGTCGTATCCCGCGATGGAGGTGACAGGGAATTAACCTGCTCCGGAGACAACCGTAAAACAATCGAGAAGCAATCAGAGTGGTACCACGACGTAATTAGCTCGTCTCTGTGTTATACAATTGTTTATGGCAAAAAATCAACTTCACAGTTTTCAAAACGAACTGTCAGAATGGTACAACGATGTAATTTTAAAAGCCGAATTGGCTGACTATGCCCCAGTCAAAGGCTGTATGGTCATTCGACCCTATGGATACGCCATCTGGGAAGGTATTCAGAATTTTATGAATACTTTAATTAAAGAACACGGTGTTCAAAATGCCTATTTTCCTTTATTTATTCCCATGCATTTTTTAAATAAAGAAAAAGAGCATGTTGAAGGTTTTGCTCCTGAACTAGCCATTGTTACCCACGGTGGTGGTGAAAAACTACCTGAAGAATTAGCTGTTCGCCCCACTTCCGAAACTATTATGTATGAAATGTATTCCAAGTGGACAAAGTCTTGGCGAGATTTGCCTGTTTTGATTAATCAATGGTGTAATGTTGTTCGTTGGGAAAAAAGAACATATATGTTTTTGCGAACCTCAGAATTTTTATGGCAAGAAGGTCATTGTGCGCATTTAACTCACCAAGAATCACTCGATATTGTTTTGTGGGCCATGAACTTATATCAACAAACCTACAATCAACTTCTTGGTCTCTATGGAATTGCTGGTTATAAAAGTAATACCGAAAAATTTGCTGGTGCTGGAAAAAGTATTACTTTCGAAATGTTAATGCCCAATGGTAAATCTCTTCAATCTTGTACTTCGCACGATTTGGGTCAGAATTTTTCCAAATCATTTAATTGGACAGTTCAAGATCAAAATGGTCAAAATGTTTATCCTTGGCAAAACAGCTGGGGTTTATCAACCAGATCCATTGGTGGTTTAATCATGGCTCATGGCGATGATAATGGTCTCAAGCTTCCACCCAATATTGCCCCAATTCAAGTGGTTATTGTTCCTATTCCTGGTCATCAAGATGCCCTTGAATTAGCCAAAAAAATCAAAGATACTTTGAGTTTATTTAGAGTTGAGTTAGATCTCGACGACACTCAAACTGCCGGCTTTAAATTTAATAAATGGGAATTAAAAGGTGTGCCTTTACGAATTGAAATTGGTTCTCGAGATGTTGCCTCTAATTCGGTAGTAATTTATCGCCGAGATACTGGTGAAAAAATGACGGTAGCTGTGGCAGAAGTGGCTACAAATGTTCAGTCATTATTGGCTAATATTCAGGCTAATCTTTTTGAAAATCATAAAAAGTTTACTCAAGATCATACTCTAAAAATAGATAATTATGATCAATTTAAACAAGCCATGGATACTACTCGCGGATTTTTATCAGCTCACTGGTGTGAGGATCCCGAATGTGAGGCTGCCATTAAAACTGAAACCAAAGCCACCACTCGTTGCTTGCCTCTCGATGCCAAAGAAGAGTCGGGGACTTGTGTTCGTTGCGGCAAACCTTCCACTCATCGTTGGCTTTTTGGTTTGTCCTACTAATCGCTAAATACTATATACTGATAATATGTCACGTGGTCGCAAGAAAAAAAGCTTATTGCCTAGTCTTAAGCTAAAACCCTCAACAATTCAATCAATATTTTTTGTATTTTTTGTAATTGTTGCCTTAATATCAATCTTTTCTTTTTTGCAAATTGGCCCAATTCCTACTCAGTATAATCAAATTTTAACTAGTTTGTTTGGTTTATTATCAGTTTTTGTTCCTTTTTTATTAGTCTTAATTGCCCTGCTTTTTGCCAAAATCAAGTCGCCCTTAAAAGAGCCCAATGTTTTTTTGGGGTTTTTAGTCATGTTTGTTTCTGCTAGTAGCATTACTCGTCAGGGGAGTTTTGGCCAATTTATTTGGGATCAGGTTTTTTCTCTTTTCAATTTAGTTCCCACTTTTTTAATTTTTTCGTTTTCACTAATTGTTGGTTTTGTGGTTCTTTTTGATACTTCTGTGGTTCAAATAATTAAATTTTTTGTTCAAGTATTTAATACTATTAGAAAATACACTATTGGCAATACCAGCTTCAAACTCAAGCCACTAGCAAAAAGTCAAAAAACCAAAGAAACCATATTTTCTTCTCCCGATGAAATCACCCACAATGAAGCTCCTACTCCCAAAGCTTCAACCAAAGACGATTATGTTGTCGGTGTAGCTCCGGTGATGAAAGTTGAAAACATCGATCGACCAATTAACAGTGGTATTCCTGCCAACGAAAATAAAATTTGGCAATATCCACCAATTTCTTTATTCGATGGTACTCCAGGTGCCAAAGCCGATCGAGGAGATGTTCGTAAAAACGCCCAAATTATCGAAAGAACTCTTGAATCATTTGGTATCACTGCTCGAGTTGCCGAAGTAAACGATAGTCCTTCAGTTACTCAATACGCTCTTGAGGTTGCCTTGGGTACCAAGCTTGCCAAAATAATTTCTCTTAGCAACGATTTAGCCATGGCTCTATCGGCTCCTGGTGGTCAAATCCGAGTTGAAGCCCCAATTCCCGGTCGGCCTTTAGTTGGTATCGAAGTCCCCAATCATTCTCTTCAAGTTGTTCCTCTTCGTCAAATTTTAGAGTCAGAGGTGATGAAGAATGCCAAATCAAAATTAACCGTACCTTTAGGTTTAGATGTTGCCGGAAAACCTCGTGTGGCCGATATTGCCAAAATGCCTCACGTAATTATCGCCGGTCAAACTGGTTCCGGAAAATCTGTTTGCGTCAATTCTTGGATCAACACCCTTTTATTCCGAGCTTCTCCTGAAGAAGTTCGCATGATTATGGTCGACCCCAAACGAGTCGAACTTACACCTTATAATGGCATTCCTCATTTACTCAATCCAGTAATCGTTGAGCCAGAAAAAGTGGTCTCAGCCCTCAAGTGGGCGGTGGGTGAAATGGAACGACGTTATAAAATGTTTACCGAAGTAAACGCTAAAAATATTGAATCATATAATAACCTTGCTGGTTTTCAGGCTGTTCCTTATATCGTTATTGTTATTGATGAGTTGGCCGAAATCATGCTCTTCTCCCCGGCTGAAGTTGAAGACAATATTTGTCGTTTAGCTCAAATGGCTCGGGCGGTGGGTATTCATTTGGTTTTAGCCACCCAGCGTCCATCGGTTAATATTATTACCGGTTTGATTAAAGCCAATGTGCCAACCAGAATTGCTTTTGCTGTCGCCTCGATGACCGATTCTCGGGTGGTTCTCGATACTCCCGGAGCCGAAAAACTACTTGGTCGAGGAGATATGTTGTTTGTGCCCCCAGATTTAGCCAAACCTGTCCGTATCCAAGGTACTTTTGTGGCCGATAAAGACATCAATCACTTAATTGATTTCTTAAAAACACAACGTCAAGCAGACTATAATACCGAAGTTACTTCAGTGCCAATTGCTTCTAAAAACACTCTTAGCCCCAATGTAGTTTCAGTTAATGGTGAAGATCATGACGCTCTATTTAATGATGCTGTTAAGTTTATTGTCGATACTGGCAAGGCCTCGGCCACCTATCTTCAGCGACACCTAAAAGTTGGTTATGCTCGAGCAGCTAGATTATTAGACGAGATGGAGCAAGCTGGCATTGTTGGCCCAGTTAATGGCTCAAAACCTCGTGAGATTAAAATTCCCCACAAGGGTTCTGAAATCTAATCTATCCTATGTTTAAAGCTGCCATTGTTCTTAAAAATGCTCGCACCGATAAAGACTTAAGCTTTTTAGAAATCAGTAAAAAATTAAAAATCCCTGCCAAATATTTAGAAGCCATTGAAAACGAAGATTATTCCTGTTTTCCCCAAGAACCCTATTGTTCTCTAATGGTCAAAGATTATGCCAATTTCTTAGGTTTAGAAGGGGATGAAATTGTCAAGATTTTTCGTCGAGATTATTCTCAAAAAAATAAGGAACCAGCTGCTAAAAAAATGAAAATCTCCCTCACTCCACAATTTACTTTTAAAGTTGGCCTAATTTGTTTAATCATCTTTTTTGTTGGCTACCTTTTTGAAGAATATCTCCGTTTCAATCGGCCGCCAGAAGTTAAAGTGAACTGGCCAGAAGCTTCTAGTTTGCAAAGTAATGCTCTCGAAATCAATGGCCAAACCGACCCCGAATCAACTGTCAGAATCAATCAAGATTTGGTTATTGTTGATTCAAAAGGCTTCTTTTTGAAGCAAATTAATCTTACTCCACCCAAAACTGTAATTCGTATTGAAGCCAAATCATCAACTGGTAAAACTACTGTGGTTGAAAAAGTCTACTAAACTCTCTATACTTTTTTCATGGATCCTACACAAATAGTTATTTCAATCGCTCTTATTCTTGTTGCTAGCATTATCGTTGCTGTTGGCGTCTACATTATTTTGCTAATTAAAGACCTTCGCAAATCACTTTCTCAAGTCACTTTAATCCTTGAAGATACCAAAACCATTTCTACCTCAATTGCCAAGCCGGTTTCATCTGTTTCCGAATTTGTCATGGGTTTTAAAAACGGATTTAAAATATTTAACAATATCTTAGGCGATGACAAAGAATAATTCTTGTTGCCAATGTTCTTCTGGTAGTGGATTTTCCGCTGGATTATTACTCGGTTTAATTGTTGGGGCAGTTGTCGCCATTGTAATCTATAAAAAGAATAAAGGTAAAATTTTTACCGAAGTTGAAAAAAGAATCAAAGATTATTTTAAAACTACTAC
>JAKQJL010000035.1 GCA_029561175.1 bacterium
TTAGCTTGGGAAAATTTCTTAATAATATCGGCTTTATCGACTTTAGTTAATGCCATAGATAATCGCAAGTTTTGAGTAAAATATAATGTTTTGGAATGGCTACCAAAGCACCCAAAAGAAGCGTGAAAGGATTATATCACAATAATTATTTTCTAGGTTCAAACTCAGCTGGTCTTTGACATATTTGATTACCAAAACAATTACCTGGCCAGGAACATACTCTAAAACCAAAATATACTTTTAGATCTTCTAAAACAACTCTATCATAATGTTTTATATGTGCAGGTTGCTGTAAGCCAGTTCTACTTACTAGTTCTAATTGAAAATCTTTATTCTTTGGACAAAATAAACTACACTCAGCACAACAAGGTCTTTTAGCCATAAACTTAAATCATTGAATTGGTGACGGGGTTGGGTTGAGTGACTGGTTGAGAAACTGGTTGATTGTTATTATCTGCAGGTTGGGCAGCTTTTAAACACAAAGCACCAGCTTCAAATGTTTCTGGAGAAACGTTAACACTGAACGATTGAGTGGCAACTCGAAGACCGATTAACAAATCTTTAGCTGAATCGGCATCTAATTGACAACCAATTAAAGGCATTAAAAAGGTAAAGACTTCTGAGAATGGAGCATCGGGATCAACTAAAGTAGCCTTAGCCCAGGATTTTTGAGTATCGGTAGGAGAAATAAACACCCAATTACCTTTGGCGGTAATGGCAGTATTAGCTCCAAGAGAGGATTCTTCACCAAGCATGAAACAGACATCAGCGTAAGAACCTTCGTTATTAATATTGATTTGATTAATTTCAACTCGAGGGGCGGATGATTTGGTTTTAACTACCAAATTTAAGTGACCACCATCATCGTTATAAGATACTTGTTCGATTTGATCTAAGGGGTAATTTAAAGAAACTACTAAATCACTGGTAGAGATTTGATCGGTGATTAATTCTAGACCACTTAATTTAGAATAGTTTTGGTCGGGTTTTTGAGGACAAAAAACTTTAACTTGTTTATCTTGTTTTTTTAAAGAAGTAGCTAAAGCTAAAGCCGCACCAATGCTGTCGACAGAGATTTGAGGCACAACAATTAATGCACTTTTGGCGGAATCGACTAAGTTTTTAATTTCTGAATAATTATAGTTTTTCATAATTTTGTTGACTTATTTTTTTGTGTTATAGGATATTATAACATCATTAATTTTGAAGTCAACATAAGGCTTAAAAGTCATACCACAGTCGGATCCGGCTTTGATCTTGTCAACAATTTCTTTGCCACGACGAATACCTTCAACTTTGGTATCTTTAATGATTTTACTGTCACGTTGTAAATGAATTTGATCACCTTTGGTAATTTCACCTTTAGTAACCTGAATACCAGCAATTCGGACTTTGTCGATACTAAATTCTGCAATAATTTTACCCTCACCGTTGACAGTTTCTTCAATGGTAGGATCGAGAAGTTTAAGAACTCGAGACTGAATATCTTCGATAATTTCGTAAATAATTCTTGATTCAAAAATAGGAACTTTCTCGTTATCAGCTAAATTTTTAATAAATTTTGGTAGGGGAACATTGAAAGCATAAATAGTAGCTTTGGCAGATTGAGCTAAAAAGACATCGGTGTCGCTAACGGCGCCGATACCTTGGTGAACCACCACCACATCATCGGAAAAGGTATTTAATAAAGCCTCAAGAGTCCCCTGAACATCGGCTTTAATAACTACATTTAATTTTGGTGTATCAGAAGGGGAGTTTGATAAAACTTCTTTTTTGATAATCGCCCGCTCGGTTTTCTGGTTGGAAATAATTGAACCAACTGACGGCACAGATTCAAATCCTAAAATTTCACAAGGAACACTAGGACCGGCTGATTTTATATTATGACCGTTGGAATCGATAATAGCTTTAACTTTACAAGCAACACTATCGGCAAAAATACTATCACCTAAAGAGACAACACCTTTTTTAACAATCAAAGAAGCCACTGGACCACGACTTTTATCTAATCTAGATTCAACAACAATAGCTTCAAGTGGATTTGTTGTTTCATCGGATAATTCCATTATTTCTGCATGAAGAAGAATCGATTCTAGTAAGTCATCGATCCCCTGTCCTGTTTTTGAAGATACGGGAATTAAAGGAACTTGGCCACCATATTCTTCCGGAGTCATTTCGAGTTCAACTAGCTGACCTTTGACTTTTTCAGGGCTAACACCTTCAAGATCGATTTTGGTCATAGCGACAATTACTGGACAATTAGTTTTTTTGATTTCTTTAATACACTCTTTGGTTTGAGCCATGACGCCATCGATACCAGACACTACCAAAACGATAATGTCGGTAAGTTGAGCACCACGAGAACGCATTTGGCAAAAAGCGGCATGACCAGGAGTGTCGATAAAGGTAATAGTGCCGGTTTTTCCAGATTTGGTTTTAATCGTGGTTTGATAGGAAGACAAATGTTGGGTGATTCCACCGGCCTCTTTAGCAGCAATATTGGCACTGCGGATTTTATCGAGCAGGGAAGTTTTTCCATGATCGATATGACCCATGACAGTGACAATTGGAGGTCGGAAGGAACCGGACATACTATTTAGCTCCTTGAACTTTGATATCTAGACTTGTTAGCAAACCAGCTAAACGAACATTTTCACCACCACCACCAATGGCCAAAGCCAAATCTGACTCAGCAACTTCAACAACGGCTATATTATTTTTGATTGATAATACTTTGACGTTTTCAGCTGGAGATAAGGCATTAGCAATAAATTGATCTTGGTTTTTGGAAAAAGCGATAACATCAACTTTTTCTGATTGAGGTAGTTCGCTTAAAACAGCTTGAATCCGAGTCCCCTTTTGACCAATACAAGAACCAACAGGATCAATACCACTTTTGGTGCTAAATACGGCTATTTTTGTTCTTTCTCCTGGAATTCGCGCTACCCGTTCAATAGTAACTGAACGATCGCCGACTTCAGGAACCTCACGGGTGAATAATTGTTTAATAAACTCAGAATCTTTTCGAGATAAGATAATATCTTTTTTACCAGTATCATCTTGAGTAATCGATTTGATTAAAAATAATTTTCGATCACTTAAAGACATATTTTCTTGATAAACAGATTCGTCTTTAGGACAATAGGCCTCGATTTTATTATCTAAATCAACAGTATATTTATATTGATCAATACGAACAATAGTACCCTTAATCAAGGTACCAATTCGTTTTTTATAATCATTGATTAATTTTTCGTGTTGAATTTGAGATAAGCCTTGTTTTAAAACTTGAAAAGCAGTTTGAGCAGCGATTCGGCCAAAACCAGGAGGAGTAACATTAACACTTTTATTACCTCTTTTTTCTAAAATAGCAAAAGAGCCCGATTCGGGTGATAATTCAACTTCAAACTCAGTGGCTTCATCAATGACAACGCCATGTTCTTTTTGGTCTCTTTTAAAAGCAGTGATTAAACTTTCTTCAATAATATCTAAGATATCTTGAACTTCAACTCCCCTCTCTCCAGCAACTTGGGCGATAGAGGCAGCGAACTCAGTTTTTGGTAGTTTTTTTATATCCATATTTTTCTCCTATATAAACGAAAACGGAGGCTTGAGGCCCCCATTCCATTTACAACAGATTAACTTGGTTATTATAGCACTTAAACCCCTCTGATCCAACCAAACTAATATTATCTATAAAGAGAGGAACTTAAAAATCCAATTCTTTTAATAAATCTTTTTGTTTTGAAGAAAGACGAGTAGGAACTAGAAGATTTAAACGAATGTAAAAATCACCTTGACCATAACCATTAACGTCTTTTATTCCCTGATTTTTAAGCCGAACCAAAGTACTTGGCTGAGTGCCTGGTTTTACTTTAACTTTTAGATTGCCAGAGAGAGTGGGGACCTCAATATCATCGCCCAAAATTGCCTGTTTGACGGTGATATCTTTGGTGACAAACACATCATTACCATCACGCTTAAATATTTTATCGGGAAGAACATCGATGTATAAAATAAAATCAGAAAATTTAATTCTTTGACCATCATCAACCCCAGCAGGGATTTTGAGATTTTTCTTTTTGCCGTCTAAATTGAACTCTTTTTGACAACCAAGAGCAGCCTCTAAAAAAGTTAGTTGAATCTTGTAGGTAGGAATCCGAGCCTGTTGACTACCAAATCCGCCACCAAAAAATTGTTCGAAAATATCAAAAGGATTACTAAAACCTCCAAAATCAAAATCGGCACCTTGGCCACCAGAGGAACTTTGCCAAGTAAAATTAAAAGGACCGTTTTGTTGAGTATAAGTATGACCACCAAAACCGCCAGAAGATGGGTCGAAAGCTGCATGACCAAATTGATCGTAGGCTGATTTTTTTTGATCGTTGCTTAAAACTTCGTAGGCTTCGTTGATTTCTTTGAATTTTTCCTCAGCATCGGCAGA
>JAKQJL010000040.1 GCA_029561175.1 bacterium
AACCTTACCTGGGTTTGAAATGTATCTGCAAGCTTTATGAAAGTAGAGCCGCCTTCGAGGGTGATACACAGCTGTTGCATGGCTGTCGTCAGCTCGTGACGTGAGTTGTTCTCTTAAGTGAGGTAACGAGCGCAACCCCCATTCTGTGTTACTGTGTCACAGAAGACTGCCCAGCATTATTTTGTTGGGAGGAAGGAGGGGACGACGTCAAGTCAGCATGATGCTTATGTCCAGGGCTACACACATCCTACAATGAGTAGTACAGAGGGTTGCCAAGCCGCAAGGCGGAGCTAATCCCTTAAAACTTCTCTCAGTTGGGATTGCAGGCTGAAATTCGCCTGCATGAACCCGGAATTGGTAGTAATCGCGGATCAGCAGACCGCGGTGAATACGTTCTCGCCTCTTGCACACACTGCCCGTCAAATCAGCAAAGTTGGGGGCACCTAATATCTCGATTCGTCGGGACTAAGGTGAATCCAGCGATGAGGGTTAAGTCGTAACAAGGTATCCGTACTGGAAGGTGCGGATGGATCACCTCCTTTGAGGATTTATTCCGAAAACCAATTTATTGGTTTATCGGAACACTTCAAACTCTTTGGTACTAACAATTTGGCTAATAGTGAAACTGAACTTATAAAGCAACTAAAACCGCCCTTCATAGGGCGGTTTTTTGTTTGAATGATTCTAAAAAAATACACGACTAAAAAGTTATGACTACAATAGCGCTCGATAAAACCAATGTCCCCAAACACATTGCCATTATTATGGATGGCAATCGAAGATGGGCCAAAAACCAAGGTCTACCTCCAGGCAAAGGCCACGAAGCCGGTGCTCAAAATCTTCAAAAAGTTGTTGAATATTGCCGTGATGTTGGAGTCAAGCATCTCACTGTTTATGCCCTATCTACCGAAAATTGGCGTAAACGCCCCATTGACGAAGTTAAAGGTTTATTCCAACTTCTAATGGATATCGTTCGCAAAAAAGCCGAAGAATACCGAAAATCAGGCATTAAATTTTTTGTTTTAGGAAATTTTCAAGCTTTTCCCCGAAAAGTTAAAGAAGCCATCAAAAAAATCTTAAACCTCGCTATCGTCGACGAAAAAATCCAATTCAATGTCGCTCTCAACTATGGTGGCCGCGACGAAATCGTCACTGCCATCAAAAAAATCGTTGATGAAAAAATTCCATCTTCAAAAATTGATGAAGAATTAGTTTCCAAATATTTATATACTAAAAATCAACCCGACCCCGATCTAATTATTCGCCCCGGTGGTGAATTCCGTCTTTCCAATTTTCTTTTGTGGCAAA
This sequence comes from bacterium, assembly GCA_029561175.1. Lineage (GTDB taxonomy): Bacteria > Patescibacteriota > Microgenomatia > UBA12405 > UBA12405 > JAKQJL01. The sequence goes on from JAKQJL010000040.1 coordinate 1,309, forward strand.
TGTCTTATGCTGAACTTTATTTTACCGATATTCTTTGGCCCGATTTCACCCCTCAACGCCTCGAAGAAGCTATCATTTGGTATCAACAACGCCAGCGCCGTTTAGGAAAATAATTATAGTTTTTCTATGGTTAGTACTCCCGAGTTGATTGCCGATGTTACTGTTACCTCACCTCTTCTTCCTAAAACAACACCCATTTCTCCAATACGTACATCGTATCCAGAAAGTTCTAATAGTGATTTAATTCGACCTTGTGTTTCATTCGCTAAATTACAATTGCCACAATTTCTCAAATAACAACTACCCATAAGCAAACAACTAATACTGTCAGAATGATTTGGTATACCGTAAACAACACTATTAATTTTTCTAAAATCAAACACATCTTTCATATTTTTATAAAAACTTTATTCCAAAAATAATTTGTACTAGTTGGGCCACAAAATAGGCTACAAAAATTAGTACAAATCCAATCACTCCATTGGTAATCATCGCGTATCCTCCAGCCACTTTTTTCTGATCTCCGGCCGCTGTCATAATTTGAATTCCTCCAAATACAATTACCATCAACAAAATAATTCCAGCAATCACATAAACATATTGCAATCCACCCGAAATTATCGTTCCCAAATCACCATATTTATTTCTAATCGGATCAACGTTGTTAATTATGTCAGAAGGTTTCATTTAAAAACCTGGAATTACCAGTATTCCTTGAACAATTAATCTTAAAATAAATAATCCAAAAATAGCAAATAAAAGTCCGGTAATTGCCGAAGTAATTGTTTCCTGGGCTCCTTGGGTTGCTTTTGGATCTCCACCCGAAGTCGAAATTTGAATAAAACCATAAACCATCAACATAAAAGAAATTCCACCCAATATTCCAAACATCCAAGGCAAAAGCCAAGTTACAAATTCATCAATTTTAACTGGGACACATCCTAAAGCCGTATTAATTTTTGGAGAAGCCGAACTTGCACCAGCACCTTTACTATCGCAAAAAACCCCATCCTGAGCTAAAACTGGGCAAATTGCCATCAGCCATAAGCTCAATACTAACCAGCCTTTCCACAATTTCATTGCCTAGTATACCACGATGTTACAATTAAATTGTGCTAAAAAAGTTCCTTTTTTTATTTTTAATTATTATCTTTTTATTTTCTAAAAATTCGCCTGTTTTTGCCCTTTCTTTAGATGAAGAAATTTCTGCTCTTAGTAAACAAATTCAAGAATTAGAAACTTCTATCGCACCTTTGAAAAAAGAATCTACCGATTTAAAGTCAAAAATTAATAGTGCTAAATCTCAAATTGCCTCCACCGAAACCAAAATATCTTCTTTGGCTTCAAAATTAATCGACACCGAAGCCGATCTCGAAGTCCAAAAAACTTTGTTTTCCCAACGAGTTCGTCAATACTATATCAATAGTAAAAAATATTCTTCTTTCCATTTTTTTCTTCAAAATAGTCATGCCACCGAGTTACTTCGTCAATATTCACTTTTTCAAACCATCATCTCTCGCGACCGCGATATTATTACCAATTTTGTTTCCGATATTTCCAAGCTAAATCAAAACAAAGCCAACTTAGAATCCGAAAAAACTAAGCTCGCTAAACTCAAATCATCCCTCGAATCTCGTTTTGGATTTTTATCCGGCGAAATCCAAAAAGCCGAAACCTACAAAGCTGAATTAAGCAAAAAACAACAAGCCTTAATTGCCGAAAAAACCGCCATGTTCAACACTTCGGTCGGTGATGTCAGTTCTAGTGACGATCCCGCCTCCAGGTCAGACTACAACCCAGGGTTTTCTCCTGCTTTTGCGGCTTTTTCTTTTGGTGCTCCCCATCGAAAAGGTATGTCTCAATATGGCGCCCTTGGTCGGGCTCAATCTGGCCAAAATTACGAAACTATTTTAAAAGCTTATTATGGCGATATTCGTCTCGAAAAAATCGACACCAATGGTTCGATCAAAACCTCAGTCGGCACTCTTTCTTTCGAAGATAACTACTTAGTTGGTATTGCCGAAATGCCCGCTAGTTGGGGCGATAAAGGTGGCTACGAAGCTCTCAAAGCCCAAGCTATTGCCGCCCGTACCTACGCTCTCAACTACACCAATAATTTAGCTGGCTCAATTTGCGTCACCGAAGCTTGTCAGGTTTATTCCAAATCTCGCTTAGCCTCTCCTGGTCGCTGGAAACAAGCCGTCGAAGATACTCGGGGCATTGTCGTCAAAAGCGCTGCTACCAGCAAAATCTTTTCCACTATGTACGCCTCCACCTCAGGCGGCGCCACTTATGGTTACACCGCCCAAGGCCATTCCACCCCCCAATTGTGGGATACCAAATGTGGCAATCAGTCCTGTTGGCCCATCGAAGCCTATGAAAAAGTTAGTGGTAGTCCTTGGTATTACAAAGGTTGGTATAAAACCCGTAGCAATGTTTCCGCTGGCCGATCACATCCATGGCTAAATCAAGAGGAATTTTCCGACATTATCAATGCAGTTCTCTATTTTTCCAAAACCAACGATCAAAGTCATCTTTCTCAAATTCAAAATTGTCTTGGTTCTTGCGATTCCAATGCCTGGTCTCGCGACGAATTACGTCGCCAAGTAGGGGACAAGGGTGGCCCGGTTTCGTCGGTCAATTCAGTTTCCGTCGATTATTCCACCAGTGGTGTCACTAAAAATGTCCGCCTCTCCACCGACAAAGGCGATTTCACCTTCGATGCCACTGTTTTTAAAGACATTTTCACTCTTCGTTCTCCCGGCGCCATCACCATCAAATCTAGTTTGTTCAACATTGAAAAGAAATGAAACACATTTTAAAAGCTTTTATTATTTCTTTTTTAACTTACTATTTTTTAAATATTATTTTTTTTAATTTCACACATATCGACCCTTCAAGACCAGTCGATTTATTATTTTTCTTTATCTATGGGCCACTTTTGCAAAGCCTAATTTTCAATGCCTTCAGAGCCAAAATTACTATCCCAAATCTATTTGGTTTTTTCCTTATGTTTTATCTCTCAGTTTGGTTAAGTCAATTAATATTTTTTGCCATTGTTATGCTAATTACTTCTCAAACAAAAGTGACTGCTAATTTACTCACTCTAAGTTTAAGAAACCTCGCCGTTTTATTAACCGAGCTATTTTTTATTTCTCCATTTCTGCTTTGGTTCAATTCCGATACTAAACAATGATTCTTGTTTATGCTTTTTCTAATCAATGGGGAACCAATGTTTCCCGCTTGACCGCCGTAGCTTTAGCGAAGGAGGTTCGTGTCGATGTAAATAAAAATATTGATATAAAAATAATCAATGGCCATCCCAAACCTTTTTTTGAAAAACACATCAAGAATAACCATTACGATTTAATCATCGGTCTTGGTGATGGGTCTAAATTTATAAACAAAATAAAAATCGAAACCCAGGCAAAGAATAATTATTTGAATAAAACAATTATTCCTTATTCGCCCATAAGTTTAGAGCTAAGTTTACCTATTATTGATCTCTACGATCCCTCGTGCTTTTTTATTAGCGACAACATGGGCAACTATAATTGCAATTATCTAGCTTACTTAATTCAACATGAAATCAACAATAAATCACCAACCACTCAACAGCTTTTCTTCCATCTTCCTCTTCGTCAAAACGCCATCAATATTGCTAAAAATATTTCAGAAATTCTAATAAACAACAATCTTCTTTAGTTTATTTTTTCTTCTTCACCAGTCACTACATTTACCAAGAAAAATTTATTACCTTGAAAAGATTGATTATTTGACCCAAGATCGTTTCTATTTACTATCAACGTTTGATTATCAATCCAAGATTTTGAAAATCCTTTAATTGTCCTAACTTCTTTTTTTAATCCAGTATCCCAAACAACGGTTAATTGTTCATATCTCCCATCTCCAATTTTTTCACCTCTTTTTAAGTAGGAAACGTATTTTCCATCCAAAGTAATTTTTGGCATCTGAACCTCTGCCCATTTACCCGTATCAATTATAGTACCTTCTCTGCTGGGAAAATCGGCAATTTTAACTAGCATTGAACCTTCAGTTCCCGAGGTTGGGTTATCCATATAAGCCCATTTTTTACCTAGAGAATCAAATGTAATTTGATGTCCTCCAAAGGGGATTTGATTTGCCACTAAACTGTAATCTGCTTCAAAAGTATTTATATTAAAAACCACCATTCTTTGTTCATTTTGTTTTTCTGTTGAATCAGCCAATGTCCAAATTCTGTTACTATCAACAAATCCTTCAGCCCCAAGTAATGGATATAAACTAATATCATCACCAGAACTTAAGTTGAATAATCTAAAACCATTAATGCTTTCTTTTTCAAAAACTTCTTTACCTTCCCATGGTTTAAAATCACCCATTCCTTCAGATTCCTTTCTGTTAACAATTGTTTGTGGTCTATCGGTGTAATATAAGATTTTTTGGCTATCAGGAGACCAATCTGTCAAATAACTAACTGCATAATCAGTTAATTTTATTTTTTCCAAACTACCAGCCACCAGTAAATATAATTTTGACCCTTCATTTTGATTTATAAAAGCTACATATTTTCCGTCTGGAGAAAGTAATGGTAATTCCTCACCATAACCCATAGCTCCACCACTACTCAAGTTTTTAATTCCACTATCAATTAATTTTTTACTTTGTCGATCATAAATCATCAATTTTCCGTCCTCTAATATTGGTACAATTTTGCCGCTAGCATTTGGTAATTTCCATTTTTCTTTTTCTTCGGCTACCTTATTAATCGTAATTACTTTTTCTTTTACTTGATTTTTACCCAAAACAAACCCACCAATTCCCGCTCCCAATCCTATTAAAACTAAAAAAATAATTACTAATAATTTATTTAAACCATTTTTATTTTCTTCCATAACTCATTATATCTCCAAACTATCTAACTTTTATCGTATATCGTATATCGAACCTCGAATTGCTATAATACCTTATGATCCGAATTAAAGATGTCGATTCAGTAGCCCCCGACGATCCCGTCGTCACCACCCCAGCTTCTACCCCCACTCTTCCCAAAAAACTTCATAAAAAAAAGAAAAAATTAAAAGAAATCGTTGCCAACACCATGCCCGAATACCACTCTCTTTCCAAGGCCGAGTATCGCCAACGAATCTACGACATTTTAGGTCATACCAAACATTCTCTTTCCTCGTTTTTAGTTAAGCCAGATATTTTTTCTTTTCAAGAAAAAGATCAGGAAGAAGAAATTATTTTAGTTCTTCGTCAACATTGGTTTACCAATGTTCATTGGATCATCACCACTGGTCTCATGCTTTTTGTTCCGGCTGTTTTAAAAATGTTTGGTCTTTTTCCTAATTTTGCCCCTATGTATCAGTTTGTCACTATTTTATTTTGGTATCTGATCACCTTTATTTATGCTTTTGAACACTTTTTATCCTGGTATTTTAATGTTTATATTATCACCGACGAACGAGTTGTCGATGTTGATTTCAACAACATTTTAGTCAAGAAATTTTCCGATGCCAAAATTAGTATGATTCAAGATGTCACTTCCAAAGTCATCGGTCTCATTCCCACCATGTTTAATTATGGTGATATTCTCGTCCAAACTGCCGCCGAAGTTCCCGAAATTCATTTTGCTCGGGTTCCCAATCCCGAAAAAATTATCAAAATTCTCCAACAGCTTCGCCAAGAAGAAGAACAAGAAGCCTTGGAAGGGAGGATCAACTAATGATCGATATTTCTCAACTTACTCAACTATTTGAAAAAGCTATTTTTATTATAGGAGCCATTCTCTATCTGTTTTATGCCGGTGTAGTGGTCAAACAAGTTTCCATGTTAACCAAAAACGTCAATGATAAGTTCAATTCTATTTTGATCTTTTTCTCCTACGGCCATCTGCTTTTTGCCGTCGGTCTCGTCCTCCTCACCATCTTCCTCCTCTAACTTATATCGTACGTATATCGTTTATCGAATATCGTATCTCGTGTATCATTAACTATGCACTTTCTTTGTCGAACTTTTATCGGCACTTCCAGCAACTCCAATTGGAGTCAGTATTGGGAAAACGAACCCGACAATCCTGCTTTGGCCTTGTCCCATGGCCATCTTTTTGGTCTAATCAATCTTTCCACTCCCACTCCCGATACCGATTTAATCACTTTTGGTCGAGATTTAATCTCAATTTTCAATCAGGCATACTACAATTCCACCAGTCCTTCAATTGTTTCTCGTCTCCAGTCTGCCGTCGATACTATCCTGGCCAAAGTTGACGCCACTACGGCTATTTCTTTGGGTGTTTGTTTGGTCCACCAACATCGTGCCACATTTTTAACCTATGGATCCATTGAAATAAATCTCAAACGTCAACAACAAATTGCCAAAATACTTATCGGCAGTCTCGACCAAGTCAATTTTATTCAAGGCCCACTTCAACATCTCGATTTAATTTCTATTTCCACCACCGATTTTATTACCAGTCTTGGTTTCGACCAGCTTAAAGAAATCTATTCTCTTTCCACTCTCCAAACTATCGAAGAAACAATTTTATCTAAATTCTATTCTCTACCCGATCAATCGGGCTTAAGTAGTTGTCTTATTCAAGTTAATTCTCCTACCGAGTCTTTACCCCCTCCAGTTTCTCAGCCCGTTACTTCAGTTTTCAAGCCCAAACCTGTCACTGTTGCTTCTCCCGCCAACCTTCTTGTTCGTCGTAAAAAAGTTAACCTAGCTGTTATTGTGCTCTTAATTGGCCTTCTAACCATTAGTTCTATTCTTGGTTATCGTCAAAATCAGCTTAAAAAAACCAACCAACTCTATTCTCAGCAGCTTTCAGCTTTAAATCAAAAAATTGCCTCAGCTTCCGAAGTTAAAGCCGTCAGTTTGGATGCCGCTCAAGCTTTAGTCGAACAAATTAACCAAGACTATCAGTCTCTTAAAAAAATTAAACCCACCTCTCCCGACTATCAATCAATCGAAGATCAAATCAAAAATTTGTCTTTAACTACTGGCGCCAAAGATGCCTATCAGCCCCAAGAAATTTATCAAGCCAAATTATTAAAAGCCAATCCAGATTATCGCCAAATCTCTCTCGAAGGCAACAACGCTTACTTTCTGTCAACCACTTTAAATCGCATCGATCAAATTGATGTCAACACTAAAAAGCAAACTGAAATTTATTCTGGCCCCATAGGAGATATCATCGATCTTGCCGTTACCAATGGCAAGGTCTATCTTCTTTATGCCGATCATCTTTCTCTCGTTTCTGCCTCCAAACTTGAGTCAGTTCTCGACCTCAAATTGCCCGATTCTGCTATCCCTAAATCTATCGAGTTTTGGAATGGCGCCCTCTATCTTCTCGATGTTGGCACCCCCACTATTTGGAAATACACCCCCACTGCCACCGGTTTTCAACCAGCCGTCAATTGGGTTAAATCAGAAAAAATCACTACCTCTCCTCAATCTTTTGCCATTAATGGCAATGTGTGGGTGCTTTCTACCAATGGCCAAGTTCAAGAATTCACCCGTGGAGTTCCTCAAACTTTTGCCTATCAAGCCGATAATAAATTCGATTCTCCTCGTCTTTTGTCCACCCATCCCGATTCTAAATTTATCTCTTTTGTCGATAAAGACAACTATCTCTATTTGGTCAATAAAACCGATAAAACCATCACTCGTCGTCAGCTGGCTCATCAAATTCTTTCTCAAAAAATGTCTGCTTCCGCTGTCTATGTTTTCCTGGCCAACCAAACCCTCTATCAAATAACTTTATAAATTATTTATTATTTCTCCCTTTCCTCAAAGGGAGATCCCGGTAATCCGGGAGAGAGATTTATCGTATAATACCTCATGCGTTATTCCAATCCCGACTCTCGGGACTACGAGTTTGTTGATAAAATGGTTGCGGGTTTGGTCCTCTCCGGATCAGATGCCAAATCTTTACGTGTTTCCGGTGTCCAGTTCAATGGTTCCAAAGTCGAAATTATCAATAATATTCCCACTGTTTTTAATTTAACCTTTACTCCCTATCGCTTTGCCTCAGCCGATGTTATCGATAAAACTGGCAGTCGTCAGCTATTATTAACTCAAAAAGAAATCAAAAAACTCATCAGTTTTCGCAATCAAAAATACATGCTTATTCCCACTTCAATTTTTCTTCAAGGCAAATGGTTCAAGCTCGAAATTGGTATCGGTCGCAAACTCCGCAAATTCGAAAAACGTCAAAAGATCAAAGATCAAGAAATCAAGCAGGGGATTTATTAAAATCCAATTACTACCTGATTAGAATAAACTCCGCACTTACCGCCTAAATATTCACACACTCTAAACTTAATTGTCTTGCCGCCTTCCATTCCTCTGGTCCAATCGCGCACCCCGCTCTCCGATAAATAATCATAGCTATCACCCTCTCGGCAGGGGTAGGTTGGATTATCATTTTGGCTCCACACCACTTTAAAACCTTTACTCGAATTACCCTCCACGTTCCAATGTAACTTTGCGCTACTACCATCTTTCGATCCACTCAAACTAATCGATTTCACTTCACCACTATTTTCGCTAGTTTCGCCACTTGGGGCTTTAACCACAATTTCATTAGAATAAACCAAACACTTTCCTTCGCCATTATAAGTACACACTCTAATATGCCAATTTTGACCATCTTTAATTCCCCAAGTATAGGCTCTAATTCCACTTTCACTTAAATACACATATTCGCTTCCTGGGTAAACTGGTTTGCCTTCAGTATTTTTAATAATTTTAAAACCATGTTCACTATTCAGCCCAGTCACTTTCCAATTTAAATTAATTCCTTTAGTACCAGTACTGCCACTCAGCCAAATTCCATTTTCCACTGTTTTAGTTGGGGTGGGTGTGGTTGTCGGTTCAATCGTTGGTTCTGGTGTTGGGGTAGCGGTTGGTGTGATCGTTGCTTCCACTGTTTCTGTCTTTTGTTCATCATTTTCAGTTTCATTATTTACTGCCATTTCCACTTTTCCTTTTTGAAAACTCTTTACAATATTATCCCCACCTTTCCAATAAACCGCCAGTCCCAAAGTTGCCACATTCAAAAAAATTAATCCTCCCAAAAGTATCATCGCCATTTTTTTATCGATTTGAATCATACTCAAATCCTATCACTTTTGTCTATTTATTTCCGTGTTCTATCACACATCTAAAACCACTCGGATTAAGATCACATCCACAGCACAAAATATCATTAGTTCTCGAAAGTATATTTATTATTCTTACAATATTTTCCCCACCCACGCTACACCTATTTACACCCGGGTTAACAACCTCTCTAACATTTCTTAAAGAAGCACAATCCCTAAAACTAATTGTTACCGGTCCGTCAATTGTATATCCTATTTCTGCCATATTTTTTTAGAGGAGATGCCCCGTATCGAGCGGGGGTCCAAAACAGACATTTAAAAAACATCTACAAGCTTAGATAAATTCTATCCTACACCTTCAACAACTAGAATTTACAAAAAGTGTCGAAGTGTCGATTATCGAGGGCATTACCCC
>JAKQJL010000011.1 GCA_029561175.1 bacterium
CCGCGCCAAACTTTGGCAATTAGAAGAAGAAAAAAGAATTTCAGCTCAGGGAACCACTCGCGAAAAAGTTGGTTTAGCCATGCGTGCCGATAAAATTAGAACCTATAATTATTCTCGCAATCAAGTTAAAGATCATCGCATTGATAAAGATTTTCCCTTACAAAAGGTAATTGATGGTGATCTATTCGATCTCCTTCTCGAGCTTACTGTTCTTGACGAAAAAGATTCATCGTAATCTCTATTTCTTTTCCTTCTCTCCATACTCTGATTTTAATTTCATCTCCAATTTTTTTGGTATTTATTATCTTTCCAATTGAGTTATCTTCAGTTATTTCTTGATCATCAATTTTGGTAATTATATCTCCAACTTTTATACCAGCTTTTTCTGCCGGGCTATCTTTAGCCACAATTTGAATAAACGCCCCTTGGGGTACTTTATTAAACTCTGCCGCTTGTTTACTAATTATTCGATAAGACACTCCTAAATATGGCCGATTAAATTGGCCAGTTTTTTGAAAATTAGCAATCATTTCTTTAGCCATATTTATTGGCAGTGCAAAACCAATATTTTGCCCCGATCTACTTACCGCTACATTTACTCCAACCACCTCTCCTTCGGAATTCAACAATGGCCCTCCCGAGTTCCCTGGATTAATCGCCGCATCAGTTTGAATTACATCTTCTAGCCCGCCCCCAAGTCCTCTTTTTAATCCCGAGATTACTCCAGTGGTTACTGTTGATCTAAACTCACCCAGGGCCGTTCCAATCGCAATTACTGTCTGGCCAACTTTTATTTTCTCCGAATCACCTAGTGATAAAGTCTGTAAACCTTTTTTGTCAATTTTTAAAATCGCCAAATCATTGGTCGGATCACGATAAATATTTTTCACCGCCACTTCCTCGTCTTTACCCACGATTACTTTATATTCTGCCCCCAAATCGCCTACTACATGTTTATTGGTAATGATTAATCCATCTTCACTAATAATAAAACCAGTGCCAATATCTTCTTCAATATTTCCCAAAAAATAATAATCCTTTTTCATCGAAATCGTCACCACTCCCGGAGTTGCTTTTTCTACCACCCTAGTTACCACCGATTCTTCATTTACTATTTCTTTTTTTGTCTCTATTTGTATTTCAGGATTTTTTTTTGCTAAATATTTATTCCCAAAATAAAACAAACTTAAACCCAAAACTAAACCTAAAATTATGTTTTTCATAATTCTACTTTTAATTTAATAATTCTTTGATTGCAGCTTCAACCTGATTATCGATTCGATTTTCTTCAACTTTTTCACCCTCTTTTGGTGGTTCGTACTTTACTGTCACGTCTGGATCAACTCCAACTTTATGAATGTTTTTTCCGCTTGGCAACAACCATCTAGCTACTGTAATATGCAATCCGCTACCATCTTTAAAATCTTCTGGTTGTTGAACCGTACCTTTACCAAAAGTTTTTTCACCCACCAACTTTCCTCTTTCAAAATCTTTTAATGCCCCAGCTAAAATTTCTGAAGCTGATGCTGAACCCTCATTAACCAATATCACTAATCGATCTTTTAATAAATTTCCTCGGCCTTTCATTACTGGATAATCTTCTTTAGTTCCATCAGCTGACTCTTGGGAAACTATCACTCCACTCTTAATAAAATCTGAGGCCACCATCACACTAGCTTGTAAAAAGCCACCTGGATTATTTCTTAAATCAAGTACAATTCCTCCAAAGTTATTTCCTTTTTCTTTTGTTATTTTACTCACAATCTCAGGCCATTCAGTGTATAATCGTTCAGTAAATTTATACAATCTAATCCAGGCAATTTTCTTATTATTTCTTTCCACCCAAACCAATTCAATACTTGGCACCACAATATTGTCACGTTTTAAAGTCACTTCAAAAGTATCTTTTTTTGATTCACGATAGATTTTTAAAGTTACCTCTGTCCCCACCTTTCCTCGAATTAAGCCCACTGCTTCATCTAAACTAATCCCAGTAGTATCTCGATCAACTTTCTTATCTTTATCAATAATTTTTAATATCAAATCGTTTGCTTGTAAACCAGCTTTATCTGCTGGTGTTTTGGCGATTGGAGTCATCACTGCTAAATTCTTGTCCTTATAACCTAACTGAATACCTACCCCACCAAACTCACCCGCCAAGTCTTCATTGCTAGATTGATTTTCTTTAGGTGGCAAAAATACGGTATATGGATCACCCAAAGCACCCACCATCCCCTCAATTGCACCATAAACCAAATCTTTATCAATGATTTTATCTTTCTCTAAAAATGTTTCTTCAAGCTTATTTTTTACCTGCCACATTAAACTCAAATCTAATTTACTACTCGAATCAATTGATACATTGCTACTATTTTGACCAATCTTAAAACTCACCAGACTAGTTACCGTTAATAAAGCTAATACTAAAAATAGATTTCTAATACTTCTTTGGTTCATCTGGTTATTATGACTCTCCCACTGCCAGCATTCAAGAGTATTCTTTTATTACTCAGTCCGCTAATCTTAAACATTTTTTTAGCTTCCACATCGGTCATCATTATTACTGGAATCGCTAAATCAATTTTTTGTTCAAGATTACTATCAATAATATTAGTAAAAATCACCCCCACTGCCCCAATTGCTTCAGCTTTATACAACCAACTTCGATTAAAGTCAGTTAAGGCCACAATTTTTCCTTCCATCTTATAATTTAGATCATTAATTTTTTCAATCTTTTCAACCCCATTCGCCCAAGTTTTTCCGGTTACTATTGTTTGCCCTTTAAATTCTTCTCCACTAAAACTCAATGTTATTTTTTCTTTATCAACCAAACCCACCTTTGCTTCAACCGGAGAAATATATTCTTTAGTTTTTCCACTAACCGACTCAACTTCCATATTCCCAAATTCATCCCATCCAACAACTCGACCATCAACCGGCGATTTAATAATTGTCTTATTAATTAATCCACTTTGAAATATTATCTGACCAGCCACCACCTCTTGATTTAACGATTGGCTAATCAACTGTTCTTTTTGATGATTATCAAGATTTGCCACTAAACTAGACATATCTATTAAATCTCTGTTTTTTTCTGAAGTTTTACCTAGCAATTGACCAACATCAACCTTATCACCAACTTTTACTGTTATTTTGCTACCTGGAGTTAACCGGATCAGCCATTTAATTTTAACCATCATATAAAATTCTAACAAAAAATCCCGACCGAAGTCGGGATTAATATTTTTGTTGGTTAACCTTTATTAGTAAAAGGTATCAAGGCCAAATGTCTGGCTTGCTTGATTGCTTTAGCTAAAACTTTTTGATGTTTATTGCAAACACCGTTCATAGTTTTGCCAAGTATTCTTCCTCGGGCAGACAAAAAGTCTCCAAAATTTTCATAGTCTTCCCAACGAGGTTCAGTTTTTTTAGCGCAAAAAGAACAATTTCTTTCTACTTTGATAACTGGTCGTCGGTTTTTTCGATTATCTTTTGGCATAGTTTATTAAAAAGGCATTTCCTGATCTTTCTTATCTTCAGCTACAGGAGCTTCATCGACAATCTCGTCAGGGATAGTAATATCACCGATATCTCCAATTACTCCATTTTCTTCGGCAATTGGCATCTCGGCTTCAGCTTGAGCATGATCAGCATTATTGCTTAAACCTTTATTGTCTAAAACAATCATGTCATCAATTACAATTTCTGAAACTTGTTTTCTAACTCCAGCTTGATCAACAATTTCTCGATATTGAATTCGACCTTCTACATAAATACGTCGACCTTTAGATAATAATTGAGAACAAAGCTCGGCTAATTTATTCCAAGCGACAATTCGATGGAATTGAGCATCTTCTTTCTTTTCACCCTGTTTGGTAATCCAAACTCGGTTTGTTGCCAAACCAAAAGATACCACTGCCATTCCGGCTGGGGTGTAACGTAACTCGGGGTCGCGAGTCAAATTTCCGATTAACATGACCCTATTAAGACATCTACTAGGCATTTTATTTTACTTAAACTTTTAACACTAAGTAACGAATTATAGAAACATTTCTATTTAACATCACGTTAAATTCTTTAATCTTCATTGGTTTTTCCGAAACCAAATCCCAAGTTAAGAACTCACCTTTTGTTAATTTATTTATTTCATAAGCCAAAGTTTTAACCCCTAGCTTATCTTTTTTCTCTACAGTAACCTGGTTGGATTCAAACCAACCATCAATTTTGGCTAAAGCCTCATCTTTTTGTTTGTCTTCAGCTGTTGGGTTCAAAATTACCACTAGCTGATATCGATTGTTATTTCTCATAAACTGCTGCTAAGATTATCATAATCAACTTTCTTTTACAAGATCATCGATTTCTTCGTCCCCTACGGTCATTTTATCGGTATCAATATCTTTATCCATAATCAACATTATTTTATTGATTACTTCATCAGATACTTCATCGCTATCGTTTTCGTAAGCTAAAAGTAAACCAAAAGCCTTGTTTAAAGCTGGTTCTGATAATTCGGAGCTAATTAATAATTCTTTAACTTCCTTTAGAATCATAAATATTTTTTTAATTTATAGCCTTCAGGTTGATCCTCTATTATATACCCTTTTTCTTTAATTTCATCACGTAATCTGTCCGATTCTGCCCAATTCTTTTGCGCTTTTGCCTCAAATCTTAGTTTAGCTAATTTCTCGATCTCTTTTGGAATCTCTTCTTTAATTTTTACTCCTAAGCCAAATCCTAAAACTCGATCAAAATCCAATAAAGTAAATCTAATATCATTCGTTGAATAGTTTTTGTCAGCTATCATTTTCCAGATCAAAGCCATTACTTCCGGCATTGCCAAATCATTAGCAACCAATCTTTGAAATTCATTTAAATATTCTGGAATCATTTTTCCAGTATCACCCACCGAAAATTCTCTTAATTTATTCAAAGCCACTGTTGCTGCTTTTAAAGTTTCCATCGAAAAACTCATTCCTTTTCGATAATGAGACGACAATACCATATAACGATAAGCCAAAGGGTCATAACCCATTTCTTTCAAATCAAAAACTGTATACAAACCTCCACTCGACTTACTAATTTTTTCACCATTAAAAGTAATAAAGGCATTGTGCATCCAGTAATTAGCCGTTTGCTTACCAAACGCCCCGTGTCCTTGGGCAATTTCATTAGTATGATGAATAGAAATATGATCTTCTCCGCCAGTATGAATATCAAACGGATTGCCTAAATATTTTGTTGACATGGCCGTACATTCAATATGCCAACCAGGAAATCCAATTCCCCACGGGCTCTCCCATTCCATCTGTCTTTTTTCATTTTTTGGAGAAAATTTCCATAAAGCAAAGTCTGTTGGATTTTTCTTTTCATTATTAACTTCTACTCTTGCCCCCTCTTTTATTTTTTCAATATCTAGTTTGGCAAAATCACCATAACCAACAAATTTAGCGGTATCAAAATAAATTCCATCACTAGTTTGATAACTAAAACCATTTTTTTCAATTAATTTAATTAGTTCAATTTGTTCAGCAATATGTTCGGTAGCTCTCGGCATTTTCCATGGTTTTTTGATATTTAACAACTCTAAATTATCGACAAATTCTTTTTCATACTTTTTTGCTAAATCCCAAGCCGAAATATTATCTTTTCTTGAACCTTTCTCCATTTTATCTTCGCCATCATCCGAGTCATTTACTAAATGACCCACGTCAGTTATGTTAATCACCTGATGAACTTCATAGCCTAAATATTCTAGGCTTCTAACTAAGCTATCCCAAACAATATAAGCATACATATTACCAATATGAGGGCTAGAATAAACCGTCGGGCCGCAACAATACATTCCTACCAAACCTTTCTTAATCGTTTTTAATTCTTCCTTTTGTCTTGTGGCAGTATTGTATAAGATAAATTTTTCCATCTTAGTCGATTTTACCTTTAAACTCACTGGTTTGCGACATTTGACTTGGATCCGGTTGGCTACTTTTCTTTTTATGAGCCAAAGCACTACCTCGTTGTTTTTTCTGTTTAGCCGGATTGCTTGAAACCATCTCTAATGGTTCAATCGATTGCATCTGAGCATAATATTCTTTTTCCCTTCTTTCTCTCTCTTCTTCTTTCTCTTTTTGTTCTTCTTCGGTTTCAATCATCTGTCTTACCTGGCCAATCTCCCCTTCTACATTTCTTCTAATTTCTCTCATCTCCGCTTCGGCTTTTTTTTGATCTTCGAGTTTCTTTTTATGAATTTCTTCATCGGTTAATGGTTTAATATCACCCAGTAACTCTTTACCACTAATTATTGAATGGCCAATTTCGGCCACCTGTTTTACCGCTTCTTTTCCAGTCTCCTCGCCAATATTTCCCAAACCCTTAATTACTTGTTTTAAAATCAAATCATCAGCCATATCAAATTATAGCGCCCTTCTGCCTTCCATTGCCCGGCTTAAAGTAGCCTCATCAGCAAACTCCAAATCTGCTCCCATTGGCAAACCACTACCGATCCGAGTAATCTTAATATTTTCCAAATTCAAGCTTTCCAATCTTCTCTTTATATATAAAGCCGTTGCCTCACCTTCAATTGTTGGGTTAGTTGCCAAAATTATTTCCATATCTCCGCTCACTCGGCCAACTAACTCATCAATTTTCAAATCATCTGGTCCAATATGATCTAAAGGATTCAACGCTCCACCTAAGATGTGATAGATACCTTTATAATTTCCCATTTTTTCCATCGATATCATATCCACTGCTCTTTCAACCACACAAATTTGTTTTTGGTTACGACTACCATCAGCACAGACCGAGCACAATCCATTATCTGAAACTCCGTGGCATCGACTGCATCTTTTTACCTCAGATTTAATTTTTACCAAATTTTTAGCAAATCCAGCTAAATACTCTTCAGGAGTATTTAGTAAATAAAAACCAATTCGGCTAGCACTTTTTGGGCCAATACCCGGCAACTTTTCAAAACTCTCAATTAAATCAGTCAATGCCTGGGGTAATTTCATTACATCATTCCTTTAAAAGAATCTCCCATATCTTTCATTTTTTTCATCGACCCTTCGGTAGCTTTTTTTAAGGCTTTGTTCAAAGCATCTAATAAAACTTTATTTTCAATTCCATTAACCACCAATTTTTTAATTCTTGGCTCACTCATCGCCATAAATCCATTAACATCAATTTCAATTCCGTTTTCTTCCATTCCATAGCTGACACTCTCAATTTCCTTTTTAACCTTCATAACCTGCATTACCATTTTTGCTTGATCAAACATATTTTTTAAAAATTATTTAACTATCTATTTTAACATTCAGCCAAAAATTTCTTTAGCCACATCATATAATTCGTTTTCAGTTTTAGGCACTTCGTTTTTTTCTTCAGTTTCATTGGTAATCACCACTGCTTCAGTTTTATTTTGCCCCAAAACACACTTAAATTCTAAATTATTTTTAAATATTTCTTTCAAACCCATTTCTACAACTTTCCGATTTTTATCTTCATTTAATTTATCTCGATGAAAAGGATAGAATACTTCTATTATTACGGTATTTCCATTAACTTTTTTAGGTCTAGTCGCTCTCAAAAAAGCTTCTACCGAGTGATTAACTGGTTTAACTACTTCTAAAACTTTACTCCATTCTGCCCTCAAGCTTTCTGTTGAAATTATTCCTGGTTCTATCTTCTCTTCTACTTCTTCATTTGTTATTTGTAATTTGTCATTTGGCCTTTCTTCTTTAACTCCTAAAAACTCAATCACCGCCAACTGCAAAGGTAATTGACCAATATTAATATCTTTTTCCTGTTTTCCGGCCACAATCAAACAATTTATCCACTTTTCAATGTTTTTTAAACTCATTGTTCCGCTTACTTCACCTAAACCCAATTCAAATAGCATTCTTGAATGAAAATATTCAGTTAATTCCTCTCGGTAATTCTTAAAATCAATTCCACCATCAGCCATTTTTTCTAATCGATCAATAATTATTTTTCCCACTCCCTTTTCCAAATCATTTTCAAAATCGCCAAATTGATAATCACCTAGTTTTTTTAAAAAATATTTTTTTACCTCGTCAATTAAAATTTTTTTACCACAGCTTAGAAACAATTCATTAACCGTTTTTTGTAAATTACGAAAACTTCCATCGTTATGATTAATGATTTCTTCAATCGCCTCTTCGTCAATTTCAATCCCCTCGCCCTCAACAATTCTTCTAACTGATTTTTTCAATTCTGCCCGATTGCCTTTTTTAAACTCAATTTTTATTAATCTCGACAAAATTGTCTCCGGAATTTTCTGGGGATCGGTAGTACACATAATAAACACTGTTTGTTTCGGTGGTTCTTCTATCAGCTTCAACAAAGCATTAAAAGCCTCTTTGGTCATCATGTGAACCTCATCGACAATAAACACTTTTTTTGCCAATTTCATCGGAGCCAAATAAGCCTTATCCTTCAAATTTCGAACATCCTCGATTCCTCGATTACTAGCAGCATCCAGTTCCATAATGTCCAAACAAGAACCTTGTTCTACTGCTTTGCAATTCTCACATTCATTACACGCCTCAGCTCCTTTTTTTTGAGTACAATTTAGTATTTTTGCCACAATTCTAGCGGTCGAAGTTTTACCCGATCCTTTTGGCCCACAAAATAACCACGATTGAGGAATATCGTCATTTACCAAGATACTTTCAAGTGTTTTAGCTACTTCAAGTTGATCCAAATCAGCTAAACTTTGTGGTCGATATTTTAAATGAAAAACAGCCATCAAAAGATTCTAAGCTAGTTTCAAAAGATTGTCTACTCCATGCAACAACCACTCCGCCAATATCTCCGCTTCAGTTTTCTTCAAAAATTTCATTTCATATTTTACTTTTTGGCTACAAATTACCACATCTCCCAATCTTATTAAGCCATCAGCCTCAGCAGTTCTATCCATCGGGAACCCTAAAACTTGCGGAATATAACTTTTCTGTCGGTATTGAATGTTCAATTCCTTTGCTTTCTTTTGGCCGACAAAATAAATACTCAAAATTACCCCTTCTAAACCTCTCTTTTTTAATGCTTCTTGGGCGTATTTCAACACTAAGTCCTCATTTAATCCCCAGTTTTTTGGATGACGAATTAAAACAATATTTTCCATTAGTTAGCTAATTTTTCTCTGACAATTTTCGACACTAAATCGCCGCTAGCCCGACCACCGGTCATTTTCATTACTTGCCCCATTACCATTCCAAAATTCATTGTACCTACTTTAGCTACCACTTCTTCAACCATTTTTACAATCTCTTCCTCAGACAATTCTTTTGGTAAATAAGCCGCGACTATTTCTATTTCGTATTTTAGTTGATCAACTAAATCGTTTCTTCCAGCCTTAGCAAACATTTCCATCGATTCTTGTTTATTTTTTAATTCCTTTCTTAAAACCGCGATCTCATCATCGGTTGTCATTTTTCCAACTTCCATTTGCAATTCTTTTTTATCAATTAAAGAAATTACAAACCGTAAAGTATCAACCAACCGTTGATCGCGGTTTTTTAAAGCAATTACTGAATCTGATTTTATTTTATCTTTAAGCACGTCGTCTTTTTTTTGCTCGGCGTCTACATTTTTCGCGCCATAAAATAATTTTTTTCTTAGCGTATCTTTCTTTGGCAGGCTTAGAATAAGCACTACGCTTTCTTACCTCTTCGGTAATATCTTCTTCGATTACTAGTCTTCGGAATTTTCCGATAATGTCATCTTTTGATTCGCCTTTGCCTTTTTTTACTACAATTGGCATGGTGTCACCTCCTTATGTTTATAAAACGAATCTATTCTACCGATTAATTCGCTTTTTGTAAACACTTAATCCGATCCAAACTGTTAACTACGCCATTGTTATCGTAATCTTTGGTTGGATCACAACCACCACTTACTGTTGGTACTGGAGTTGCCGATCCTAAATTTTTCTTCACACATTCAATGTAATCAACACTATTCACCGAACCATCTTTATTGTAATCAACAGTTCGACTACAACCACCAGCCAATGTTGGTACATTAGATGGTACCAAGGTCGGTGTAATACTAATTAATACTTCGTTTCCGCTCGAAGACTCTTTTGTTTTAAAAGAATAAGGGATTCCATTGTTGTCGAAAACTTCTTCCCCCACTCTAATTCTAAAATAATAATTCACATTCGGTTTTAAAGGCGATAAAGTTACTTTATGACTAGCAGTAGCATCTGCCTCAATGGCTCTCAACAATAAACTTGCTGGGGTAGTACCATATTCCACCACTCCGGCAGTTGGTTTATCTGAAGCCCAAGTAATCACTCCACTCTTACCATCCTCTCCTGGTTTGGCTAAAACATTTTTTGGTTCGGTATCAGCCGAAGCACCGCTCATATAACTTTTAACAGTACTTACACCTAAAACACCCAAAGCACCCACCAAGATCATCACTACAATAATCAAAATTGTTTTGATTGGTACCGCTCCTCGGTTCATATTAAATCAATCTTAATAACCAAGCACCAGCTGCGGTGACAATTCCAAATACCATTAATCCAATAGTTGTTTCTACTCCACCAGTTCGTGGTAATTGGCTACTGGTAACGGTAGCCGTACTAGTTGTAGTCGTTGTTGAGGTAGATGTTGAAGATGAACTGCTACTTCCACTTATGGTGTAAGAACCACTTTGATTAGTGGCACAATCAACCACATCCGATCCAGTCTGATTAATAATATTTGATTCAGTTACTGATCCAGCAGCACACACAAAATTAACTGTCGCCGTTCCGGTGTCTTTCGCTCTAAAATTAATTTTTAGTAATTCATGATTAGCCACCACTCCGGTGTATACACTTGAATCAGCCGAAGGTAGGGTAATTTCAAACTTGCCAGTATCGTTGTGAATAATTGGGGACGAAGAAGAAAAAGTAAATTGGTAACCATCACTTGGCACACTCGCCTTTTCAATTGAAGTAATCTCCAGTTTTGAAGCATCAAACGATCCGGCCACATCAATTCCAATCACTTTTTCAGTTTCAGAATTAACTCCGACAATCACTGATAAATTTTGGCCAACGCTTACTGAACCACTTGTTGGAGAGAGTGTAAACCTTGGTGCAGCCATTGCTTTCACTGGGCTTAACATCATTCCAGCTACTAACAGTCCGACTACTGGTTGGGCAAGTTTCTTTAATTCCATTTTATCTACTTACATTAATCGTTAATTGATTGCTCGAATAAGGTAAAACCTTACTAGTAGCATTCTCTACAAACATGGTAACAGATTCTTTTGCCTCATTTCCACTACTTATTTCAAAGTTAAATTTACCCGTCTTTTTTGCAGTAATATCAAAAGACATCACTGTTAACTTTTCCTTGTCACTTAAACTTAAACCTTTCTGATCAGCCACCATAAAATTAGCTACAATCATGCTTTTATTTGTGCTTACTTTTGAAAAAGTTGGCTTAGGTAATCTATCTGATAATTTCAAATTAGTCACCTCAAAAGCAGTTGGGTCATATTTCACATAATAAGCCAATGAATCTAAACTTTTTTTCTCTTTCATTGACATTAGTAAATTAACAGTTGCGGTACCATTCATTTTTAATTCACTCGTGGCCGATTCTAATTTCAAATCAACAACTTTCGTTTCTACTTCTACGGGTTTATTGTTATCAACTACTACTTTCTTATTAGCACTCGATCTTCCAATTAAAATTACACTTTCAATAATTACCACTACCGCAACTAATGGGATTAAGAATTTTAAATATTTTTTATTTTCCATATTTTTTATTAAATTTAATAAAGTTGTTCTTGTTTAACACTTAATGAGATCATTAAGCTTGCTACGTCCAAAGATTCCATTTGGCAATTTCCATTTAGATCAGTTTTTAAATAACCACCAGACTCGCTTGAAGTTCTTTTAATCGATTCTGATTTAACTAAAGAGAAATCACGACCATCAACGATACCATCTTGAACATCCCCTTCTCCAGTTATATCTCCTGGTAACAATGGATATCCAGAGAAATCATAAGTTGTTGAGGTTGATTCATCACTTGTTAGGCTAATCTTTCCACCTTGTTTATCGTAGAAAGATGTTTGATTGTTAACCCCGTATTTCCATTGAAGATGTTTTGGTCCTTTTACAAACACTGCTAAATCTTCTTTATAATCAAAGCCAACCAATCTCAAAGAAACACTATATTTTGCCAAATCACCGGATGAATTAATTTTAGTTGGAATAATATTAGTATAAGATTTGGTCACTCCTCCTGGAGCCATAACAGTCACTTTTAATGGCCAGTTATTAGCACATTGAGAATCACCCCGAACATCTTTAAAAGCCACCACCATTTTTAATAATGGAGCAGTTGATGAGTTTCCAGAACTAACTTTATATTTGGTATTAACCACCCCATCAACACTAATTGATTTATCAGCATTATTTGGATTATCACCCGACACTTTCGAACCATCTTTAATAATTGTAATCTCACCCTCGCCAGCACTATCTGCTTTAAAATTAATTACGGCCACTTCCATTGCCCCTGCCTTCAATTTATCAGCTCCTTTATCTGAAGCTACTGTTAAATCTAAACACTTTTTACCATCAATCTCTTTTACTAAAGCTAAAGGAATTGAATTAAAACCAGCCGCCGTGCCAATTTCTATTTGATCCTCGGCACTATTTTGGTTGATTGAAATATTATTGCCATAACAAATTAAAGCCTTAACACTATCAACCTTTGCTTCCGATTTAGATTCTACCCATAAATGCACTGGTAAAACTTCACCGGTCATTCTTTCAATCACAGTATCTGGTTTTAAGCTTAATGTTGATCCTGCAAAGTAAGCTCCTCGACGAGTATCTTGAGAATTCTTAATCATACTAATTGTTGCTAACAGCACTCCAGCTAGTACAATTATTATTCCAATTGAAATTGAGTTATTTTTTTTGTTTGTCATGATTAGTTGCCAACATATAATCTGTATGAATCTCTCCAAGTAGATCGATCGTAAATATCTACCACTTGATCGCAATTGAAATCAGCTTCCCAATTACTCCTCTTTAAATCATTTCCTCCCGAAGTAATATACTCCGATCTCCAAGTTGATAAATCGTAATTGTTAATTACTCCATCACAGTTAGCATCTCCTTTTGATTTACCTAAATATGTTGGTTTTTTAACTCCATTATCACTACATTTTCGATCTTCAACCTTAACAAAATCATTCATTACATAGCCTGGAGCAAACCATTTATATTCATCAACCCCTTCAGATTGAACATTATTCTTGTAAAGAACATAACAACCAAAATCAGTTGGACACGATTTACAATTATTGTTTTCTCCGCCACCATTATTACATTGATTCATATCAGTCGTCCAATTTCCGCCACTTGATGGGCAACAATAATCTTTACCTCCGCAAGTTACTTCTTTACCTTTGCTGTTGCAAAGTGAATCAGCCGAAGTACCATCACTATCTTTAGGATTACAACATTGTAAAAGATTTCCACTCAAAACTTCTTTACAACTCCCCCCACCTCCTCCATTTCCTGGAGTAGCAGTTGGATAAGGTAC
>JAKQJL010000026.1 GCA_029561175.1 bacterium
TAGGCCGGCAATGGCGCTACAAAATGATGCGCTTAACCAAACAGGCCACACTACCCTAGGCATGCTTGGAGTGGCTCGCCATATCATGCGCATGAAAGGCGCCAGTTTAATTGCCGGCGTTTCAGTACAAGAACCTCAACCACCGCTTTTGCAAAACGTTGCTGTACGTGCAGTGCTGGCACTTTTAGCATTATTGCTTACGGTGGGTGTTGTGGAGAGTGTGCAAAAAGTGAGAGAAAGCTTGATCTCATCTGAAAATGATGAGTTACAGGTAGAGGTAGATAGAATCAAAGCTGAAGAAGCTAAAATTCAAGCAAAAATTGATGAAGTTAAAAAGCTAAAAGAGCAAACCAAAACCCTTAATGACAATAATAAATCTGTTAAAGATATGACGGAATTATTAACTAGCACACTACCAAAAAGAAACGAGATGGTTTCCTCTTTATTGGTTAATTTAACAAAATTAGTGCCTGATGATGTGGTGTTGAATCACTTTAGCGAAGATCCTCAAGCAGGATTTCACATATCCGCTTGGTCTTTAACGGATAAACAGGCAAATTTATTCATTAAAAATTTGCAAACTGCGGTGAATCCATTGGGGTATCAAATCAGAGATATCGACATCGCGCAATCAATTGGTCGCTTAGGATTAATGGGTTATAAGGTTGAGTTTTACGCAACCGCTTTATCTGAGGAAGAATGGAAAGCACTTAAAGAGTCAATGGCAAACGAAGAGTTTGCACAAGAGGCCGATATCAACCAAGACCAACAAGTATCTAAACAAGCGCTTTCAGCCAATGAGAATGTCAGTGTTTCGGGTCCGGCAGTTGACGTTGCTGTCAGCGCAAGTCAGACAGATGTTAGTGAAGCTTCACCAACAAGTACTGCAGTGGAGAAACCTTAAATGGCAATAGAAAAATTTTCAACAAGGGAGCAATTTTTAATTTTATTGGTGGCCGCTACACTGATATTGGGCGGTTATTCACTTTTTCGCTTTGTTCCACACAATAAAAAAATTGGTGAGCAAAAAGCTGCCCTAGTGGCAAACCAAGAAAAAATGAAAAATCCATTAATTCTCGAAGAGCCTGTAGAGAATGTTGAAAAATTAAAAGATCAAATAACAACGTTAGATAAAGAACTCTTAGATGCAAACGTCGCATTAGAAAAGGCTGAAAAAAATCTAGCTCCCATTGAAAATCAAATACAAATTCAGGAAATACTGGTAAAAATTTCTGAAGCTGCTCGGGCAGCAGGTCTAGAGGTAATTGCAAATTCAGACTATTTAGTTAAAAGAAAAGATGGTTCTGGTGTTGTAGTAAAGAAATTATCAAAAAAGCAGCAAAGGCTGGCCTTTAGAGAACAAAGAAGACAAATCCGAAAGGGGACAGTTTCC
>JAKQJL010000014.1 GCA_029561175.1 bacterium
AGTAATTTGTGAGGTAGAATACACTTAGCTGATTATGCAAAGAGTAAATTTAAATATCAACTTTCCGCATGGCAGCTATGGCGTTTTAAATTAGTCCCGTGCAAGCGGGATTTTTTTTGGCCAAAAATTAAAAATTAAATATAAAAATGAATGTATTTGAAGAAATGGCAGAAAATATAGCTTTAGCTCAAGGGCGAAATGTTAATGGAACTATTCTTATGGAAGATGAAATACAATCATCTTTCTCTGGAATAGGAGGTGATTTAAGAAAAGGACTGGATGGAAAAACTATAGAAATTGTAAGAAGAACTGATCATACTGGAAAAGCAGAATTACTTTTAAGAAGAGGGGTTAATCAATAAATTAACCTCTTCTTTTAGTTTTTCGTCGTAGCGGACACCGTAGGGAACGGGAATTTTTTTACCGTTGGGTAAAATAATTAATCCTAAATGACCGTTGGGGTTATTTTTTAATAATGAGTTTAGTTTTAACAATTGAGCTTGAGAGGTGCCTTTGGGGACGGTGATGACATAATCGAAACGACTTACCCCTGGAGGAAGGCTGGATAAAAGTTGATCGATTAAAATTGATTTTTGACCATCTCTGGTATTGATTTTACCTTCAATATATACTGGCTTATTATCGGTAATTTCGTTTTCTACTTCAGCAAAACTTTTAGGGAAAATGACAGCTTCAGTAGTGCTAGTATCATCGGCCAAAGTAATAAAAGCCATTTTTGAGTTATCTTTTTTAGTGCGAATTACTTTAAACTTCTCGATAACAGCTACAAATTTAACCGGAGAGTTGTCGGATTTTAAAAGAACGTCAGAAATTTTAGGAAGATTGGCATCGGCAAAAGGTGAAAGCATTTTAGTAATCGGATTCTCAGTCACAAAAATTCCCAACAAAGCTTTCTCGTTGGCTAATTTTTCTTTTTCATCCATTGGAGCGACGGAAATAAAATTATCTTGAGGAATAAATTTATCTTCATGCTGATCAAACAAACCAGATTGACCGGAGTTGTTTTTTGCTTGAATTTTGTCGGTAGTAGAACGAATTTGTTCAATGCTAGCAATAATTGCATTTCTTTCACCAAAATCATCGAAAGCACCAACTTTAATTAAACTTTCCAGTACTCGTTTATTAATTTTACGAGAGTCAACTCGAAGACAAAAATCGGTGAAGTTTTTAAAAGGTCCATTTAAATTTCTTTCGGCAATAATATTGTCGATGGCGGCATCACCGACATTTTTAATGGCTCCCATGCCAACAATGATTGACATTTTTTCCAATGAGTTTTCATTGGGGCGCATATCAAAACCTTTATTGGATTGATTAATATTGGGTGGGTCAATAATAATGCCCATCTTGCGGCATTCTGAAATACCATCTGAGACTTTATCAATATCGTCGGATTCGGCAGTTAACAAAGCACACATATATTCGACCGGATAATTGGCTTTCATGTAGGCGGTGCGGTAGGCCAACATTCCATAAGAAGCGGCGTGAGCTTTGTTGAAACCGTAGGAGGTGAACGGTTCAATGTAGCCCATAATTTCGGCGGCTTTTTCTGGAGTGTAACCGTTAGCCAAACAACCGGCAATAAATTTCTCTTTTTGAATGGCCATTTCTTCGGGAATTTTTTTACCAATGGCTTTTCTAAACTTATCAACTTCCACCCAGTTGTAACCAGCTAATTCAATGGCGGTATATAAACAATCATCTTGGTAAACCAAAAGACCATAAGATTTTTTCAAGTATTTTTCCATTTTAGGATCGAAGTAAGTGATTTTTGATGGATCGTTTTTTCGGGCAATGTATTCGGGAATCATGGCCATAGGTCCAGGACGATAAAGTGCCACCATAGCCATAATATCGTCTACTCGCGAAGGTTGAAGCTCTTTTAGCCATTTGGTCATCCCCTCACCTGAAAGTTGAAATACACCCATGGTGTCGCCACGAGACAACATTTCAAAAGTTTTTTTGTCATCAAGAGGAATTTTTCTTAAGTTGATGTCGATATTTTGGGTTTTCTTAACGTTTAGAACTGATTCTCCTAAAAATGATAAATTGCGAATTCCAAGTAAATCGAACTTGATTAAACCAACATCTTCAACGGCATGCATTTCATATTGAGTAATCATTTTGTCGCCACCAGTTTCGATTTGGGTAGGAGAAAAATCGTTGATTGTTGATGGAGAAATGACGATAGCACAGGCATGAACAGAAATGTGACGAGCGCAGCCTTCAATCATTTTAGCGGTGTCGACAATTTTTTTAGTATCAGCATCGGTATCGTAGAGTGCTTTAAGATCTGGAGTAGTGTCGAGGGCTTTATTGATCGACATAGGAAAACCCTGAGAGCCCATGGGAATCATTTTGCTGATTTTGTCGGCAATGGCGTATTCGTAGCCTAAAACTCGAGCAGTGTCGCGAACAGCTCCCCTGGCCATCATCCGTCCAAAGGTACATACTTGAGCAAAAGATTCTTTACCGTATTGATCGGCAATATGATAAAGCATTTCTTGGCGTTTGGTGTCGGAAATGTCTAAATCGATATCTGGAGGTGAAGGTCGGTCTTTGTTTAAGAACCGCTCAAAAGGTAACTGATAGATTAATGGATCAACCGAAACGATTCCCAAAACAAATGAAACTAAAGATCCGCCAGCTGAACCTCTGGTGTTGGTGGGAGTGTGATTTTCTTCGCACCAGGCAATAAAATCACGCATGATTAAAAAGTAAGCAGCATAACCTTTGGAGCAAATAACATCAAGTTCGTAATCTAATCTTTCTTTAACTTCAGGAGAAATGGTGCCGTAGTGTTCAAGAGCCGAATCATAAACTAGCTTGGTTAGTTGTGATTCAGAAGTCATGCCTTCGGGTAATTTAAACTGAGGGAAATACCACTTACCAATTTCAATTTCTAGTTGGCATTGTTGAGCAATTTTGACAGTATTGCTAATTGCTTCTGGTAAATCACTAAACTGCTCGATCATTTCTTGGGGGCTTTTGACGTAAAAATCGGGAGTTTCCGACATGGTCATTCGGTTGGGAGAATTAAGAGTGGTTTGAGTGTTGATCATTACTAAAACATCTTGGCCAAAAGCGTCTTCTTTTTTAATGTAATGAGCATCGTTGGCGGCAACTAAAGGAATTCCTAATTCACGGCTAATTTTGATAATTCCTTCGTTGGCAATGTCGCATTCTTTAATGCCAGGATGACGTTGTAGTTCTAAATAATAGTCTTGTTGGAATAAATCGAGAAACTTTTGAGCCGAGGCTTTAGCTTTATCGTATTCTTTGGTTAAAATTTGAGATCCAATTTCTCCCTGTAAACAGGCGCTAGTACAAATTAGACCAGCATGATATTTTTCCAAAGTTTCCCAGTCGACTCGTGGTTTGTAATAAAAACCATCGATGTGACCGATAGAAACTATTTTCATTAAGTTTTGATAACCCTGATGATCTTTGGCAAGTAAAATTAAATGATTAGCTTTTCGATTGGTAGAACTTTTTTCAAAACGACTTCCGGGACAGGTGTATATTTCACAGCCAATAATGGGTTTAACTTCATTTTTTTGGCAGGTTTTATAAAATTCGATGGCACCATACATGTTGCCGTGATCGGTAATGGCAACTGTGTCCATGCCCAACTCTTTAATATAGGGAACTAGTTTTTTGATTTTAGTTAGTCCGTCGAGAAGTGAGTATTCGGTATGAAGGTGTAAATGAACAAAATCGGACATGAGTAATTATCAGTTATTTAGATCATGCCTTCAAGGGCTTTGATTCGGTCTTCAACTGGAGGGTGAGTGGAAAATAAATTAGCAATTTTGTTTTTGGTAAATGGATTGGTGATATATAGCGAAGCGGTAGCAGTTGAAGCGGTTTCAAAAATGTTGGGATCGGAAGATATTTTTTTAAGAGCACTAATTAGTCCACTTGGTTGTCGAGTAAGTAGAGCAGATTGGGCGTCGGCAAAAAATTCTCGTTGGCGGGATATGGCTAGTTGAATTAATTGACCAATTAATGGGGCAAAGATAATTAAAATTATTCCAATTAAAGTTAAAATTGAGCTAGATGATTCTTTATTATTTTTGCGATTAAAGGTGGAATGATGGGCTAAATCAATGAGGATTGATAGGGTACCGATTAATAGAGAAACAGTGGTCATTAATAAAATATCGTAATTCTTAATATGAGAAAGTTCATGAGCAATTACTCCTTCCAACTCAGTTCGGTCAAGTTTTGCTAGAAGTCCAGTGGTGGCACAAACTACTGCATTTTGTGGGTTTCTACCGGTGGCGAAAGCATTCATAGCTGGGGTATCGATTACATAAATTTTTGGAGTAGGAATTTGAGCGGCTAAACATAAATTTTCAGTAACAGTATAAAAATCAAAATAATCTTTTCTGGTAGCAACTTTGGCTTGATTAAGCGCTAAAACTATTTTGTCACCATAGTAGTAACTAAGAAAAGATGAACCAAAAGAAAACAGTAAAGCCAAAGGAAAAAGTTCTGCTAAATCATAACTATAAGCAATGATATAAGCCGCAAAAGAGATAAACCCAATAAACAAACTGATAATCAGAAAAGAGCGGATTTTATTCCGGCTGACTTGCTGGTAAACGTTGATCATAAAATCAATCGAGTTTTACTTTTGGAGTAGCTGTTTCTTCTGAAGAAACAGATAAAAATTCGTTGGATACTGGAGTGCTAAAACCGGTTTTTGGTTTAAAACCGAATAACTGAGCTAACCAAACACCAGGAATAGTACTAATCTTAATGTTAAAATCAGCGGAAAGATCGATTAATGTTCGTCGGGCATACATAATTTTGTCGGAGGTATCTCGAAGCTCATTCATCATATTGGTAACTAAACCAGCAGCTTGGATTTCAGGATTTGACTCAGCAATAACCTTGATAGACCCCATGGTTTTACTGATTAACGATTCGGCGGCGTCAATGGCTTTAGGATCTTGGGAGGCAATAGCTTTGTCAATTAATTTTCGAGCATCAGCTAAAGCTTCAAAAATCCCCTTCTCATGTTTCATGTAGCCTTTAACGGATTCAATTAAGTTAGGAATTAATTCAGCTTGTCGTTTTAATTGGTTACCGATTTCTTGAATCGAGGCCCCAATTTGAACTTCGGAGGTTTTTAAACCATTGTAAAAAGAAACTAAGTAAAGACCGATAACAGCAATAATTCCTAGAATGATAAGCATATTAAAAAAATTAATAACTATTTATTGATTAAGTATAGCATCTTTAGTATACTTTCGAAGTCAGATCGCAAGGGTCCATGGTGCAGCGGTCTAGCACATCCGCCTGTCACGCGGAAGATCGTGGGTTCGAATCCCATTGGACCCGCTTTACCCGCCATAGTTCCGATCTATCGGAACGAAGGTGGGTTGTTTGAAAACTTTTTCCCTATATCGAAGCCTCGTTGCCTGAATGGTGGCGTGTAAATCGGGTAAACCCGCCATGATGTAAAATTTATTTGTGTATTATTATGTGTACTTTTTAGTTAATTCTAAAAACAAACACTATATAGGCTGTACTAATAACCTAAAAGAAAGGATTAGAAGACATAATTTGAAACAAGTTAGTGCGACAAAAAATGATGTTCCTTGGAAACTTAAGTCCTGTTTTATTTTTGATGAAGAACACAAAGCATTTGAGTTTGAACAGTATTTAAAAACAGGTGCTGGAAGAGGTTTTATGAAAAGACATAAAATCTGGGAATAAAGTTTTTCTAAACACTGCCATGTCGTTGGCGATAACTCCGCTAGTCTAAGATTCCATCAAGATTTGTATCGTAGATGATGGCTTCGGAAACGAGACGGTAATTCAAAACTTCTTCTGGAGTAAACCAAATAGCAATTTCTTTGTTGGCTTCTTCAACAGATCCGGAAGCATGAATGATATTTCTAACAGCTCGATGATCGGTATCAGCGGCACGATATGAATCGATAGTGTAGTCTCCTCGAATGGTACCAGGAACTGAAGTTAAAGGTTCAGTACCACCAGTAATTTTTCGGATAACTCCAATAGCATTCATCCCCTGCCAGACCATAGCCACTACTGGTCCACTACTTAAAAAAGTGACTAATTGTTGGCGGACACCTTCAGCTAATTCAATGGGGTCTTCGGTGGGAGGTGTTAAGCCTTTAGCTTTCCAGGCTTCGATTGATTTGGTTCCGGTTTTGAAAGCCCATTCAGGGTCGACAGAATAATGAGTGAGTGCTTTATCTTTGGAAGGTATGGCCATTTTGATAGCTACTAATTTTAGACCACTTTGTTCGTAACGGCGAATAGCTTCGCCGATGAGGCCTCGTTGAACTCCATCTGGTTTAACTAATACTAGGGTTTTTTCTTGTTTGTCGTCGTAATTTTGCATAGTTGACTATTTTATGTTGAGAAGTGGATTATTTTCAAGTATCAATAAAAAGATATCTAACGATATAATAAGTAATGGATAAGATCTTTAAAGCACTGTCTGATATTAATAGAAGACGGATTATTACCATGTTGGTAAAAAATGGTCCAATGAATGTTACTCAGATTGTAGAAAATTTACCGATAGGTCAATCAACAACTTCAACCCACTTAAATATGTTAAAAAAAGCTGGCTTAGTAGAATTTTTGGTTAATAATCGGGAAAGAATTTATAAAATAAACAAACAAACGATAAAAAGTTTTGTTCAAGTGATAAATGAATTTTTTGGATCTTTGGAATCTAAAGACAATGTTGAAATAATAGTACGGAGAAAGTAAGGTAGAAGTGTTTGACTATGGGACAAAACTAGTTTATTTTTTGAGTATGAAGAAAAAAGCCAAACAACAAATTTTTAATTCAACCGAAGAAGTGATTAGTATGATTTTGGGGTTGGGAGTGGTAATTGTAATTATTGCTTTGATTATTAATTTTTTTGTTAGAAGAAAGGGAGAAATAAGCATTCCTGGAATTAGTGATCAAAAAGAACTGACCATTACAAAGAATTCAGATGTGGTTAAAAGCGAAAGTGAGTATTTTTATGAAGTTAAAGCTGGCGATAGTTTGTGGAGTATTGCCCAAACAATTTATGGTGATGGGTTTAAGTATCAAGAAATAGCCGATAATAATTTGATTAAAAACCCAAGTGCAATTGAGCCGGGAATGAAATTAAAAATAAATAAAGTAGAAACCAAAGAGATGATTGGTGGTGAATACACAATTGCTCGAGGAGATAGTTTATGGAAAATTGCTTTGAAAAGTTATGGTGACGGTTATCAGTGGGTGTTGATTTGGGAAAACAATAAACAAAATATTAAAAATCCAAATAAACTGGAAGTTGGAACAAAAATTGTAATTCCAAAAAAATAGCAAAGATGTTTTTGTGCTAGAATTGAATGTATTTGCAGCTATGGTTTAGTGGTAAAACGAGTCCTTCCCAAGGATTAGTCGAGGGTCCGATTCCCTCTAGCTGCTCTTTGATGCCAGTGTAGCTCAGTTGGTAGAGCAACGCTTTCGTAAAGCGTGGGTCGGGAGTCCGATTCTCCCCTCTGGCTCAGATAGTTTATAATTACTGATACAATACATATCATATGGCTGAATTTAAAAGATCTAGATTAATAAATAAAGATGACGAGAATGTGACAAAAAAGACGGTAGTTTTGGGAGTATTAACGTTATTGATATTTTTATTTATCGCAATTTTTGGTTTACCAATTTTAATTAAATTTTCAATTTTATTGGGTGATTTAAGGAATAAAAATTCAAAAGAGATTAAAGAGAAAGTTCTACCTCCCATGCCACCAAGAATAGTACTTCCGCTAGAAGCGACTAATAGTAGTCGGTTGAGTGTTGGCGGTTTCGGAGAAAAAGGGACAATGATTGAATTATTGAAAAATGATTTATCGGTGGGAAAAATGGAAGTAAGTGAAACTGGAGATTTTAGTTTTAACGATATTATGTTGGATATGGGAGAAAATACTTTTACTGCGATCGCCTTGTCTGCTGATCGAGGAAGTAGTGAGCCTTCAAAACAAGTAACAATTGCTTATGATAATGAAGCTCCAAGCTTGGAAATGTCTAATCCAAAAGAAGATAAACTGACTGTAGAATCTGCTGATTACGATATTATTGGAAAAAGCGAAAAGGGTGTTAGTGTAACCATGAATGGCAGATTGGCCATTGTGGCTGATGATGGAACTTTCAAATTAAAATTTCAACTTAATGCTGGTAAGAATGAAATTGAGATTGTAATCAAAGACAAAGCTGGAAATGAAACTAAGAAAAAAATCGAAATTACTTACGATATTTAGTTTGGTTCAAAACTAAATAAACTAAAACCCAAAGGTATAAACCAGAATTAGCGAAAGAAGAATGTATTAATAGAGCAATTAAAATTGATTTAAGATAGGTTGATGAAGATTTAAACCAAACAAATAAGCCAATAAGTAGAGGAATAATTCCAAGAATACCATTGGTAATTAGTAAAGTTAATAAACTATTATCAAATCCGGATGAGGCATGAGATTCTGGATTGGAGTGAAAATGTTTTAAGTTGTTATACCCCAAACCAAAGAAAGGCGATTTTTGAGATAGTTTAAAAGCTTGTTGATAATTTTCGATTTTGGCAAAAATTGATGATGTTCTTTTTAAATTGGTACTTTCTCCTGGTACTTTGGGTAAAAGTAATATTGTTAAACTAAGAATTAATAGAGTTTTAATAAATAGATAGCGATAGTGATAAAAAATTTCAAGAAACAAGGTTACTATTAGCAATGCAAGATAAGTTGATCGGCTATAAGTTAAAGACATTGCTAAATAACTGATACCAATTAAGATTTGCCAGAATTTTGGTTTATTTAAAAATAAAAAAAGAATAAAAAATAAATAAAGAATTCCAGTAAAGGTTGGATCAAAAAAAGTGCTAACTAAACGATATTGATGAGGATCCCAATTAAAAGCTTTGAAATAACTGAAGTCTGGCCAAAAGAAATATTGAATAAATCCAAAAATAATATTTGATAAAAGAGCGATAATTAACCAGGGTTGGTTATTTTTTATGGTAGGTGGATAGGCTAGTAAAAGAAATATAGAAGTTAGCCGTAGTTGGTAGAACAATGAATTAAAAGAAAAATATTGAAAGTTTAAAATAAAACTAAAAACAGACAAAATAACAAAGATTAAAAAAAAGATATTAGTGGGTTTTTCTTTTTTTAATAAATGGAAAAATAAGTTAAAAACTGAAAAGATTACTATTAGTAAATCTAAAATTGGTAAATTTTGTCCAAAAAGATTGATTCGAGCAAGTTGACCAAAAAAAAGACAAAGATAAATAGCGATGGTGGCTATTTGGTAGATTGTAGATGCCATAATTTAGATCTGACTAAAAAAGAATGAAAACTCATACCTAAAGCCATAATTATGCCAGGAAGACCGTCGATAAAACCAAGTTTAAAAATATA
Source organism: bacterium (assembly GCA_029561175.1). GTDB lineage: Bacteria > Patescibacteriota > Microgenomatia > UBA12405 > UBA12405 > JAKQJL01. Next base: position 9,457 of record JAKQJL010000014.1, read on the forward strand.
ATTAACAAAAAATTTTGCTAATGGATAGATGACTATTTCAAAAATGTTAGTTCTTTTTTGTCGATCAAATAATTCTTGGGCGCGGATTGAAGAATAGTAGTTTATTTTTGAAAAAAATTCATTTAAGTTTTGGTGGGGAAAGTGATTGATGGTATAGGCTAATCGAATGTGGCAACATGATGATTTCCAAACTTCATGTACTTTTCCAAAAAAAGAACCATTCTTTTTATTAAATAATCGAAGGAATCTTTGGTGACGATTTTCACCGTGCATTAATATTTTTCCTAAAAAATAATCGTTCCTAAAAAAAGAATAATTAGAGCCTTGAAAATCGAAATTGTTAATAAAATTAAGAAGTTCTTCTGATGGGGTTTCGTCTGGGTCTATCCAAAAAATCCAATTATTAGTAGCAAGGGATATACCAAAATTTCTTTGGGAAGAAAAATCGTTATCCAACCCCCTACTTTTAGAAATTACTTTTAAATCTTTAGATTCAAGTTTTTTCAATTTCTCAACAGTATCATCAGTGGAATTGTCATCGATATTTACTATTTCATTAATTGCTGGACAAAGACTAAGCCATTCCTGTAGAACATCAACATTTTCAGATTCATTTTTGGTTAAGTATAAAAGAGAGATTTTATTTGAGTTGACCATTATTTGCGATTATCATTAGTAAATTTTTTGTATAGTTTGACCAATCTATTCTATCAAGTTGGTGTAAATTTACTATTTTCTTATTTAAATACTGTTTTATATGATAATTAGCAATTTTATCATTTTGAAACAAGATTCCGTTTAAACCATTTCTTATAAGTTCACTTGTTCCTCCTGTGTTTATTCCAAAAACAAAAAGACCTTTGTTTAAAGCTTCAAGAGTTGTTAATCCAAAAGGTTCTTTTATATTATTAGCAAGGTAAAACGAATGTTTTTTTATTATTTCTTCTTTATTTTTATTGTTTTCTTCTTGAATTATTTTTGTGTTTGGTAATAATTTTGATTGATTAAAAATATAGTTGCTTTCATCTGTTATTCTTCCGATTATTAAAAGCTTGATACCTTTAATATTTTTTATTTGATTTAAAGAAATTTGATGTCCTTTTAAATATGAAAGTTGTCCAATAGATAAAATTTCTTTTTTTGGGTTTTTTATAATCTTTGTTTTATGAATATATTTTAATCCAGGATAAAGAACGAACCCTTTTTTGTTATAGATTTTCTTTAGTAGATAATTTGAATATTGTGAGTTTGTAATAATCAAATTGGCTTTTTTACAATTAACATAATCTATTAGTTTTAAAGGTAATCTAAAAAATTTGGCAAGTCTTTTTTTAAAATTATTTAGAAAAGCTGTTTTCTCATAAAACTCCCTTTTTGGTTCAGAAAAAATATATACTGCGTTATTTAAATAATGAAACAGATATGGAGTTTGTATATTTTTGCACGCTCCTATAATCACAAGATCGTATTGATTATTTAATATAGTTTTTGATATTTTCTTTGCAATTTTGTTTAAAGTAAAAATTGAAAAAAATAAATCTATAATAATATTTTTTTTATTATTTTCAGGAAAAGAATAAACATTATTATAAAATGAGATATTTTTTGGTATTTTGTGGCAATACAAATCAATACAATTATTTTTTGAGAGATTTAAACTAATATTTTCTATTTGATTTAACGCACCTCCATTATCTAGATTGTGATATATAGCTATTTTCATAATGTAATAATAATTACAAAAGAGTATTATTTAATTAATGAAAAGAATAATATGTTTTCTATTATTTATATTCATTCTTTTAGCTCAAGAAGTAAGAGCTGAATGTTCTTTAAGATATTATAATTATTTATCATCATACAGTTCTGATTTAAATTTAAACGGTGAAACTTATCCAAATATAGTGTTTGAGAATGATTCTCTTTTATTAAAAAGTAATAAAGCAACTTTTCCGTTTATTGAATTGAATAACTATGCTAATTATATAGGTCATGAAATAAAGACATGTAATAATGACGTTTTTGATGTAACTTTTAAGGTAAATAGTATTAATCCGATGGGAAGTGGTTTGGGTTTTGGTTATTTAATTAATAATATCCCTTATAATATATTTTCTTTGTGGGCTGATTCTCCTGGTGGTTTGTATCTTATTTACAATAATTACTATAAATACAATTATGATTTTTGCAAAAACTTATCAGGTAAACCCTTTTATTCAGATTATCAATCTTTTCCTATAAACATTACTGATAATGAGTGGCATTCTTTTAGGATTGAAAGAGATTGCCAAAGTTATCATGTTTATATTGATAAGGGATCTGCTGATCAGAAAAAGTTTTCTTTTTATGGTGCTCAGTGTATACCAGAAAATTTATGGTTTGGAAATCCATTGTCTGGTGGAGGAAGTGAGTGGACAAGTATGTCTTTTAAAAATATAAAGATAATGAATTCTTTGGATGATTGTGTTTTACCTACACCAACTCCGTCTATGGCAAAAAAGAAAGTGGTGGTGGTGCCGGGAATGGGGGCGAGCTGGAACAGTCGAGCAATTGTTTACAATGAAAATGTTGCTGATGATCAATGGAAAATGACTCCGTTTGTGACTAATTATGATAAATTGGTGGCAGCTTTTGAAGAGAATGGGTATGTGAAAGGGGTTGATTTGTTTGTTTGGAATTACGATTGGCGAAAACCTTTATCAGAGATTGTTGGTAAATTGAATTCTTATATTGATTTGATTAGTGAGGGGGAAAAAGTTGACATAGTCGGTCATAGTTTAGGAGGATTGGTGGCAAGAGTTTGGTCCCAAGAGAATGAAAATAAATTTAATAAAATAATTAGTTTGGGTTCGCCACATAAGGGAGTGGTTGAGGCTTATGAAGCATATTATGGTGCAAAGATAGTTGATAAGTTGGATTTTTCGACAATAGGTTTAAAGATTTTATTTGAAATTCAAAGACAAGGAAGAAAACCGATTGAGGCTATACAGAACTATGCGCCAATTTTAAAAGATATCTCCCCTACTTTTGATTTTCTTAAAAAGAACAATAAGATTGTAAGTTTTAATAAAAATAATTATTTAAATAATAAAAATATTAGTTTTTCAGGAGATTTAATGTCGATTGTTGGAAATGGAAATAAATTGACAGAATGGATAAATCTAACTGATAGATCAGTTTTTGATAAAGTGATGGGTATTTGGCCAGAAGGAAAACCGATAAGTTATCAAAAAGGAAAAGGAGATGGTACGGTGTTGGAAAAAAGTTCGAAGTTTGGAACTGAAATTATAGAAATAAAAAGTGAACACGGAGAATTGCCTGATTTGTCGATAAATAAAGTGTTAACTACTTTAGGTTTAGGAATAACAGTTAGCCTGGTAACTGAAAACAGTGTTGATAAAATGGTTTATTTCATTGGTTCTCCAGCAAAAATTGTTTTAGCTTGTCCTGATGAAACCATTGAATCAGATGATTTTATTTTAAAAGATTTAGAAGATGATGATTCGTGTCAATTAAAAGTAGTTGGAACTGGCGAAGGTAAATATCATTTATTATTTGGTAATACAAAAAATAGCGATAGTTGGATTTATAACGAAGGACAAATAAATAATGGTGATGAGGTGGCGGTTGATGGTGATTATTTCTATCGGCAAATAATAAAAGTGGCGGAAGAATTGAATCTTTTGGAACTAAAAGCTGCGGCTGAAAATAAAGATGATGAATTAATTTTAAGTTTGATTTTTAAATATCGAAAGCAATCAAAAGAGAATAGTAAAACTTGGTTAATGATTAATTGGTGGCGGCAAATATGTTTAAGTAAAGAATATGAGAATAAATTGACCAATGATGTTTATAAAAAAGCTTTGGAAGCTAGATCTTTAGTAGATAGAATTTCTAGGCTAAAAATCAGATTTGGAATTAACCCTACCGAGTATGGAGCTAATAGTTTTAATGAACTAGATAAATACTATGTAGAGATGGTGGCGAATAAAACAAAAGACAGATCGTTGGTGATGGCTAATGCAAAGTTAATTATCAAGTTGGCCGAAGACGTTTGGTAGTTATTTTTTGGTGTATTTTCCGTAAATAACGATTGGAGTGCCAACTTCAGCCCAATCATAAATAACTTTAGCTTCAGGTGTTTTCATATTAATACAACCGTGTGACATTGGAGTGCCGAAGTTATTGTGCCAGTAAGTGCCATGAATGCTATAACCCATCTTTTTTGGAGTTGACTCATTGTAAAAGAATAATATATAAGGAACTTTGGGTAAATAATAATAAGTGCCGTTTTCTTTTGATCCTCCAGACATTTTTTGAGATCGAATTTTTGTCCAAATTTGATAATCACCAACAGGCGTTCGATCCCAAGTTCCGGATGAAATTAAGTACTCATAAACTAATTTTCCATTCTCGTAGGCATACAATTTTTGATTAGTTAAATTAACTTCAATTCTTTTTGATGAAATAGCGGTAGTATCTCCAAGAATGTTTGGTTTTGGGCTAACAATTAGAAAAGTAAAAACTACTAGGGGAAATAATAAAATCAACCATTGCTTACTCATAGTAAGTATATGTTAGCGGTTTTGGTGGATTTAGCAATATGGATTATTGGTTGGTCGATTATTTTTTGAAAATGGTTGTCTCCGCAGAGTATGGCTGGGCCTCGAGTAATTTTGATTTCGATTACTGAGTTATCGTTAATAATTTGATTAGTTTGTGGTTTGGTGGGGTTATTAAATGCAATTCCAATGCCTTGACAAAAAATTGTTTGAGTAATGCTTTTAAAATAGCCAGTTGATCCAAACGGAGTGGCAATTACTAAGCCATCGCCAATGATTTCTTCTGAGTAAGCTTGTTGGTTGAAACGATAAATAAAACGAAGAGCTGACTGGGGGTTTTGAGTATGAATGTTAAATTCATTTAAAACATCAATTTGTTGATTGTCGATGGTAGTAAATAATTTGGAAAAACTGGTTGGCTCAATTTGATGATTAACGATTTGTTCAAAAATTACATCTAAATTAGTAATTGGTGAACATCGAAGACAATGAGAAGAAGACCTAAGAGGCAATATTGGTTGATCAAAATTATTGGCTGCGCCAAGAATAGTGCCGTCTCCACCGACAGTAACTACTAGGTCTAGTTGATTGGTCCACTTTTCAATTGAGTCCTGAAAACTTTTTTCAATTGGACGATTTTGTGGATTAAAAAGAGTGATTGCCATTTGTGGCCGCTAGTGGGATCGAACCACTGACCTTTCCAATGTGAATGGAACGCTCTACCACTGAGCCAAGCAGCCTAAAGTTGGATAGTTGGATTATACAATTTTTTAGAGTAAACTGACCATTATGAATCTACATCAAAATGAAAAAGGGTTTGCCATTGGAGCCTTAATTTTAGAATTTGTTCAATCGATTGTGTTGGCACTATCGGTGTTTGTGTTAATTTATCTTTTTGTGGCTCAACCTAATGAAGTGAAAGGAAACTCGATGTTACCGAATTTTGTTAACGGTGAATATTTATTAACAGATAAAATTAGTTATCAATTGGGTGAGCCAAAACGAGGAGATGTGGTGGTTTTTAAAGCTCCACCAAGTGAACCATGTGCTGAGGAACAGTGCGAGTATATTAAAAGAATTATTGGCGTGCCTGGTGATAAAGTTATGGTTAAAGGCGGAGAAGTATATTTGAATGGTACAAAACTAAATCAATCATTTTTACCAAGTGATTTTGTTACTGAAGCTGGGGATTTTAATTCTGAAGGTGATGAAAAAACAGTACCTCAAGGTCAATATTTGTGTTTCGGAGATAATCGTTCACATTCTCGAGACGGTCGAGAATTTGGACCAATTAAAAAGGAATTAATAGTTGGAAGAGCTTTTTTTAAATACTGGCCTCCTCAATCAATTGGTTTGGTGCCAACAATTAAGCTTTAATTTAATTCAGAGTTAGTTAGTTCCTTTTTGCACACGGTTTGATAGAGACTTTTTAGTTCTTCAAAACGTTTATCAAGTGGGCCTCGAAATTGGAAAGTAACTTTAGTAATTACATTTGTTTGAGAGACTTTGACAGTGGTCGTTTTTTGATCAAAAACAGAGACGAGATCTTCACTGATGGTGTCTAACTTTGACTTAAGAAATAAATTAATATTTTCTTTGGTGATAGGGACGACACCTTCTTCAATTTTTTTTCTCATCCGACGAGCAATTTCTTCGGCTCGGCGAACAGAGGCTTTTTCTTTTAAGACTATTTTGTAGGCTTCAATAATTAAACGTGTATCGGTAATTGATGATAGGGCTCGGGCATGACCTTCAGTAATTAATCCAGAAAGTAAGCCATCTTTTAAAGCATCCGGTAGAGTTAATAATTTTAGACAATTGATGACATAAGGAATACTTTTTCCAACTCTTTTTGCTACTTGGGGGTGGTCAAATCCAAACTCTTCTTTTAACCTAAGAAAGGCTTTAGCTCTTTCGATTGGATTCAAATCTTTTCGCTGAAGGTTTTCAACAATAGCCATTTCAAGCATTTGTTGAGGGGTGGTTTTTTTGATAATTGCAGGGACATAGGCTAGTTTTAGTGCTCTGGCTGCACGCCAACGTCGTTCGCCGGCAATGATTTGGTAACCAGCTGGTGTTTGAGCAACAATTAAGGGTTCAATGATTCCATGTTCTTTGATTGATTCGACTAACTCAGCAATTGATTCTGGACTAATGACGCCTCGAGGCTGAAGAGGGTTTGGTTCGAGTTGATTGGTGGGGATCTGAGAGACATCTTTCATAGTAAAAGAATACTATGAAAATGAATGTGAAAAAAGAGATCAAAGTTTAGGCTTTGACGACTGAAACTATTTTTCGACCAAATTTTTTCAAAAATTTGACAATTCCTGGTTTGATAGCGTAGATGGTAAAATCTTTTCCAAATTTGGTTCCTTCTCCGCAATGAAAGGTTGATCCTACTTGACGGACAATAATTTCACCTGTGTTTACTTTTTGATCTCCAAATTTTTTGACACCGCGTCTTTGACCGGGTCGATTTGATTTTTGGTTGGTTTTTCCTTGTGATTTGGTATGTGCCATATAGGTTAAAAGTTAAGTTTGGTAATTTTTAAATCAGTTAATTGAGCTCGAAAACCTAAATGACGTCGGTAACGTGATTTTGATCGATAGGTACTAACTTCAATCTTTTCACCTTTAAAATCTTTGACGATTTCGTATTCGACGGTAGCTTTGTCGACAATTGGAGTGCCAACAGTGACTTTATCATCGTTGACAGTGAGTAAAACTTCTTTAATTTCACCTTTCTTTTCAGAAGTGGTAAATTTATCGATTGTGATGGTTTGACCTTCACTGACTAAAAATTGTGAGCCAGAGATGGAAATTACGGCGTATTTCATACTCGGTTATTATAACATAGTAGTTTTTATTTAAATGGAGAAAATAATACCCAAAGATAAAAGCAAGGCAATTAAGGAAGAACCGCCAACTGATAAAAACGGTAAAGGGATACCAGTTACGGGCATAACACCGAGATTCATACCGATATTAATGAAAGACTGAATCCATATTTGAAAAACCAAAGCTAAAGTAAAAAGAAACATGGGGCGGTTTTGGGTGGTATCGTAAGCTTTAGCTATTAAACTAATAATAATTACTAGATAGCAACCTATAATGGTTGTAATACCAACAACTCCCCTTTCTTCACCAATGGCGGCAAACATAAAATCAGTATGTTTTTCTGGTAGAAAAAAAAGTTGACTTTGGCTTCCCTTTTTATAACCTTTACCCCAAAATCCTCCGGAACCAATGGCGATTTTGGATTGAATAACATTATAGCCTTGATTAAGTGGGTCGTGATTTGGATTAATAAAATTAATAATTCGGTTACGTTGATAATCTTTTAAGACATATTTCCAAATTAAGGGTGAAAAAACTAAAAATGAAATAAAACCCAAAATAGCTAGTTTTTGAAGATATTTTTCGTAGATTAAAAAAGGAGTAAGTAATAAGCTTAACGTGATAGCACTTCCTAAATCTGGTTGAATTAAAGTCATTAGAATGGGAATGGCGGCTAAGAAATGATATTTAGTGTTAATTAAAAATAATAATAGTAAAGGTTTAATGATTTCTGATGGCTGGATGGTGGTAAAACCAATATCAATCCAGCGACGTGAACCACGAGTAAAGGTGTTCATTAGTAAGGGAACTGAGAGCAACAAACAGCAAATAATAAAAATAATTAGTTGTTTATTTTTTAGACTTTTTGGATTTAATTGAGTCCCAAAAATAAAAAAAATCAAACCAATTATCCAAGCAAGTAGTTGTTTGACGAGCAAAGATGGCGCCACCGAACTAACCATGAGCATGTTCATTAAAAACAAAACAAAAACGCTAATAAAAAAAGGTAGATAACGATTGATCATCGTGATAATTTTATCGATAAATTATCACCTTTTTCAATTGATATAGCTAATGTTTTGGCAAGTATTTGTTTTTCGAATGATTCTGGCCAATTTGGTGCGATAATTTCGATTTTATCGTTTACTTTTAGTCCAGTTTCTTTTCTCAATACTTGAATTTGTCGAACAAAGTCTCGATATTCTCCTTCGGCGATTAGTTCGGGAGTAAGATTGGTATCGATGGTGGCTGATATGACAGAAGATTGGCTAATAACTATTTCTTTAATATTTGTTTCTTCTTTGATTATTTCTAAAATTGAAGGAGACAAAATTTGAGGACAGGAAATAGTGGCTTTGGCTAATGGTTGGCGAACTTTGAGAGCAGCCTTTTGTCGTTGAGCGTGAATTTCTTGACAGATATCGCGAGCATAAGACATTTCAATTTCTAGATTTTTATCAATTAAGCTTGAGTTTAAAGTTGGCCAGTTGGAAGTGTGGACAGTTTTGTTTGAAGTTGCGAATTCATCACCGATTAAACTATGATAAAAAACTTCAGAAATAAAAGGCAGGAAAGGTGAAATAATCACAGTTAAATTATTAAAAACATAGTCTAAGACAAGATGATTATCGGAACGATCTCGACTACGACGAATATACCAAGTAGATAAATCACTGACAAAAGATTGAATAGCTTCAGTGGCTTTGACGGTGGAATATTTGTCTAGAGTTTTGCTAGTAATGTCTAAGGTGTGGTGTAATCTAGATATTATCCATTTATCAAGTTGGTTGGTTACCGAGGCTGGGTCAAAATCTGTTTTTTGAAAATTATCTAAATTGGCGTGTTGAACAAAAAATTTAAATGAATTCCAAAGGATCAAGATAAAATCACGCTTAACTTGATTGGCAATGTCGTAACCAAAATTGACACTGATGTATGGTTTTTGTTGGTAGTATAGCCATCTCATAGCATCGGCAGTCATTTTTTCAACAGCATCATCAAAAGGAATACCATTCTTTTTGGTTTTGCTCATTCTTTCACCTTTTTCATCACGAACTTCGGCATGAGAAACCACATTGAGGTAAGGGGCTTGATTTTCTTGGGCAACTCCAAAGAATAGCATGGAATAAAACCAGAGTCTTATTTGTTCAATCATTTCTAAAACGCAGTCTGCGGGAAACCATTTTTTCCAATATTCTGGATGATCTAAGTAATTTAAAGTTGAAAAAGGAACTACGCCAGCATCAAGCCAACAGTCTCCAACATCGGCAACTCTTTTAACATTTTTTCCACAGTGAGGACATTTAATTTCGATATCATCAATATAAGGACGATGAAGGCTTTTTAAAGAATCAACATTACTTGGGTTAACTGCTAAATCTTTTAATTCTTCTAAGTTTCCAATAACAGTTAAATGACCACACTCACAATCATAAAATGGTAGAGCGAGGCCATAAAAGCGTTTACGACTAATCATCCAATCTCCCATATTGTCTAGCCAATTTTGCATTCTGCGACTAGTATATTTTGGGTGCCAGTTAACTGTTTCGGCTGCTTTTTTAAGATGAGGACGGATTTCATCTGTTTTGATATACCAAGAATTTTCTAATCTAAATAAACATTTAGTTTTACAACGCCAACAATGTGGATAGCGATGAGTAATTGATTCGGTTTTAAATAGAGCGTCATTTTTTTGAAGATAATCAAAAACTTGTTGATTAACATCGTGAGCATAAAGTCCTGATAAGTCTCCATACCCAGAGAGAAAGTGTCCAGTTTCATCTAGAGGAGCGATCATGTCTGAATTTAGTTTTTGTCCTAATTCAAAATCTTCTTGACCACATCCTGGAGCAATATGAACTACCCCGGTTCCTTCTTGGGGGTTGACTAGTTCCCAGTTAGTAATATAGTGATTAATATTTTCTTGGGCTGGTATTTGATAAAGAGATTGATATGGTTGATTTAATAGGACTTGAGGGTCGATGGTTTGATAATCAGTGAGGCCCAAACGATCGGCAGCTGTTTTAGCTAGATAAAGATATTGTTGATTACTTTTAGCTTTGACATATTCAAAATCAGTATTGATGGCTAATAAGACATTGGCCGATAAGGTCCAAGGAGTGGTTGTCCAAGCTAAAACATACTCATTTTCAGTATTAGTTAGTTTGAATTTTAAATATACTGAAGTATCGGTAATATCTTTGTATCCATCAGCTTGTTCGTGTTGAGATAAACCGGTTTCACATCGTGGGCACCAGGTGGTAGCACTTTTTTTCTTTACTAACCAACCTTTTTGATGAATTGTTTTTAAAAAGTGCCAAATGTATAAATTATTTGTTTTTGAATTCGTGTAATAGGAGTTTTCCCAATCCATGAACATTCCAAGTCTTTTGGATTGTTCTGTTTGAAGACTAGCAAATTTATCGACTCGAGCGACGCAAGCTTGAGTAAAGTTATCTAATCCAAAAGTTTGAATATCTTTTTTTGAATTAAAACCATTGTCTTTTTCAACTTCAACTTCAACCCATAAACCTTGGCAATCAAAACCATTTTGGAAACGTTGTTGGTGCCCGGTAAGGTTTTTGTATCTTTGAAATAAATCTTTTAAGGCTCGACCTCGAGCGTGATGAACACCCATTGGACCATTAGCAGTAATTGGGCCATCAATAAAAGAAAATTTTTTATCGGCTGAATCGTTTTTATGAAGATATTGATTAATAATGTCGTGTTGATACCACCATTCAATTATTTGTTTTTCGAGTTCAGAAAAACTTGGGTTTGAAGGAAGATCAGTGTAAGACATGACCTGATTATAGCTTATCTTAGTTGTTTTTTCTTAAAAATGATGGGATATCTAGTTCGTCGGCAATATCAATACCGGTAGGTAAATCTTTTTTGGATAAAAACTCTTCAACTTGTTGATTATTGGTTTGATTAATTGGAGTTTCAGTTTTTTCCTCAGAGACGGTAATAAGTTTTTTGTAAGATGAAAATGGTTTTAAACGAGAACTGTCAAAACCAGTGGCAATTACTGAAATTTTAATGGTGTCTTTTAGCTCTGGATCAATGTTGGCTCCAAAAATAATATTGGCGTCTGGAGCAGCGTGGTTGGTGATTGTTTGCGCGGCTTCTTCAATTTCAGCCATGGTTAAATCTGGACCACCGGTAATGTTGATCAAAACTCCTCTGGCGCCATCGATATTAACTTCGACTAAAGGTAGCTCAATTGCCATCTCAACGGCCTTTGAGGCTTTGTTTTCACCGCTAGCCTCACCTACTCCCATTAAGGCAGTACCGGCGTTACTCATGATTGATTTGATATCAGCAAAGTCTAGATTGATTAAACCTGGGGTGGTGATTAAATCGGCTATGGCTTTGGTACCTTTTTGAAGAACTGAATCGGCAATTTTAAAGGCTTCAACTAAGGTTACTTGATCGTTTACCACCTCCATGACTTTTTGGTTGGGGATAACAATGAGAGTGTCGACATTTTTCTTTAGACGTTCAATACCTTCTTCGGCATTAGTCATTCGACGAGTACCCTCAAAAGAAAATGGTTTGGTAACGACGGCAATAGTAAGAATTCCTAATTCATTTTTAGCGATATCGGCAATAATTGGGGCAGATCCAGTACAAGTTCCTCCACCCATACCTCCAGTAATAAAAACCATATCAGCTTCGGATAAAGTTTCTTTGATTCGGTCTTTTGATTCTTGGGCGGCTTCTTGACCAACTTGAGGATTTCCACCAGCACCCAATCCCTTGGTTAATTTTTCTCCGATTTGGATTTTTATGGGGGCTAGAGAGTTTAAAAGTGCTTGAGAATCGGTATTAATCGCAATGAAATCAACTCCATGGATATTATCTTCAGAAATCATTGAGTTGATGGCATTGTTACCACCACCACCTACTCCTAAAACTTTAATTTTGGCAAATTGTCCTGATAAAGTTTTTATTAGTCCCATATTTAAGGTAAAAGAGGTTCAATAATGCTTTTTAATTTACCGAAGATGCCAGTGAAAGAATTGGCAATTTTTTTGTTGGCAGATGGAGTGAATTGAACTTCTGTTAAGCCGTATTGTAATAAACCAATAGAGCTAACAAAGGCTGGATTTTGAATATCATCAATTACCCCACCTATTTTGGGAGGATTAGCAATTCTGACTGGTAAAGGAATTACTTTGGAGCAAGTGTCTTTAATATTTAGTATTTGAGAACCGCCACCAGTTAAGACAATTCCAGAAGGAATCAGATTGATTAAACCACTTGACTCAATTTGGTTGTAAATAATAGTAAAAATTTCTTCTAATCTAGGTTTAATGATGCCATTAATTGCGGTTTGAAGAGAGATTTTGTGTTTTTCTTCGGAAATTATGCCAAATTGAGAGATATCAATTTCATCTTCAAATTTTTGAGAATTGTTAAATTTTTCGAGTTTTAATTTAACTTTGTCAGCGTCTTCTAAAGAAAGTCGAAGTCCAATTGCCAAATCGTTAGTAACATTGGCTGAACCGACTGGAATTACTGATGAAAAAGCTGGTTTTCCCTCAGTAAAAATAGTTAAAGAAGTAACAGTGCCACCAATATCAATCAAAGCAATTCCTAATTCTTTTTCAGTATTGGTTAAACAAGCTTTTGCTGAGGCTAAACCGGAATAAACTAAGCTATCAATTTTAATACCAACATCGTCAAAGCATTTTCGAATATTTTTAATGGCTGGTGATGAGGCAAAAATCAGATGGGATTCAAGTTCAAGCTTAGAACCGCTCATGCCGATGGGGTTAATAACTCCGTCTTGATCGTCAACAATGTATTTTCTTGGAATTACATGGATAATTTCCTTGCCAACAGGAATACTGACTGATTTTGAGGCTTCAATTATTCGAGAAATGTCGTGCTGAATAATTTCGTTGTTGGGTGAGCTGATTGAAACAATACTATGTGAGTTTTGAGATTCAATATAATTAGCTGCAATTGAAACAACGGCGTTGTTAATTTGAAAACCAGCCATTCTTTCGGCAGCTTCAACACTTTGAGTGATGGCTTGGGTGGCCTGATCAATATTAACTATTTGTCCTTTTCGAAAACCAGCAGCTGGAGAAGATGAAACTGCCACAATATTGAATCTATCTTCAACATCAAAATATTGACCAATAATGGTAGTTATTTTTGTCGATCCAATGTCGATACCGTTAATTATTCTTGAATGTTGCATATGGATGATTTTGAGCAAAATCAATTAAGGTTAATTGTTTGCCTATTATATTAGCTTTTTTTGAAAGATTTTGTAAGACAACAAATTGAGTATAAATATTTTTTTGGGTAGAAAAAATAATCTTTGTTGAATTATCAGAAAATTCAATTTCATTTAAAAATGGACGAAAAACAAGATTTTGATAATTAAAATTTAATTTTGATGAGGTTAATTTAAATATTTGAATTTTTGAAGAAAAATCTGATGGTTGATTTTTTAAAGTGATTTTAGAGGTGTTTAAATATAGAAATAATTGAATAATAATGATCAATAACGGAAAAACAAAAAGAAAGTTATACCATTTCATAAAATAGTTTAAAAAATGGATGAATAGCTGAACTGGGTTTAAAATTTACTTGGTTGTTTACTTTTGATAAACGAAGAATTGAATTAACTAATTTAGTAGAAGTGAGCTGATCTTGGTTAATGATAATAATGTTGTTAGGTGATTTGTTTTGTAGCCAGTTGGCATTGAGTTGTTGTTCGTTTTGTTGACTAAAAGGTAGGGGTATTAAAATAGCTTTTTGATTAAAAGTGAAAATTTCAAAACAAGTGTTGGCACCTGCTCGTCCGATAATTAAGTTGGCATGTTTAAAAATCCAACCAATATCTTGAGAAGAGATATATTCAGTTTGGTAGTAACGAGAGTGATGATAATTTTGAATGATGTTTTTATTTTTACCAGTTTGATGAATGATGGTAAAGTTGGTTAGTTTTGAAAGAGAATTAATCAGATGTTGGTTGATAATCGCCGAACCTTGATTGCCGCCAGTAATATAGATAAGAGGGTATTTTTTTATTTGCTTTTGAAGAGGGTTAAAAGTAGATCGGTTGGTTTGATATAGTTGTTGTCTGACTAAATTACCAGTAACTATAGTTTTTGAAGGTGGCAAATTGTTTTTAGTATCAAAAGAAAGAGCGATTTTATTAACAAACAATGAACAAATTTTGGTGGTTAAGCTAATAGTTAATGTTTGTTCGTGAATAATTGATTTAATTTGATTAACTCTTGAAGCGATTATTACAGGAACTGAAACGTAACCTCCAAAAGAAACAACCAGATTTGGCTTAATTTGCCTAATTAAATAAAAACTCCTAAAAAAAGAAAATAAAGTTAATGGGATACCTTTAATAGTGTTAAACAAAGAAATTCGATCGAGTTTACCACTGGGTATATTAATAATTTGAATATCTTTTTTTTTAAAAACAGGATCGTCAAGATGATTGTCTGAAGAAAATTTATGAGTTAAATAAAAAATTTTCCAAGAAAAATGAGTGTCTTGACGAAGGTGATTGATTAGTTCAATGGCTGGAGTGTGATGAACTCCGGTGATGATGATGGTTTTGTTGATCACTGTTTTTTAAGTATAACAATTGTTGTTGTCGGTGAATATTGGCGACAACTCCTAAACCTAAATATAAACTTACTAAAGAAGAACCGCCGTAAGAAATAAAAGGTAGTGGCATTCCGGTTAGAGGAATTATTGAAGTAATTGCCCCAAGATTAATTAAAGCTTGAAAAGCAATCCAGAGGCTGATTCCGATAGTAAATAGCTGAGTTGAGTGGTCGGTAAGAGTGTTTGAGAAATTAATCAGATGACTAACTAAATACAAATAGGCAAGACAGATGATTAACATACCAATAAATCCTGTTTCTTCACCAATAACAGCAGCAATTGAATCAGTAGATACTTTAGGTAGAAACATATATTTTTGATCTGAATTAGCGAAACCTTTACCAAAAATATGGCCTGAAGCCAGGCTGACAATTAGCTGGTTGCTGTGGTAAGCCTGAGTTGATTGTGGGTTGATTAGTGATTGAAGTCTTTTTAGACGGTATGGTGAGGTAATGGTTAAGATAATACCTAAAAATAAGGCAATAACACCGATAATAAAAATAGATTTGATATCACCATTGGCTAGATAAAAAAGAAAAATCGAAATTGTGGCAATTAGAATGGTAGTACTTAGGTTTGGTTCGATAATGATTAAGAAAAGACCAATTACTAAAGGAATAAAAAAGTGTTTTAAATTAACATTTTTAGTGAGAATGTTGGAAAAATAAAGTATTGAAGTAAATTTAAAAAGTTCTGATGGTTGAACTCCAAAGAAACCAAAATTTAACCATCGATTGGCACCTAAGATTTTTAATCCAAACTGAGGAATGACAACTAAAAAAAGTAAGAAGAGAGAAAAATAAAATAATATCGGGGAAAATTTTTTAATTAAAGAATAATCAAGATATCGAATAATAAAAAAAATAGAGAGACCGATTAATGACCAGATTAATTGTTTTTTGGCGATGCCAAAGCTTACTCCAGTTAAGTTGATAGATTCGAATGGTGAGCTGATTGATAAAAATACTAGACCGATAAAATTTAAGAAAAATAAGTAACCAAAAATGTGCCAAAAGGATATTGGTTTATTGTTTGTGGTCATTTAGCAATTTGTTGATGTAAACCTCAGGAATTTCTTGAAAATTTTCGGGTTGATCGACCAATTGATGATCAAAATTATATTGGTAAATAGTGGTTTGTTGTTTGTTTTTAAGATTAAGTTGGGCACCTATTAATTCTTGATTAAACCGTTGATTTTCTTGCTGATCAGAAATATTAAAATTATGAGGGATAAATGAAAGAAGATGAAAATAAAAAAGTGGGTTGAGCGATGCTTGAATCTCAAGCTGAGTGTAAAAACTAAAAGAAGCAGTTAAACGAGGATTGCACTCTAAAAGATAAACTTTATTTTGGTTTACAAAAAAGTCTAAACCAAAAAAACCTCGATAATGATTTTCTTTTAAGATTTCTCCAAAAGAATTAGTAATTTCAAGAACTTGTGATTTTATAGACGAACTAATATTTGCAGGCCATTGACGGCCAACGGTGGTGAATGGATTATCAGTAAGTTTTTTAATACCAGTAAATTGAAGTGCTGGTGGACTTTGAAAAAGATGTGAATCAACTAGACAGCAATTATTTAAAAGAGTGTATCCTGACAAATAGGGTGAAATTTTAATTGGAGTATTGTCGGGGAGCAGTGGTTGAAAATTTTTAAGAAAAAAAGTTGAATTACCTGCCCAACCAAAGTGACTTTGAATAACTAGAGGGGTTTGAAATTTTTCAAAAGCTTGATTAATGTTATCAGAGGTAAAGGTGGTAATTAAGTGCGGAATAATTGGGATGTTTTTTAATGAACAAATTGTGGGAAATTTAATTTTATCTTCAAAAAAACGATTAAGCTTGCTGGAATTGGCGGCGTAAATCCATTGATATTTTTGACAAATTTTCTCGATTTTACCAGATGGTTTAAAAGGAATAATTATATTTTTCTTATTAGTTGAGTTAGCCAAATTTTGAAGATAATCAATTGTTTTTTGGTTTTCTATAAAGACCCCTGTATTTTTTAAAGATAAGTTTATTTTTAAAGTTATAGGGGAAATTGAATAGAAGTTTGGTAACTGAGGAAGATTAATATCTAAGAATTGATCCAGACAAAGATAGACAAAATTATAAGGTAATGATGAGAGATAACTTAGTAAATTCATCTTTTAATGCCAGTAACAATTATTAATGGATAATCTCCGATATTAAGTGATTGGCTAACTTTCTTAAGGCCTGCTAAGGCTAACCCGGCTTCTGGAGAAACAAAAAGCTGATTATCAAGTAGTTCTTGATAACAGGATTTAACTTCAGAATCGTTAACCACAACTCCCCCACCATGATTTTTTAAGAGAGAAATAATTTTTTGTTTATTGGGAAGTAACTTTACAGATAAAGCATCGGTAATGGTTTTCATTTCAGAAGTGTAATCTTGATCAAAATAACTACAAATTGGACAAGAAGATGCCGGTTGGACACCAAAAAGTTTGATATTTTTGGGAAGATTTTTTGATATTCCTAATAGAGTGGTGCCACTGCCGATAGGTAAAAAAATACTAGTTACTTGAGGTAGTTGAGTTAAAATGTCGATGGTTATCTTCTGGTAACCGATTTGAGCGTTGGGATCGGTGGATTGGCGAAGAAAAAAAGCCTGGTTTTGTTTGGCGTATTTAAAAGCTGAACTATTAGGTTGAGTTGTTTTAGTAACTTGAGATTTAATCAAACTTAGTTTTGAAGCTGAAATATGAGGAGATACAAAAACCTGAAGTTCTAAATTTAATTGACGGCAAAAATAATCTGCTGAAATAGCGGCATTTCCTGAAGAAGCAATTACGAATTTTTGGTAACCGAGTTTAATAGCTTGATTGATTTGAAAAGGGATGGCACGATCTTTGGCAGAGCCAGTAATATTTTGATCTTCGCGAAGATAATAAATATTTTTTATTTTGGTAATTGGAATCATAGATGCGATATTTGATTATATATGTTATATATAGATTATGGAAACAAAAATTCTTTGTCCCGATTGTCAAACAGAAATAAAATTTGAAAAAATCGAGGTTGGTGATATTTTAGAATGTGATGAGTGTGGTACTGAAGTAGAAATTATTTCAGTTGAACCATTGAAGTACACTTTATTGGTTGAGGAGAAGTAGTCGGAAAAAGCCTTCTTTAAATTGTTCTTGATCTTGATTGATGTCGATTTGGCCGTAATGAACTCCATGATTACTTAAACTGCTGTGGACATAGATTATTTGTTGATCAATTTTTTCAATAACAAATAAAACGTGATGACCTCGTTTTTGGCGGATTAAGTCTCCTGTTTTAACATCATTAATGTTAACTTTTTTTGATAAAGGAGAAGACGTGAGCATGTTAGCGTTTGTTCTTCGAACATTCAGTTGGGCATCGAAATAAAAATTTAACAACTGACAACATAGACCTGAACAATCAATTCCTAAATGATGTTTCTTTTGAAAGCGATAAATTTGATTTGAATCTAGTTCGAGTATTTTTACTCCTTCTTGGTTGGCCAATTCGACTGTTTTTAGAGCAATTTCTTTGGCGTTTCCTTTACCTACCAAAGAAGCTTCTGGAGAACTGTTTTTATGTTTACCGGTATTCATAAAGTAAGGAATACCAATATACTTTGAAATTTCTTGTTTTAGTTCGGTTAATTTAATCCCAGCCATAGACCTAAAATTGCTAATATAAAACCAGCCAACCAAGCTCTAAAGACAATTTTTGGTTCTTCCCAACCATTTCTTTGAAGAGTTAGATGGATTGGAGCAGCTGGGAAAATTTTTCGATGTAAATAGAGTTTTGAAAAGATTTGAATAGCACTGCTTAAGCCTTCGATAATAAAAATGAATCCAACCACAAGTAAGGGAATTAGTTTTCCTAAAAGAATCGCAATTAAGGCAAAAGTGGCACCAAAAGACATTGATCCCACATCACCTAACCAAATTCGAGCTGGATAAACATTGAAATATAAAAAAGCAATTAGTGCACCAATCCATAAGGCTAAAAACAAAGAAATAGGAGTGTCGAGCTGGTTGCTTGAGAGTACCCAAAAAGCAAAAAGTGAAATCATTAAAGTTCCGCAAGATAGACCATCAAGACCATCGGTAATATTAAAAAAATTAGCAAAACCGACAATAATTGTGGTAAAAATGGGGATAGAAAATAATCCCAAAGAGACTGGACCCAAAAAAGGTAGATAGACAAAATTTATACCTAATCGAAAATAAATATGAGCTGAAACTATACCGGCAATTACGAACTGCAAGAGTAGCTTGTGTTTCATTCTTAATCCAAAAAAACCAGATTTTTCAAAATTAAAGAATTTTAAAGCATCATCGTATAAACCCAGTAATCCAAAACTGATAAAGGTGAAAAAGATGGCTTCAACTTCTCGTTGAATTTGAAAGTTATGAGAAATAAAAATATTTGATTGCTGAAGAATAAAAAAAAGAATTGTAAAAAGAACTGTGACTGACACAATAATTAATAAGCCACCTCCCACTGGTGTACCGGCTTTAATCGCGTGATATTTATCAAAAATCGGAGTTCTTTTGTTTTGAAAATCAAGAGTTTTTTGCTTTTGGCGTTGGAATTTAAGATGATAGAGAATGTTAATAAAAGGAACAACCAAGACACTGGTGCAAATGAAAGAAAAAAGAAGCAGGCCAAGATAAAATTGGATCATTATTGATTAAGTATAGTTAAATTTTAGTAAAAGTCGAGATTATACGGTTTAGAGTGTCTAAACCCTTTTTACCTCCGGAACTAAAATGGACCAAAATGTCTTGAGGTTTAAGATTGTTTTGGTAATAGTCAATTATTTGTTGGTAATCTGGCAGGTAAGTTATTTTTTTACCTAATTCTAGGTGATAATCTTGAAAAGTAGTTCTTTGGTCAACAGAAACTGATGGGGAAAATTTTATTTTACTAATAGTTATTTGGGATGCGTTTTTAAACGCCTGATTAAAACCAATTATCGAATTTTTATTTTGTAAAAAGGAAGCGTGAGGTTCAAAAAAAACTTTAATTTGGTGAGTGGGATATTGATAGTGAATTGCTTCTAAGGCTGAGGCAATTCGATCTTTAGATTGAGCAAAATCGTCGATAAAAATAATATTATTAATGATTTTTTTGATTTCTAATCTGCGCTTAATACCACGGTAATGATTTAAAGCTGATTGAATGATTTTTGGTTTAATTCCTAAGGCGATGGCCATAGTAGTGGCTGCCATAACGTTTTCCTGATTGTGTTTACCAACTAAACAAGAATTAAAAGAAAAATTAAAATTATAAGGAAGAGCCTGTGAGTAATTCTTAGAAATTTCTGTGGCTGATGGAGAATTTGGGTTATAAACTAAAATGCCATTTTTAGGTAATCGATTGATAAGTTTAATAAATGATTGTTTGTTTGAGCTTTGGGAAGGATAGGATTCTTTATGTTCCCAGTCGGCTGAAGTTAATAATAAATGGGTTAGCGGGTAATAATGAAATTTTGCTTGAGTATCGAGACCATTAATAGATTCATCGGCTTCAATAATTGAATAGTCCCCAGTACTAGTGGTTAAAGAGGGAAGATGATTAATAAAACTGGCACCAACCATATAACTAGGGTTGAGTTTGGCATATTTAAAAATCCAGATTAATAATGAGGTGATGGTTGATTTTCCATAAGATCCAGCGACTAAAATGTTGATTTTTTTATCTAAAAGCTGACTTAGGTACTCAGTGGCGGATATATAAGGATAGTGGTTTTTAGTAATTAAAGCGAATTCTTCTTGACATTTGGTAAATGATTTAAACGAAGAACCGATAATAAATAGGTCAATTTTTTGATAATCTATGACTTTATTAACAGGAATTTTGGATTTTAAAAGAATGGTGCTTATAGGAGGATAAATTTGATCTTGATCTGATCCAGATATTTGGTGGCCAAGTCGAGTTAATTCTAAAGCTAAAGGTGTGGTCATGTTGCCAGCGATTCCTAAAATATGAATTCTCATAATTGTTGCCAATGATTATTTTGATAATATTCAAAACCAGGAAGGTTTCTTTTGTAATAACCGATTTTTTTATCAAGATCGAATCTACCCAAATAACAAAAATCTAAATTATTATTGGCACTATCAATGATTGTTTCAATTACCATTCTGATGGGTAAATCCTGATGAGCAAAATCTGGATTATAAAAAACATAGGCAATATGGGAAAATTTTTGATGATAATAGCAAATGGCATAGCCAACTATTTGATCTTTAAGTTTCCAAATAAAAAGTTGATTAAAAATATGGTGATTAAAGATATATTTAACAGAACTAATTGGAAAATCCCAGCCTAAATTTTTAATCCAATGATGAATAGTTTTTTGAGTAGACAAATCGAAGGAAAAATCTGCCAAATTTATTTTTTCAAAAGAAAAATCAGTGGTTTTTCTAATGATGCGACGATTTTCAGAAGAAAGAGTAAATTGTGAGAGATTAGATCGACAACTTGATTCTTGATAGAAGAGTTGACGATCGTTACGTTGAGGTAGTAATCCTTGCTGGTATAAAGATTGATAATCTTGAGTTGCGAGAATATTGAATGTCATTGATTTAATTTTAATCTAAAAGCAGTTCTAAAAGCTTCGGCATCTGACCAGGGGTATTCAGTATTACCCAATAAAATAGTAGTTTCGTGGCCTTTACCGCAAGCAACAATAGTATCGTGAGGTTTAGCAAGACTAATTGCTTGGTTAAAAGCTTCTTGACGGTTGGGGACATTATAATAAGAAAAGAGTTGTTTTTTAACTTTTGATTGATTGATACCATTGATTATCTGTTGGTTTATATCTTCAATTTTTTCATTTCGAGTATCATCAGAGGTAATGAAAGCGATGTTTGACAATTCGGAAACTACTTCTCCCATTAAGGGTCTTTTTGATTGATCCCGGCCACCGGTAGCGCCAAAAATAACAATTAATCTACCTGAAGTAGTTTCTCTTAATGATAATAAAGTTTGTTTTAATGCTGCTGGAGTATGAGCAAAATCAACAATAGTTCTAATATTTAGATCGTTTTCAATATTTTGTCGACGACCTTTTGTTTCTGGAAATTCAAGAATATTTTTGGCAACTAATTGATGATCAATATTTAGATCAGTTAACAAAGAATAGGCTGCCAGAATATTGTAAGCTTGATATTGATATGGAGAATTGGTGATTATTTGTTTTTGATTAACTAAAAAACTTAGAGATTTTGGGGTTATTTTAAGATTTTTAGCTTGGAAATCTGATTTGGTATTAAGACTATAGGAAATTAATTTTTTAGAATCAAAAATGGATTTAATGGTTTTGGCAGAAGAATCGTCTTGATTAAAAATAATTTTGGAAGAATTTTTTAATAGTTTTAATTTGGCTTCTAAGTATTCTTTTTGAGAGGGAAAATCATCTAAATGTTCATGAGATAAATTGGTAAAAATTCCATAATTAAATTTAAACCCAAAAAATCGAAATTGATCGAGACCGTGTGCGGTGGTTTCAATAACGGCATATTTTTTACCTTCTTTTTTCATTTTAATAAGAATAGGAAGGAGGTTCTTGGGATGAGGAGAAGTGGTGTGTAATCCGGGGCTATTGATGGTGTTAATTGAAAAAGATGGAAAACCAAGACGATTTAATAATTCATCAATGAGAACGGTGGTGGTGGTTTTACCATCAGTTCCAGTGACGCCAATTAAGAAAAAATGACGTTGAGGAAAGCCATAACGAAGAGAATAAAATAGGCTATTTGGTAAATGCCAACAGTAATTCTTTATTTTTTGGAAAAGGTATTTAATCCAAATATTAGGCATATTTTATTATATCAGATTTGAAATTATTGATGCCAGGTCAAACCAAATTGGGGCAGCGGTACTAGAACCCCAAGGAGAAGATTTGGGGTTGTCAACAGTGACGACCATGGTTGCTTTTGGCTGATTACAGGGAAAAAATCCAATATATGAAGCCATAGTTTGATTGTTGGTGTAATTACCACCAAGGGCAACCTGTGCAGTACCTGATTTTCCACAAGCTTCAAAATTTTTTGATTTAAATTGAGCCACTGCTCCCTCTTCAACTCCGTATTTTAAAATTTCTTTTAAAGACTCAGTGGTTTTAGAAGAAAAAATCGGAAGATTGTTGGTTTTAATTTGAGTTGATAAATGTGGAGTGACTAAATAACCATTATTAGCTAAAGTGTTGAAGGTTCGGATTAATTGAATTTGAGTTAAAGCGAATCCTTGACCAAAAGAGGCTGTAGCTAAATCAATTGGAGACCAATATTTTTTTTCAATTGGTCTTGATTCACCGGGAAGATCAATGCCGCTTTTTTGGTTGATTTCTAATTTGTCAAAATATTGCAAAAAATTATCTTTTCCAATAAGTTTGATAATTTCACTCATTGAAATATTATCAGAGTATTTAATAGTATCTTTTAAATTGGCGTGAGGGTGAAAAGTATTATCCCAGTTAGAGATTTGGTTGTCTCCTATTTGATAAGGTTGTGAACATTGGGTGCACTGATAATTTAGATCAATAGCTTTTGATTCTAAGCCTATGGCAATGGTAATTGGTTTGAAAACTGATCCTGGTTCAAAAAGATAACTATGCTCTCGGTTGGTGGCGGTAATTCCTGAAGGTGTGGCTTCAAAGCTAGCCATAGCAATAATTTCTCCGTTTGAAGGATTTAAAATGATAGCCGAAACGGCATCGGCTTGATATTTAGTTAAACCAGTTTTTAAAGATTTTTCTAAGATAGATTGAATGGTTTTGTTTAAAGTAACTTTAAGATCTTGTCCTGAATTTGCTTTTGACTGAAGGTTGGTGATTAAGCTGCGATTTAGAGCATCTTTCTTTTCCCAAGTATATTTGGTTTTACCAGCAAGGAAATTTTGATAATAGTTTTCTAAACCATTAATAATTGGAATGGCTAATTGGTTTGGGTAGAATCTGGTGAACTTTGTTTCCCAAATGAACCCTTTTTCTTGATTGTTAAGATAGAAATTATAGTCAAAATGATCTTTGAGAGTAATCCATTTCTGTTTGGGGTTATTAATAAAAGAATCGAGGTTGGGAAATTTAGTTTTTAAAGATTCAAGGTCTTTAATCTCTGGTTTATATAGTGAAAGTTGATAGTATAATTCATTTCCAGCCAGTAAACTGTTATCTTGAAAATAAATATTACCTTTTTGTCCGGTTTTAATTGAAGGCTTAATTAATTGATTTGTGGCTTGAAGATTAATAGCGTCGAACTTGATAATTTGCCAATAGAACATTCTAAAGATAATGGCAAAAAAACAAACGACGATAGTTACTTTAACTGATTTAATTCTTAAGGGTGGCATTGATTGGTTTTAAATTTGTGTTTTTTGGTTGATTCAAAAGTTCCGATTCTTTTAATAAGTTTTGAAGTTCATGGTTTAGTTTAGAGTATTGAGAAGATAAATCCTTGTAATATTGGTCAATAATAGCGATTTTATTTGAATAATAGATAGAAAAGATTAACTGAAAAACGATGGTAAAAAAACAAATAAAATAATAGAGACGAATCATGATTCTATTATTTCATATCCACGTAGAATTGCCGAGCGCGAAGGAGGATTGATTTTTATCTCAGAAAATGAAGGTTTAATTGGTTTAATAAGAAGATTCTTTACTTTGGATTGGTTAATAAAGTTTTTTACAATTCGATCTTCCCCAGAATGAAAAGTAATAATGGCAATTTTTGTTAAAGGCTGAAGCTTGAGAGTTGATATTAGAGCTTGTTTTAAGTTTTGGTATTCTTGATTAACTTCAATTCTTAAGGCCATAAAAACTTTGGTGGCTGGGTGAATTTCTGAACGACGATGATTGTTTTGGTAAGTATTTTTAATAATTTCAGCTAACCTAGAGGCTGAAGTAATTGGTTTTTGTTGTCGCTGATGAATAATATCTTTGGCTATTTGAACTGATAATAATTCTTGAGAATAATAAGAGAATAGTTCTACTAATTGTGATTGATCATAAGTATTAACTATTTCTTGGGCAGTTAAAGATGTGTTTGGATTTAATCTCATATCTAAAAGATCATCTTTGAAAGAAAAACCAAGATTATAATTAAGAATTTGATTAGTACTTAAGCCTAAGTCAAAAAGAATGCCGTTGATGGGTTGATTAATTTGGGAAGATATATTTTCAAGTTGATTGAAATTAGATAATAAAGGATGAAATTTAGTGGAAAGATTTGACTCTGAGATTCTTTGAGTAGCTGTTTCTAAGTTTTGTTGATTGGTGTCAATCCCCCAAACAATAGATCCGTGTTTAAGCAATTCAAGAGTGTGACCACCATTACCAAGAGTGGCGTCGATAAAAACTTGATCTTTTTGAGG
This sequence comes from bacterium, assembly GCA_029561175.1. Lineage (GTDB taxonomy): Bacteria > Patescibacteriota > Microgenomatia > UBA12405 > UBA12405 > JAKQJL01. The sequence goes on from JAKQJL010000014.1 coordinate 34,893, forward strand.
TTGAAAAAAATCAATTACTTCCGAAAGTAAGACTGGATAATGATAATTCATTATTCAAATTGATAATCTCCAAGGAATGATTCAGTACTTTTAGTGACTGATTTTGGGGAAATATCGGTCCATTTAGAATTTTGGTTACTGCTACTAAAAATAGAATATGACTGAGGATTTTTGATAAGTAGATAAGAGTCATTTCCGGAAGTATTGGCTTTGATAATTAAATTATCAAGATTATAGCTAATTCCTGATTGTTTAATTTTAGAGCCAGTTTGAAGAACAAATGGATATTCAACTGTGGCGACTTGAGAAGATTTGTTGGCGATGGTAAGAGTGATAACTCCACCAACGACTCCACTGTCATATTTATATTTACAACCATTTGTACAACTTTGAGTTCCTAGGAGTAAATCTTTCTTAACGCTCGAATTTAATTCTGATTGTTCAATTGTTCCGGCTAGACCTTTTTCAATTTCATTACCATTGTCAATTGCTGAATAGATTAATTCATAATCGATTTTAGAAAAATTTTTAGAAAGATTCTTAAATTCTAAGTATAACCAGTGACCGTCTAGACTTGGAGTAAGTTTGACATAAGGAATGTCTTGATTTTCAAGTGTGAAAGCTCGAGGAGTTGGGGTTGGGGAAGGTGCTGGAGCAGTTTTTTTGCCACAAGAAGATAAGAAAAAAGAAAAAATAAACAAGAGACAGAGAGTTTTAATTGTTGTTTTCATATTAAGAGTTTAATTTGGATGATAACCAATTGTCAATTTCTTCAATATTGATTCTAATTTGTTCCATAGTGTCACGATCTCGAATTGACACAGTATTGTCTTCGAGAGTTTGATAATCGACAACGGCACACCATGGGGTACCAATTTCGTCTTGGCGACGATATTTTTTACCAATATTACTACTATCATCAAAATCAACAGAATATTTTAAAGATAGTTTTTGATAAAGATCTAATGATTTAGAAACAATCTCTGGTTTGTTGGCGGCAATTGGAAATATAGCCATTTTATAGGCAGATACTTGTGGATTGATTTTTAAAACGGTGCGAATGTTACCATTCTCCAATTTTTCTTCGGTATAAGAATCGAGAAGTAAAAAGAAAAAGCTGCGATCAACACCACCAGACGTTTCAGTAATCCAGGGAGTATATTTTTCATTGGTAACAGGATCACGATAATCTAAATCTTGACCACTAAATTTGGAATGTTGGGTTAAATCATAATCGGATCGCCAATGAATACCTTCCATTTCGGCCCAACCCCAAGGGGTTTGATATTCGATATCGAAAGCTTTTTTGGCATAAAAAACTAATTCGTTGGCTTCGTGCTGACGGAAACGTAAATTTTCCTTATTATTAAATAATTTTTGATACCAGACCATTCGTTGCTCTTTCCAATATTCGTACCATTTTTCCATTTCATTGGGATGAACAAAGTATTGAATATCCCATTGTTCGAATTCGCGAGTGCGATAAAGAAAATTTTTTGGGGTAATTTCATTTCTAAATGCTTTTCCAATTTGAGCGATACCAAAAGGGATTTTGACACGACAGTTATCAACAATATTTTTAAAATCGAGATAAATAGTTTGGCAGGCCTCCCCTCTTAAATAAGCTGGAAGTTTTTCGCCTTCAATAACGCCAATTTCGGTGTGAAACAAAATGTTAAATTTTTTGGGAGCAGTAAATTCACCATCGCATTCGGGGCATTTTTTGGCATTGTCAATTAAATCGGGACGAAATCGTTTGTGACATTTCTTGCATTCAACTAATTCATCACCAAAATTTTTAACATGACCGGAGGCTTCCCAAACACGAGGATGAGTAATAATTGAGCCGTCGATAAAGACGACATCTTGTCTTCGGGTAACATTATCACGAATCCACAAATCTTTCCAATTCTTTTTCATTAATGAACCAATTGGGCCATAATCAAAAAAACCTTGGATACCGCCATAAATTTCTGAGTTTTGAAAAATAATCCCTCGTCTCTTTGATAATGAGACTATTTTGGAAACGATATTGTCTTCAGTAGTCATAACGGATTATACCGTAAACTAGTTAAATAACTCAGAACTAGATAATTTTTTTTCAAGTATAGATTCAAAATATTTTTTTAATAAAGATTGGGTTTCTGAATAATTTTTTTGAGAAAAACTTAAATATATTTCAGGTGGAACACCGAAACCTAGTATTTCTAAAATATCCATTTCGTGTTTTATAAAAGAATAAAAATTGTTGGATTCAATTGAGGTAATCATACTTAAAAACTGCTGATAGATACCGTCTATTTGTTGGTTGTCTGCAACTAAGTAATCGGCAATTTCTAAAACTAAAAAAAGTAAGTTAAGTTGAACAAGTTTTTTATTATTTTTCAAAAGATGATCAATAATTCTTGTTTCAGATATCCAATAAAAATTATTTTTATGATACAACTGAACAAAAATAGTGTTACCTAATTGAAGTGAAGAACCCCTGGAGCTTCTAATACTTTTAGCGGATTTGGCAATAGCAACGATTTTACCAAAGTTTTCGGTCAATAAGGTGACAATTAGATCCGATTCACGATAGACTCGTCGTTTAATAACTATAGCTTTGGTGTTGAAATATTGATTATTTACCAATTGATTTTGATCACTTTATCACCAGTCCAAGAAAAGGAATCGTATTTTTGTCCATTGACATAGATTTCATAGTCAATAGCTTTGGTTCCTGGTTGTTTTTGAAGATAAAGTTGATAGTTTTTTGAAGGTTTAATTGAAGACTGATATTGAACAGTTACCTTGGTGGAATTTTTGGCATATAAAGGATATTTATCGCCATAGAACCCTTCAAAAACTTGTTTGCCTAGTTCTTCGTACTTAAGAGGATCGACTTCAGTACCAGTCATTTTGATTAAATTCGACCCAGTTGGAAGATAAAATCTAAACCAATTGCGGTATTTTGGAGCGTTTAAACATAAATCACCTTTCTCAAGATTACAATTACTAGCTCGGCTCGGATTGGTGTAGGTAATTGAGACTTTATGTTCAATAGAACCATCTTTACTAATTATTTCATGTTTAATTTTTTGTCTAATAAAGAGATTGGTTTTAGCACTACTCATATTAGCGTCATTAAGATGGAAATAGTCAGTATTAGAATCGGTAGTAACGATTTTACCGTTAATATTGGCTAGATCAGCTGCTTGTTGCATGGTTTCATCAGAAAAATAGAAAAGAATGTGTTTTTCAAAAATATCTTTAAAAGCAGCTTGTGCTAAAGGACCGATTTTGCTTTTTTCAGCACCCATAGCATTAGCCAAAATAGATCTCATGAGGGGGCCCAAAAATCCTTTTCGATTAGTTTCAATATAATTTCTAGGTCGACCAGCAATCCATTCTAGTTGATAGATAATTTGAGGACAACCGTCACAACGTTTATCTGGGGTGGCTTCAAAACTGCCGTAGGGATCACCAACGCCAATTTTTCCTAAAACTGAAACTAAATCAACTAAAACTTGAGTATCAATAGCAATGACAGCGTCAACTTGATTTTTTTTGCCATAGGCTTTGTAATAGTTATCGAGAAAAAGTTTGACACTAGTGGGGAAATCTGGAGATAAATTCATGTCTCGAACATTCCAATAAGGAACATTGATGTGATAGGACTTAATTGGTCGAGGAGCTGGAATAGTGCTGTTGATTTTACTGTCGAGTGCATAGATATCATCTGAAAAAATGGGGTTTACTTTTCCTTTATCAACTTGGATAACACTAAAAGCTGTCCAGAAACCTCCAGTAGGTCGTAATTCAGCGTCGTTTTGAAATAAAAGAAGATAATTTCTAGGTTTATCTTTTCCTAATAACCATGAAGTTTTAGTTAGGATGGGTTTACCATCTTTAAGAAGTTTATAAGAATCTGAAACTAAAGCTTGAGCTTTGATGATATTAGATTTTACTTGATAGTTTTTTATAGTTTCAGGATAACGATCGGCATCAATTTGAGATAGTTGAGTGTTAATTTCGGCTAAGTTTTTTTCAATAGTATCAAGGTGAGGCAGTACACCTTCAATAGATTGGGTTAGAAAAGTGATTCTGTCTTGAGTGGTTTGAGTTGAATCAGTTTTACCACCTTTAAGACCTAGGAAATCTTGATATGGTTCAACGGCTTGAATAAGAATTTTACTGGTATCTATTCCTAGAAAAGCAATTTTAAAGAGTTTATCTCCATCAGCATAATAATCTTTGGCATAAGGAAGATTTTTGGCAAAAGAAAAATAGCGGAATTGTTTATCTAATAATTTTAATTTAGATGAAAAGGAATCAATCTGAATATTTAATTCTTTAAGATCTTTATTTGAAATAGCCGTTTTGATTTTATCTGATTCAGAAATTAGTATTTTTGATTGTTGATAGAGTTTTTTGCCAGGGACATAGATAAAAAAGAAAAGAAGAGTGGTGGAAATGGCGCCAAAAATGATCAAAACAGAGAAAAAGCTGATAATAATATTTAAAATACGATTTTTGGTCATATTTATTAGTGTAACGAATTAAAATAAGATTTACCAGCGAGAAATCATGGCAAATGGGGTTTTGAAAATGATGAGAATATCTTGAACAATAGACTGTTGGCTAATGTATTTAGCATCTAGTTCAGCTCTTTGTTGGAAATTTACATCATTTCTACCTGATACTTGCCATAAACCAGTTATTCCTGGTTTTGCAGTTCGAATGATATCAATGTGTTTTCTGGCTTGAGGATATTTTTGATAATTTTCTTTTAATTCTTCGTCTCGATAAGCTCGAGGGCCAACTAAACTCATTTCACCTTTTAAGACATTAATAAATTGTGGCATTTCATCGATTGAAGCTGCTCGAATGTATTTACCAATTTTAGTAATACGGGGATCTTCGTTCATAGGTAACTTCCAATCGAGTTTTTTATATTTTTCCCATAACTCAGGATATTTAGTTTTTAAAAATTCATCATTATCACCAATATACATAGATCTAAATTTATACATTAAAAAAGTTTGATTTCTACCAACTCTTTTTTGTTTAAAAATTACTGGTCCTGGTGAGGTTATTTTTATGAGAACTGCAGTAATTAACATAATCGGAGAAAACAAAATTAAAAGGGTGATTGAAGAAACAATATCAACTAATCGTTTAAAAATAAAAAAAAGCTGGTTATTTTTGGTCATTTTTAGTTAAAAAATATTTTTCAGTTTTTGGGCTTGAAACAATTTTAGCAACTAAATCCCTAACTGAGAAACTTTGATTTAAATCGCAAACTAATAAAGCATCAGAAGTGTCGATAATTGCCAAATCTTTTACTCCTACTAAACCAAGCATTTTATGGTCAGAAAGGCTAACAAGACAATTACTGGAATTCTGATTGATAATTGGTGATTTAGATAAGCTGGTGATGGTGTCTTGGCGAATAATGTTTAATAAATTTTTCCATTCTCCAACATCACTCCATTGAAAATTGCCGGGAACTAAATAAAAATTTTTTGTTTTTTCAGAGAAGGCATAATCAAAAGCAATCGAATCAATGTTTTGATATAAAGAAATGATTTTGTTTTTATTGGATTTTTTAAGTTCAAGATAAAACGAATACAGTTTTTTTTGGTGTTGTTGGCAAATAGTTTCAATTGTAGGAACCGAAAAAGTGTATATTCCAAGATTCCACCAGGCATCTTTTTTAATTAGAATTTTTGCAGAAGAAATATCTGGTTTTTCAATGAATTGGTCAACTTGAAATTGTTGATTAATTAGAAGATAACCATAAGAAGGATTTGGACTAGAAGCTGGTTGGCCAATAGTTACCAAAGAATGCTTTTTCTTGGCGACCTGATAAGCTTTTTGTAGACAGTGAGTGAATTTCGAAGTTGGGTAGAGATAATGATCAGAAGGTAGAGTGGTAATTATTGCTTGAGGATTTTTTTGAGAAATGATTGATGTGATATATAAGGAGGCAACTGCAGTGTTTCTTTTTTCAGGCTCGGTAATGATATGACTTGGTAAAATTTGATTACCTAATGTTTTTTTAACTAATGATTGGTATTTTTTATTGGTAACAATATAGATGTTGTTTTTTGAACTAATGGTTTTTAAACGGTAAAAAGTTTCTTCCAACAAAGTTTTTCGAGAAAAAAGCTTAAGAAATGGTTTTGGGAAAGACGCTCTTGATAATGGCCATAATCTTGGACCGGTACCTCCACACAAAATAACAAAATAGTGATCTTTTAATTTCATATTGAATTGATTGTCTTTTTAAAGTCTAGCATGAATTTTTTATCTGAAAAATTGAGAGCTTGTTGCCGACAATCGACTGGATTTGAGGGATGAGAGAGATAAGATTCGATTGCAGATTGAAGTTGATTAATTGAATAGAGAATACCAGTTTGGGGGGTAACCGTCTCAAGGGCTCCACCCTGATTAAGTGCAATTACTCCCCTACCGCAGGCTTGAGCTTCTAAAGAGGTTAGCCCAAAATCCTCAATTTGAGGATGAATTAGTGCAATGCAATTTTGATAATAGGTTAACAATTCAGGATTACTAGCTTGACCGGTAAAAAAAATATTATTGCCAGTAACCATTCTTTTTAGATTCTGTTCTTCTCGTCCAGTTCCAACAATTATTAATTTATAGGGTAAATGATTAAATACTTTAATTACTTGATCAATATTTTTATGTTTAACTAAACGACTGACGCATAAAAAATAATCGTTTGTAGGGGTAGCTATTGGTTTAAAAAAATCAATATTTATTCCAGGATAAATAATCTTGGCTTTTTGGTGTAAATAATTATTAATACGAGACTGAACGGTTTTAGAATTACATAAAATTAAATCTGGACGATAAGAATATACCTGATCTATTTTTTGGTAGAGTTTTAGAAAAATATTACTAGTGGGGTAAAGACGACGGTTAACATTATGGTAATAACAAATAAATTTAGTGTTTGGTTTGGTTAACAAACAGTGACCGATGGTTGATGTAGTTGAAATAACTAAATCGTAATTTGAAAAATCAAATGATTCTGCTAATAAATCATAGATAGGAGAAAATAAAGGAAAGATTTTGTTGGGAAAGCTATCGGTTAAAGTAGAAAAAACTGGAGTTGAAGGTGGTAACCAAGTTATTTTTTTAGGTTGATAATTTAAAGTATATAAATCTGCTTGAGGGTAGATTTTTAATATGTTTAAAAGAACTTTTTCAGCACCACCCCATTGATTTATCCAATCAAAAAAAATAGCAATTTTATGATAGTTGTTGTTCATAAATGGCCAATGTTTGAGAAGCTGTTGTTTTCCAGCTATACTTTTTGACTTGAAGGTAACCTTTTTTAATATATTCTTGCCTTAACTTAGAATTGTTTTTGAATAGAAGAATGTTTTGAATTAATTGATCTGAAGAGTTTGGGTCAAAGTACAAACAAGAATCTTGATATATTTCAGGAAGACAAGAAGAGTTACTTGAGATTACTGGGCAACCTAGTGACATTGCTTCTAAACCAGTTAAACTAAAACCTTCGTAAAAGGATGGGTGAACCAAACATAGTGCTTGTGAGTATATTTTTTGAAATTGGAGATCATCTATATAACCTAGGAAATCAACTTGATTTTCTAAATGCATTTTTTTAATTTTCTTTTGTAATCTGTCGGAAAAAACTGAGCGAGAACAGATAACCTTAAGTTTAATATCGGGTAGTTTTTGAAGAGAAGATAAAATTATCTCGATATTTTTATGAGGATAAAGATTGCCAGTATAGATGAGATAATTTTTGGGTTGATTTGAATTTAATGGTTTAATAATGAAGTTTGGATCAATGGCTTCATAGGTGGTAGTTACTTGGTTTGGTTTAATGGAAAAATTCTTGATTAAATAATTTCGCCAAAAATTACTAGGAACAACAAGATTGTTTGTTTTAATAACTATGTTAGTTAAAAATAGATAAGAAAAATGTTTGAGCCAATAAAGATACTTATTTTTAGTAGTTGTTTCAGGGCCAGTTGAGAAATGTTTAATTAAATCGTGAATGGTTACTACCGATTTTTTAAAATACAAAAGGGGTTTATTAAAATGAGTGAAATGGACTAAGTCTGGATTAATTTTAAATATTAAAAATGGAAGGAATAATTGTTCTGAGAGAGAGTAATGTTTAATGGTGGTGGGGTGATAGATAAAGTGATTAGAAAGATTTTCTTTAATTTCTGGTAATTGATCTTGGTAGACCAGTAAGTGCCAGGAATATTTTTTGAAGTTTGGTTGAGTGGTTAAAGCTTGGAGAAGGTTTTTAACATAACGACCAATACCGGTGTGTTTGGGTCCATAAAGTCGAGCATCGATTAAGATTTTTTTGCTTTCCATATCCGATATTTTTCTAAAAAATTAATCCCCTGCCAAATAAAAAACTGAAGTGCTTTAGGATACTTGTTAATTAAGTTTTCGGAATAAAAGATTCTCATGGCTTGAGTGGAAGCTTTAGCTGAATTAATTTTGGTTTCTATGCTAGCTGAAGAAATGTTTTTTGATTGTTTAATAATTCCAGAAGAAACACCCTGATAATGATTTATTTTTGTGCCGGGGTAGAAAAAGAGTTGGTAACCTTTTTGATGTAATTTATAGCAAAAGTCTAAATCTTCGCCGTAGAAAAAATATTTTTCATTCCACCAATTTATGGCCTGGCCAACAGTTTTTTTCATCATAAAAAAAGCACCAACACAACAATCGATTTTTTGAACTTTCGAATAATCAAGATAACTCATGAGATAACCGTTAATTAATTTCCA
>JAKQJL010000017.1 GCA_029561175.1 bacterium
CCCGGTGGTCTTTTCCAAGTCGGTACTGCCGACGCTGGTGGCACTGGTCCAGTTTTCACTGTCAAAAACACTGGTTATGTTGGTATTGGTACCACCAATCCACTCAACAAATTCCAAATTCAGTCAGCAGGTCCATCAACAAATCCTTTGTCAATCTACAATTCAATAAATAGCGAACTATTTCGACTTCGAGAGGATTCTTCCAACAACGGCCAACTAAGTTTTTTTAATTCTACAAGTGTTGCTCAAATAGTCCTTAGAACCGGAAACAATAATTCATATTTAAACGGCGGTAACGTTGGAATTGGAACTTCTAATCCCGGTGGTCTTTTCCAAGTCGGTACTGCCGACGCTGGTGGTTCCGGACCAATATTAACATTCCTTAGTGCCGGAACAACCGCTCACCTTGCCATTGGTTCAACAAACATTGTTGGCAGTAGACGTGATATTGAAATAATGAGACCAAACGCTTCTTTGGCTTTAACCGATACAAACAGCGGTGGTCACAAATATGTTTTTACTAACACTGTAACTGGCAATGGTTCTCTTGGTTTATATGATCAAACAGCTACTCGCTTTAGATGGGTAGTTAACTCCAATGGTTATATGAGTATTGGTATCACCGATCCACAAGTAACTTTTCATGTTGGTGGCACGTTAACTTCTGCCACAGGTACCACTACTGTAGCTCAATTTGATGGTTCAACCACAACCACAGCTGGTGGCTTAAGAATTTGGGCTGGAAATAGCAGTACTGATGCAACTTTCCGAATATCTGGAATTGATTCTATTGATCGAGATGGTAATAAAAGAAATCTAATACTAAACATTGGTGGTAGTAATGTTGCCATTGGAACTACTAATCCTTCTGGTTTATTTAGCATCCAGGAATACCTTCGTGTTGGCGAAATTTCGATGACTCAAATTCAACCAGCAGCTACTGATAAACGTTTCGATTTTGGTGCCTTGAGTTTATCTGGTTATTATCCTGGTGTTGCTTTAAACAATAGCAATGTTGCTTCTTCCGCCACTCGAGTTTTGGGCGGCAGCGCCCTATCTTTCTGGAAAAATATGGGTACGGGCTCAAGTCAATGGGCCCATATCACCACCGCCCCCATTGGTACCGCCGGCAGCACCATCCCCTCCTGGAATTATTCCCTAAACTTTAATGGTTCTGGCAATGTTGCCATTGGTAGTTCTAATGTTAATATTGGTACAACAGTTGCTCATTTTGTTGTCAATGATAACAATACATCTACTTATCGTTTTGCCATATCTGGTAATAGTGATAATATGTATGCGTTAGGTGCTTGGAGAACCGCCTGGTCTGACCGTAATTTAAAGAAAAATATTACCGATCAATCATCGATGCTTTCCAAAATCATGCAACTCCGACCCGTTACTTACAACTGGAAGGAAGAAACATTTTTAGATGACATTACTCATTATGGTTTGATTGCTCAAGAAGTCGCTGAAGTATTTCCTATCTTAGTTAAACCAGACCGTGATGGACACTTAACTCTCAATAAAGAGGAAATCCCCTTTCTTCTTATTAAAGGTTTTCAAGAACAACAAAACCTAATTGAATCACTTGGAAATAAATTAAACAACACTGTTATTGCAGAAAATGGCCAAATCCAAGTTGATCAAAATATTAGCCAAGATGTTCTTGCTTCCCTTGGTTACTCCGACACTAAAAACGAAATTGAAAATGCTACTTATTCGATCACTGACAGTTTCGGAAAACCCATTACTAGCGCCTTTAGTGCCGCCACTGCAACAATTGCCCAAGTTAAGGCAGGTTTAGTCAATACCACCAATTTAATAGCAAAGAATATCGTAAGTGAAACTTCTAAATCAAAATCAATCAGCACTGCTGTTATTACTCCTCTCTCCGACGTCACCGATACTATTATTGTTGACGGCAATTTAAATGTTGCCGGCACTCTCACTGCTCAAGTCGCTTCTATTTCTACTCTCTATGCCGACAACATTATTTCCGCTCAAGGATCATTCCAAGAAATCATGGCCAACAAAATTCAAGCTCTTCGTGCCGAAATCAAAAACCAAGTGGTGGGTACTACCTTAATGACCGAATCTTCAAATTGGACCTTCGACGTTGGCACTTCTCAATTAGCCATCAACGGCTCCATGTCCCTTTCCGACAATTTAGTTATTGGCTCAAAATTAATTGTTAATGGTCAAGCTCAACTCGGTTCAGCCTTTATCACTGGCACCTTTACTGCTGGCGAAATTGCCATAAAAGATAATTTAATTGAAACCACCGCTGCAGCTCTCTACCTTCAACCTTCAGCTGTCGGTTCTATCCATCTTCTTGGCGACACCATGATCATCGCCGATTCTGGTGACGTTACTGTCAATGGCAATCTCAATCTCAATGGTACACTAACCGCTCAAACTGCCTCAGTTTCTGGTTCTCTGTTTGCCAACATGATTGCCGCCGATCAAGCCACCATCACCAATCTTTCCACCACCAAATTAAATGTCGCCACTGAATCGGCTACTATTATTGCTGAATCAGGTTTTGGTGAACTAGCCACCTCTTCTGCTCAAGTCCAGTCCAATGCTACTGCCGGCACTGTTAATCTTCCAGTTGGTAAAACCGAAATCGTCATCACCAATTCCAAGCTCACTCCCAATTCAATCGTCTACCTCACTCCAGTCGGTTCCACCAACAATCAAGTAATTTACCTCAAACAAAAAACCGAAAACACTTTCACTATTGGTCTTGACCAACCTTTATTAAACTCAATTGACATCAACTGGTGGTTAATAAATTAGTTATTATTAAATATGGTTGCTAATCTTTCTCCATCACAAATTCAAACCCTCAAAGACCTGGGTATCGCTTGCGAACCTATATCTAAACCCCAGCAAACTACCTCAAAACCATACATTGCCTTGTTTTCCATCTCCGGTTTAGCTCTGATTTCTTTAGGTGGCTTAATTCTTTTTAAATCAAAAAACGATTCTCAAACTCCCACCTATCAACCCCAACCCAATGTCTATCCATCCCCCACTCAAGTCCCCAAATCAATCCAACATTATCTTTTGGCCTCTCAACAATTTTTTTCTCAAGCCCTCGATCTTCAAGTTCAAAATTCTGCCGACCCTCGTTTAATTGAACTTCTTAATCAATCCATTCTTTCTGCTACCCAAGCCATCAAAGAGTTCCCATCCGATTACCGAGGCTACCAACAACGAGCCAAGATTTACCAATCTGTTCTCGCCTCTCGCCCAGATTTAATTTCCAACACCCTCATTGATTATCAATCAGCTTTCAAACTTAATCCCAACTCTGCCGAAATTGCTCAAAACATTGCCCAACTCTTTGCTCAAAAAGGCGACCCCCAGTCTACTCTTCAATATCTTTCTTTAGTTATTGCCCTCGAGCCAACCAAAGCTCAAAATTTTTATGATCTCGCTCGTATCCAACAACAAACCGGCCAACTAACCGCCGCCGTTTCCACCTATAACCAGTTACTTACCATTCTCACCGACACCTCTCAAAAACAACAAATCCAAACCACCATTTCTTCTCTCCAATCTCTCATCAATCAACACCCTCAAAATGTTCCCACCTCCACTCCCACCCAAGCACCTCTAATCGAAAATTCTCAGCCACTTCTTCAAGCCAATCTTACTTCTCAAACTATTATTGCTGCTCCAGAAATTAAAACTAAAACTGAAGTTACCAACCTTTCTGAATCCAACTCTCTTTCTAATCAAGCCACCATTCCTGCCAACACCAAACAAATTACTCTTACCAATTCACAGCTAAAATCAACCTCTCAAATCTATCTCTCTTTGGTTTCTGGAGGTAAAAATCAAAACCTTCAAATTCTCTCTAAATCAGATCAAAGCTTTGTTGTTGGTTTCGACGCCCCACTTACCGAAGATGTTATTTTCAATTACTGGATCGTAAACTAGTTTTTTGGCGGTTCAATTTCTCCTGTTGGCACTACCAATTTATTTTCCTCACTGATAGTTGGCGCTACCTCTGGCGTTTTCAAAGTTTCAGCTTCTTTTTTTTGCTGTTCTTGTTGTTCTTTAGCTTTTTTCACCAACTCATCATATTCCTTTTTCCAAGTATCCAATTCCTTCGACGCTTTTTCATAATCACCAGAATCAACACTCACCAAACTCAACGACTGATTTAATCGGTAAATCGCATCCGCTAATTTATTCATTTTTTTAGCCGAATATGCCCAGTTATACCAAGAATTAGCCAAATCTGGTTTATTATTCACAGCCATTTCAAAATTTCGATCAGCTTCTTCAAATCTATTCCCAGCAAAATATAATCCACCCACATCCAAATACAATAAAGGATCAGTTGGTTTTAAAGCAATTGCTTGTTGATAAGCTTGCAAGCTCCAATCACCCGCTCCTTCAACCAAACCCAACACTTGTCGATAAATTGTTGCTAAGTTATTCCAATTTGTCGATGATGTATTTACCAAAGCCAACGATGCTTTTGCTTCTCGAACCGCTTGTTGAATCAACATTGAAGCTTTCTGTTTCTCTTCATCACTAACTTTCTCAACACTTAAAATATTTTTGGCCAACGCCAAATTAGTTTGAGAATACAATCTTCGATAATCAGCTAAATATGGATTCATTCCAATTGCTTTTACTTGCAAATTGTAAGTCGCTCCGCCGTCATTTTTACTAGCCATTATCAATGATGATTTAATATAGCTATCAGCCAAAATCATTTTTCCCAAGTTCCAGCTTCCAAATCCAAACAAAATCAAAGACATCACCAACACCACCCATGGACCAACATTAAAATCATCTCCCACACTAATTCTCAAATTTGCTTCTTTTTTCTCGTTCATTGAAACCATAATCCATACCATCAACCACCACAAAACCAAATTAAGTGGCAACAACATCAAACCCACCACCAAAAACCAACTCAATATTTTTTTAAACTTAAAACTATTCCACATCATCACCAACATTACCAACAATCCAACTATTCCCAGTTCAGTCCAAATTTGCATCCAACCAGTTGCTGCCAGCCCAAAACTGGTTGTCCAATTTTTGGTCATATTAAAACTAGCTGGTTTCCACAAATCAAAAGCAGTTAAATAATTGCCCACCCCCGCTCCCCATAGCGGCACCTTTTTAAAAGATTCTGCCGTAATCGACCACGAACTATTCATATCTAAATAATTCCAACCAACTTTAGTTTGTCTAAACAATCCCAAACCAAAAATCATCAAGAAAAATGCTGCCAACACTGCCTCCACCATATAATCTTTCTTTTCATTAATCGATCGTAACACTCTCAATCCCCAATTAATTCCCAAAAACACCATCAAACTCATCTCGGCTAACAAGCTACCAGTTAACGAAAAATTATTAGTAATACTAAAAATTGGATTATTTTTAGGCCATAAAATTGGCATTTTCGATCCAGGTATTAAAAACACCACCAAAGATATTACTGCCACCAAAATTCCACTTACTGTCAACCAACTAACCATCTTTTCTTTTTCTTTTTCGTCAACAATCTGAGTCCAAATCCAACCCCAAATCATCAAAGCTAAAATTGTTCCCATTCCACCCCAAGAAATTATTGCCTGCATCCTCAATCCTCCGCTTTCTTTTATCCAAGAAATCAAAACCCACACTCCTAACAACAATCCCCAAATCAAGTTTTTATCTACTCTAATTTTCTCATCTCTCTCAGCCAACAATCCAATAATCCACAACACCAAACCAATTAAAGCCGTTATCATCAATAAAAAATTCTTGGCTAAATCAAAACCATCAGTTAATAATGGAAAAAAGAAAATTGGCAATAAACAAAAAACAATTCGTGAATAAATTCGCACCATATTTTTCATATTGCAGGTTAACAAATTTATCAACTTCAAACAATCAACCAACTGTCTCTATCCCCGCACTATTTCAGCAATGATAATGGATCAACCTTTCCACTGCCATATCTAACTTCAAAATGAAGATGAGTACCTGTCGACCGACCGGTCGATCCCATCACTCCCAACTTTTGTCCTTGTCTCACTCTATCGCCAGCTTTCACCACAATCGAGTTAGTTACCATATGGGCATACAAAGTTTGATATCCGTTTCCATGATCAACCACCACATAATTTCCATAACCTCCAGCGTTCCATCCAGCCGTAATCACTGTTCCACCTTGAGAAGCAATAATATCTGGGTTAGCTCGATTGGCCACGTCTACCCCCGGATGATACCAATAAAATTTTTGGGAAATTCTTCCCGATGTTGGCCACATAAAACTCCCTTCCCCCACCACTCCAGGAATTGGTGCCACCGTTTTAGCTGTATATCTGGCCACATCGATCACCACTTCTTTTGGTTTAATTCCATCTGGAATCATTAATTCCTGGCCAGCAGTTAAAGCAAAGGTTTCATCATTTGCAAAAGTGTTAAAAGGATAGTCGATAATGTTCTGGGCATCAACCTGATGCTTTTTAGCAATGCTATAAATAGTTTCTCCTCGGCTTACTTTATATTTCACTCCAGTGGCTGGTAAAATCCGCAAAATTTGTTTTGGCTTAATCGCGTCTACCGATTTCAAATTGTTTTCCCACACAATAGTATCAATACTCACTCCAAACTTTGAAGCAATGCTACTTACCGTATCTCCCTCCACCACTCGATACTCAGTAATTTCTCCTTTGGGCAAATTTGAAATCATTGTCTCGGTCCCCATGGTTCCGCTTCGATCATCTCCGAACAAATAATAACTACCACCCTCATCCTTATTCTGGCTCTGAGCAATAATCTCTTCTAATTTTCCAGAAAACACCATCACCAAAAAGAAAATAATACTCACCGTTAGATTTACAAAAGTTTGACTAAATCTCCCTCGCTGACGATACATCAATTTTGCCATCACTTCCTTAATTGTTACTATCCAACCTAAGAATTTAGTCAATATCGACCCAAAAAAATCTGCTTCAGCTTTAAAAAAATCACTCCAATTTTTTAATTCTTCTTTGATCATTTTTTACCGACTTTTCCTAAGAAATCGTCGTTATTTTTTGTTTTACTCATCTGATCAATAATCATTTCAGTTGTATTATTTTTCTCACCAATTGCATCAAACATTCTTCTAATTGCAATTACTCTGGCTAAAGTAGCCGAGTCCAATAACAAATCTTCATTTCTGGTTCCCGATTTTAAGATTTCAAAAGATGGAAAAATTCTTCTTTCTGATAATTCTCGAGTTAACCACAATTCCATATTGCCGGTTCCCTTAAATTCTTCAAAAATTAGTTCATCCATTTTCGAACCAGTATCCACCAAAGCCGTTCCAATAATTGTCAACGATCCTCCGTTTTCAATTTTTCTAGCTGCTCCAAAAAACTTTTTGGAAGGATACAAAGCCGCTGGATCAAAACCACCCGACAAAGTTCGTCCCGAAGTTGGAATTGCCAAATTATATGCTCTCGCCAATCTAGTAATCGAATCAAATACCATAAATACATCTTTGCCCATTTCCACCAATCTTTTAGCTCTTTCGATGGCAATTTCTGCCGCTCGAGTTTGCTCTTCTGGTTTTTGATCAAAATGTGAAGCAATCACTTCACCTTTAATAAACCTTTGCATATCGGTCACCTCTTCTGGTCTTTCTCCCACCAACACTGCCATTAAATGAACATCGGGATGATTAGCCGATACTCCTGCGGCAATTTCTTTTAACAAAGTAGTTTTACCAGCTTTTGGGGGCGACACCACCATTCCTCTTTGTCCAAAACCAATTGGCGCAAATAAATCAATCAATCTAGTTGAAAAAATCTTTGGATCCGATTCTAATTTTAGTTGTTTATTAGGATAAACAGGCACTAAATCCCTAAAATCAGGTCTTTTTTGAGCAGACATCAAATCCATACTATTAATTTTATCTAGTCTCACCATTCCCCAATATTTTTCGTTATCTTTTGGGGCTTTAGCCACTCCAGCAATTAAATCACCTGGTCTAAGGCCATATCTTCTTACTTGTTGGGCGGCAATCACCGCATCTTTATTACCCGGATTAAATTTAGGTCTTACAAAACCACTTCCATCCTGCATTACTTCCAAAACACCACTAATCATTTCCATTTTTACTTGTGGCTGGACCGGCTGCAATACCGGCTGTGGAATACTTACTTTCGGAGCCACGTTAACCACTGCCACTCTATTAGTGTCAACTTCAGGAACAGTTGGGATAACCGGAATAATAGTTTCAACCTTCGCCTCAACCGGCTCGGTTACTTTCTTTTTTACCATTGGGAATTAAAAATCAAAATAATAATACTTAATACTTGGGGAAAACAATGTATTTTAACTAATCTTATCTTCACTGTCAAATCTGTCTCTTCCAAATATTATAATCTGCCAAATCAACTGTTCCGTTTCCATTAAAATCAGCTTTTTCTTTTACCCCCGAGACAAATTCCCTTTTCCAAATACTGTAATCTAACAAATCAATTTTTCCATCTCCATTAGCATCACCCTGCCTTCCTCCCCTTCCACATGATTCTAATAAATAATTATTATTTTTAATCATTATTTTGCTCTCACCAGTTTCTCCCCAAACCTCGACGATCAATTTTTTTCCTTCAAAACTATTTGGTAAACTACCGATTTTTACCTCAAAAGCGCACTTTCCTTCTCGGCAATAAGTTTTTAAATCATCTCGATTAGTAAAAACATTACTTTCAAACATTTTTAAATTGTTCGGCTGCCCCAACGGATAAATTCTCACCACCGCCCTATCCACTGCCTGGCCATTTTTTGTATCTGCTGCCCATCCTTTAACACTCTGGCAACTCACACTATCTATCCAACCATCAATATTTTCATTATATTTTGTCGATTCTTGAAACCGTAGCATTGATTCAGCCGATCTCTTAATGTTATCGATATTATCAATTGGAAATGAAACCATCCACTCCATGCTTCCTCCAGGTTCAAATTCAAACACATGATCAGAATCATTTGCCAATTTCACTCCACTCAACGTTGCTACGGTTCTTAAATCTGGCACCCCCGCCCCAAAATACATATTACCTTTCTTAGAAATTGTATTTGTTTCCGAAGAAAAATTTTTTCTTTCCAGCATTGTCTTCATTTCCTTATTAACCACCATTCCTATTCCCGACTCTTTGTTTTCCAAAACCTGCGCTGTCCAGTTATAGTCAGGGTTTTCACCTACCGATTCACTCGTCACCACTTTTTTACCATCTTTCCAATAAATTGATCTGGTTAAATTTTGTGAAAAAATTATCGGTATTTGTCGTGAAGTAATTTGGCTACTGCCATTTCCCACATAAGTAATTTTGCTCTTCAACACCAGTACATGTTTTAAGTCATTTTTAAAATAAGCCCACTGTTCCAAATAGTAATCTGTGTCCCACAAATCCTGGCATTTTGCTGTTGGTCGATGATAAAAAGCTTTCGCTTTTTCGTCACAATCCGCTTCACTAATTACTGCTCTATTCCCTCCTGGTAAACAAAAATCATATCTAATAAATTTCGTTTTAAAATGTAAAGTCTTTCCACCATCTTCCCATCGAATAAATTCGTTGGCATCCACATCAGTAGTTTTCCCAATTAGACCAATCGGATTACCCGCATGTCCATCTCCCACATACCCTGCCTGAGTCGGATTTCTTAATAATTGATCCGAAGAACCACTACACATTGGTGGAAATTTTATCCCTGTTTCTGCCTGATGATATGGCAAAATCCAAAAAGCCTCTTGAAACATTGCCCCCGCCTGACTGTCATCAATTAAATTCACATTTGGCGAATTAACATTATCAAATATTTTAGTAATCGCCCCACCATATTTCTTGTCAAAAACCACCTCAATTTTTCCATCCATACTTTTCAGTCGATACTTATCACTTTCCTCGCTTGGCGCTTCCGCACCCACCGGTTTTACCAGTAAAAAAAATCCCAACAACCACCACCAATTAATTTTTTTGTTGACCACCATATTCTCTCTTCCAAACACTATAATCTAATAAATCAACTTTTGCATCATTATTGAAATCAGCCTTTTCTTTCGTATTACTTACATATTCCTTTTTCCAAATACCATAATCCAAGATATCAACCAAGCCATCACCACTAGCATCACCAACCACCTTTGTTTTATTACCTATTATTTTATTCAACCCCAATTCATAAACCACCGTTTCCTGGCTCTGTTTCCAATAAGCCAGATTTATATCAGCATACGTCAACCATTTATATTCCGTAATTCCATCCTTTTCTATTTTGATTATAAAAACCCTTATTGCCTCATAAGCCACATTTCCCAATAAACCATTTCCCATATTATATTCACCTTCAACACCTGTTATCCCCTCTTTTTTGGCAATATTATCAATCGACATTTCAGAGTAACTTTTTCTTATCGATCCATAAACACTTACTTTAGCTCCCCTAATTACCTTTCCTTCTTTATCTTTAAAAACTAAAATATTATTTTTTGCTTCTTGTCCAACCCACATTCCGCCATTTGGTATTAAGCCTCTTTTCTCTCTTTTTATTACTTCAATGTCCCAAGGATGAAATAATCCCGGAGTTAAATTATTCATAATATATCCATCAAACCAGTTTGGGCTCCCTTCTCCATTTACTTTGTTTTCAGTATTCATTACTTTAACTCCATATATATCTGGTAATCCCATACAATGGCCAAGTTCATGAACTAAAACACTAACTCCCGACCCAGTAAACAAACCACTTCTTCCATGCCACTCAACTGAACCAGCTGATGGTACAGAATAATTCGAACCACCAGTTTCATCAGCTGCCACTAAAATATAATTTTTGTTCGAATTACAAAATTCTTTTGGTAAATGTTTTCCCTCAGGATTACTAGCTACACAACCAAATCCATCAGAAACATTTTTATCGTACATTACCACAAAATCTTCTCCAAACTTAAACCGTCTCTCAATTTTGGCTGCTTCTAATCTTCTGTTCAATTCTGTCAAAGCATCTATCAATAAACTACGATAATTTGGATATTTTTCTGCACTTTGTTTTTCTAAATAAACTTTTACTTCATAGTAATAAATTCCAGTAGCTCCCACGTCAGCCACACTAGTTTTTCGTTCACTATAATTTTTGAATGGATCTATTGTTTCTTCGAAAAACTCCACCGCCGTCACTTTCCCAGCTAAAACCAAAAACAACGCTAAAACCAAAAACACTCTTTTCACACTTTATTCTACTTATCTTTACAATTGAAAGCAACGGACCTGCCCGCTCCGTTGCCCTCAACTCTAAAGATAATCAATTGCTTTTTTAAACAATTTAAGATATCTTTAAAGTGAAGAAACAATGCTATACGTGTTCCACCTGCTTTGAGAATATCGATAACATTGTTTCTTTTTTTTGGTTTACATCAAAATAATCCTGCTTCTTAACTTACCCATCTGACGTAACTGTCTCTTTGCCCAATTATCTCCCTCAAATTTTCCCAACTTTTTTATTAGCTCCCATATCTTTTTTAGCATTGATCAACTATAACTCCTTTTTTCTTGACTGTCTATATCCTATATTTTTTTAGTCCCATTTTTTACCATACCCTATAGTATTTTATTTATCAATATTAGCTATAAATTCCACCAAAATATCTCTTATTAACATCATGTGAATAACTCGTGAACAACTCTATTTTAGTTCCCTAATGTTATTTATCTCGGCCATTTCTCGTCCCAACGCCTTCACTTCTTTAATTCTTTTCTCATATTGTCTTACTTCTCTTACTTCTCCCAACAACGACACCTCCCCCACCCACACTTTTTTGCCTAAAACTTTATTTTTATAACTCGAGTACATTGCCGCCACCACTGCCAAATCAACTCCAGTATCATCAATTTTTAGTCCACCCGTCACCATCACAAACACGTCATTTTGATACATCGGAATTCCTAAAACTTTTTGCATTACCGCCACCAACAATTGTCCTCGATTAAAATCAACTCCCGAAAAAATTCTTTTTGGCATTTGCGAATACGACTCAGTTACCAACGCCTGAATCTCAACCATCATTGGCCGAGTTCCTTCAATCAAAATAGTAATCGCCGATCCCACTTTTTCTTCATTGTTATTTACTAAATTTATTTCATCGGTTCCAATTCCCCTTAATCCAGTTTCCTCCATTTTAAAAATTCCCACTTCGTCTGTTGGTCCAAACCGATTTTTAACACATCTTAAAATTCTTAAATCAGAATTCTTGTCACCCTCAAAATACAAAACTGTGTCCACCATATGCTCCAACAACTTTGGTCCAGCTATCTCCCCCTCTTTTGTCACATGCCCCACAATAATAATTACCACTTTTTCTCTTTTTGCTAATTCCACTAATTTAAAAGTAGATTCTCTGATCTGTCCTGGGCTACCCGCCGTCCACGCCCCCACCCCATTACTCTTTTCATCTGTCACCATCATCTGAATCGAGTCAACCACCACTATTTTGTACTGATTTTTTGTTCGACTTACTTTTGCCTCAATTTCTTCAATTGAATTTGTTTCTAATATGTCGTAATTTTCCGCCTTTAATTTCAATCTCTTTACCCTTAAACCAATCTGATCAGCACTCTCTTCTCCGGCAACATATAAACCAGTATTTATACCCATAATTTGGGTTAAAAGCGTACTTTTTCCTATTCCAGGTTCACCAGCAAATAAGATTACTTGACCTTGCACAAGTCCTTTACCCAAAACCCTATCAAACTCTGGTATTTTACTTAAAAAACATATCTCACTCTGACCTTCTGTTATCTTTTTTACTTCACTTTCGAGTCTTTTTACTTTTCCTCCTTTACTCCCCAAACCTCGAACTTCTTTTATCGAATTCCATTCTTTGCACGCCACACACTGACCCATCCATTTTGAATATTCGTTTCCACAATTACTGCACACAAAAACACTTTCTTTTACTTTCTTCATATCACTATTCTACCTTAACTTCATTTCTAGAGCCTCTAGCAAAGTCAATTAAAATTATTCCTATTTTAAGGAATAATTTTTCTCGATTCTAAATAAAATCTTTTTTCTTGTGCTTCTCCCATTGAAAAAGTTTTTCTTGGCAATGCTCCATCCTTTTCTACCGTCGGAAAAAGTTCTTCTTTTTTCATTACCGGCAAAATGAATCCTACTCCATTCATTTCTTTGGCCAATTTTTCTACTGTTTCATCACCATGAATATAATCAATCTTTGTTTCTGGATTAATTTTCAAATATTCATCTAATAAAATTTGCAAATTACCTACCAACAAATTACTGCCACTATTTTTAATCCTTACCATTTTTCTTTCACTCTTAGTTATTACTTCTATTTCTTCCCCTTCTCCTTCAATAAACCCTATCAACTTTTCACTGTCGACTTTATAAACTAGCCTATGGATCGGCTCAAACTCAAGCCCATCATCATGAATATTTACTAGTTCCACTAAAGCAAACCGAGCCGGAGAGGTTACTTTTTCTTCCTCACTCAACTGGTTTTTCAAATTATTCCAATGTGTTTTAGCTGTTGCCAAACTATGATTACCATCTCCCATGGCAAACAAAAAACCATCATTACTAATTAACTTTTCTAATTCATTGGCAATTCTTTCGATTTCTTCCTCGTTACTTATTTTCCATCCTTTAATTTTGCCTCCATCCATCATTAATTCTGTTTCATAAACCACTTCTTCTTTTTTAACTCCTTCAATAACTTTCTTTAAAGGATCATCAATTAACACCATAATATGGGGCAATTCTACTAATGCATTTTTTCTAATTTCCAATCTGGGTGGAATTCTGCTTTCCACCGTTCCTTCTGTCGCTCTAATTAAAGTTTTACTTCCCTTTGTATATTCGTATTTCTCCAAATCCAAAGCCACTATCAACCCTTTTCTTATTTTCCCATTCGAAAAAGTTCTTTCAACCACCACAAAACCTTCGACCTTTTCTTCCAAAACACCCCCATCTAAATAATCCTTCATTGTTTGGTTTATTTTTTCAATTCTTTCCTGTTTATTTTCAGACTCTAAATACACCTCAGGTAAGGTAATTTTTAAAGTCGATGGTTCCTCTCCAACATAATTTTCCACATCTTTCCAATATTCTGGCTCTGAAGTATATTGGTCACAAGCCACCACTGCCCATTTATTCAAATTCACTCCCTCTTTTGGTAATAAAATTTTTGGCACTCCAACTCCGATTTGATTAAATATTTTCATTCCTAATTTTAACAAAAAAGCCCCGAAATTCATCGGGGCTTTTATTTACTAAAAACTATTTATACATTACCTTGCTCTTATCAGTTTCTACCAATCCTAAGGAGATTTTTCTCTTTTTTACATCAATACTTTCAATGTAAACTTTAGTTTCATCACCTTCTTTCAAACTTACACCGCCTCCAAGTTTAGAAATATGAATCAATCCCTCTACTCCAGATTCAAGTCTAACTAAGGCTCCATACGAAGCTAATTTCACTACTGTTCCATCAACTTCTTTATCTTTAGGATATTTCTCTTCGATAGACGACCATGGGTCATCTTTAAGTCTTTTAATCGAAAATTGTAATCTTCCATCAGTTTTGTTAATCAACTTTACCTGAATCTTATCTTTTGCTTTGAACATTTGAGTTACATCTTCAACCTTTTCCCAAGAAATTTCAGAAATATGAACTAAACCTTCAAGATTTAATTTTATTCCACCTCTTTCTAATATAATTTTCACAAATACACCAAAAGGTTCAACCCGAACCACTTCAGCTTCAAAGACTTCATCCAGATCAAGATTTTCCATTGCACTAAATTCTTCACCAACTTTATTTGGCTCAGAAACTAATCTCTCGGAAAACACCAATCTATTTTTAGCCTGATCAACTTCCAAAACTTTTACTTTGATCTTTTTACCCAACATTTTTTCAGGATCTAAGTCATATTTACTTCCAATTTGAGATCCTGGAATAAATCCAAAGAATCCAAATGGTGCAATTACCACAATTCCACCTCTATTTAATTCTTTTCCAAAAACAGTAATTTCTCCGCCACTCTTCTCTTTTTCAGAAAAATAATTCCAACCATAACCAGAAGCAGCTCCACGAATCGACACTAAAATCTGACCTTTATCATTTTCTGGTTGTTTAACCTGAACTTCAATTTCATCACCAGTTTTTAAATCAGAAACATAGTCTTTTACAAATTCAAATTCTTTTCCCATTACCATGGCATCAGTTTTTCCACCAATGTCAATGAAAATGGCTTTGTTTTTAATGGCAGTAATTTTTCCTTTAACATCCTGTCCTTTCTTTAAACCAACTACTTCCACCCCCGACATTTTTAACAATTCTTCCATGGTTGTCACTTCTACCATTTTTTTGACTTTTTTGTCTTTATTTTTCATTTTAATACCAAAAAAAATCCCGTTTATTCGGGATTCTTAAGAGGGATTGGTTACCCCAAATAAATATATAAAATTAAATTAATCTATTGAACTTGATTTCTCTGTTCCGGCCGCGACCTATTTTCAATCCCAGTTGCCCGGGAACTATTGTCGGCGCTGAAACGTTTCACTTCTCTGTTCGGAATGGGAAAAGGTGGTTCCATTACGCTTAAGCGACCGGAACAGAAAAATCAAATTTCGAAAGTAAATAAAAATTTAGCGACTAAATCGAGTTGCCAGGGTTTTACCCCCGTTTCCGGCTCTTAACCCCGATTACTCGGGACTAAAAGCCAGATAAAAACTGAAAAAATTCTTCGATCTATCCACTGCTTAGCTTAAATCCTTACGGATCTTCCACATGCAGAGTATTAACCGGTAGTCTCCCGGCGATCTCACTCCTGATTACTCAGGATACGATTCCTTATCTTGGGGTCAGCTTCCTGCTTGAGATGCTTTCAGCAGTTATCAAATAAGAACGTAGCTACCCAGCAATGCACCGGACGGTACAACTGGCACACCAGCGGTTCCCTCACCTAGGTCCTCTCGTACTGTAGATGAATCCCCTCAAGAATCGAACGGTTACAACGGATAGAGACCGAGCTGTCTCGCGACGCTCTGAACCCAACTAACGCAGCGCTTTAATGGGCGAACAGACCAACCCTTGGCCCCTTCTTCAGGGCCAGGATGCGCCAAGTCGACATCGAGGTGCCGAACCGCATCGTCAATATGAACTATCGG
>JAKQJL010000016.1 GCA_029561175.1 bacterium
TTGTGATAATAGTGCCCAGTAACCCCAACTATTTTTTTATACCAATCTGCTATCGGTTCCCATGAAGTGTTTTTCATAAAGTCATTATAAAATAGCATATATGAAATTTTTAATTAAGCTAGTTGTTTTAGTGATTATCGTTTATTTTGGCTACCAATACTTTTTAAAAGATAAAATATCCCTATTTGGTCCCAAAGATTTGGGAGTGAAATATACTCAAGCCGATTACCAATCAACTCACGATAAGTTTGGCACTGTGGTTGAAAAAAATTCTTCCTCTTCGGCTAGTATTAAAGATTCTTTGGTATATTCAGGCAAAAAAGATGTCAAAATCTCTCTTAATTCTTCTGAAATCACTGCTTACTTGAATGCAGAAACTTGGAAATATGCTCCACTTTCCAACCTTCAAGTAAAAATAAATAATGATGGCACCGCTCAAGCTTCCGGTGTTTTAAATCTAGTTAATTTAATTCCCTACTTATCTCTAACTGTTTCCACTCAAGATGTTCAAAAAGCTATCGACCAATTCCATATTTCTGGCAATCCACCATTTTATGCTCAAGGAACAGTTTCAGTGGTTAATAATCAAGTTAAATTCAATGTTTCTAAGCTTTCAATTAGTCAGATTCCTATCCCAACCAACTATATTACCGAAAACATTGGTGCCGTCGATCAATTCGCCACTGGCCGATTAAATTCAATCCCCAATCTTTTTGTCCGTTCCCTTTCTTTAACCAATGGCCAAGTAAATTTAGATGCCACCGTTCCTGAAAAAGTTATTAAATTAGAAAAATAATGAATCAAGTTTCTTTATTAACTGATAAAAGCCAGCTAGCTCTTGTTTCTAAAAAAATATTAGCTGGTAAGTTTGGCCAGAACCAAAATGTTTTAGTTAAAATTCATTTTGGAGAACCTGGTAATCAAACTGCACTTTTCCCTCACGACGTTGCTCCAATTAT
Organism: bacterium; assembly: GCA_029561175.1. Classification (GTDB taxonomy): domain Bacteria; phylum Patescibacteriota; class Microgenomatia; order UBA12405; family UBA12405; genus JAKQJL01. The sequence continues at coordinate 960 of JAKQJL010000016.1, forward strand.
TGAATCATTAAGGTCTCTTGGTCTAAGTCCAACTTTAATTGACACTCCTGTGGCTTACGATTCACCACGAAATACTGTTGCTGGTTACCAACAAGCTGTTCGTGATCGTGGTTACGATACCTTAGCGCCGTTTATTATCTCCGATAATTTTGTTGAAGTTAAAACTAAAGACTTAACCGTTAAAGTTTGTCGTGAATTAGTTGAGGCCGAAAATCTTTTAGTTATTTCCCATGTTAAGGGTCATCCTTGTTCTGGTTTTGGTGGTGCCATTAAAAATTTTGGTATGGGTGGAGTTATGGCCGAATCAAAACAAGATATTCATGGAGAATGTAAACCAAACTTTAATCTTGAGACGTGTACTGGTTGTGGTAAATGCGCTCAATTATGCCCTGCTGGTGCGATTACTATTGTTAATAATAAGGCTCAAGTTAATTTAGCTAAATGTTGGGGTTGCTCTATTTGCCAAGTTAATTGTCCCACCAAATCTCTTACCCCCAAGGTGGCTATATTTGACGATTTATTAGCCCAAGGTGCTAGTGCCTGTATCAACAACTTACCTCAGAACACCTATTACATAAACTTCGTTCACAACATTACCAAGTTATGTGATTGCGAATCTGATTCTGGTCCAATTATCGCTCCCGATCAAGGCATTTTATTTTCCGACAATCCCATTGCCATTGATCAAGCTAGTGTTGATCTAGTTGGTAGAGAAATATTTCTTAATTCCAATCATAAAGATCCAAATTTGCATATAAAATATTGCCAAGAATACACCAAGTTTACTAACGAATATCAAATTTATGGCTATTAAAAAATTCACCATTCTTCACAGCAACGACATGCACGGTGATTTTCTGGCCGAAATTGGTGGTAAACCTGGGCAAACTATTGGTGGTTTAGCTCTGCTATCTGCCTATATTAATAAAGTTCGTTCAGAAGAAAAAAATGTTTTGTATGTTATTTCTGGTGACATGGTTCAAGGTTCGTTAATCGACACTGAATATAAAGGCATTTCCACTATCGAGATCATGAATTATCTGGCTCCAGATGTGGTGGCCTTAGGCAATCATGAATTTGATTACGGTTTACCTCATCTTTTATTTTTAGAAAAGATGGCCAACTTTCCTATAGTTAACGCCAATCTTTACATTAAAAACTATGGTCGTCGGCTAATGAATCCTTATAAAATCATTAAAAAAGATGGTTTTGAAATTTTGTTTACTGGGATTATTACCGAAAAAGTTATCGATTCGATTACTCAAGACAAGCTCATTGGTTCTTTTATTTCTTTGGAAGAGGCTAGTAGTGAAGTTGGTAAAATCTGTACTGCCTATAAAAATGACGATATTGATTTAACTATTTTGCTCACTCACATTGGTTTTGAATCCGACAAACAATTAGCCTCAATGTTAAAACCCGAGTGGGGAGTCGATTTAATTATTGGCGGTCATTCACATACTCTTTTAACCACCCCCGAAAAAATTAATAATATTTTAATCACTCAAGCTGGAACGTCGACCAATCAAGTTGGTCGATACGATATTGTTGTCGATGATGCCACTAATAGTGTTGTTGATTATCAATGGCAACTAGTTCCCATCACTTCAGATGTTGTTGCTCCAGATCAAAAACTCCTCGATTTTATTCAAAGTTTTAAAAACGAAGTTGATACCAAATATTCTGCTATTCTAACCAAATTATCATCCGAATTAACTCATCCTCAACGAGAAATTGAAACTAGTATCGGCAATTTAATTGCCGACGCTTTTGCTTATCAATCACAAGCAGATATTGCTCTAGTTGGCAGTGGTTCAATTCGAATTAAACAGCTTGGTCCAGTGGTCACTCTCAACGATTTAATGTGTTGTTTCCCCTACAATGATTCTTGTCAAAAAATAACTATTACTGGTCATCAATTAAAAAGAATTTTTGCTCGTTTTATGCGAGTCGAAAATCGTAACAACGAAGGCGAGTGCTATCAGGTAAGTACCGGTGTTAAAGCTGTTTATACCGATCATTTAGTTTCTCTAACTTTAAATCAGCAACCAATTATTGATACTCAAACCTATACTATTTGTTTACAAGGCTATCACTTTCACAATGCCGTCGATTATCTCGATCTTACCGATATAATTTCTAGCAAAGTTGTTTCCACTTCCGCTCAAGATCTCTTAATCGATTATCTTCGAGAACATCAAAATCTTTCGTCTCAAGTTGAGGGTCGATTAACTTATTCTTCGTCCTGATTATCTTTTTTTGGTAAAGCTTGAACAAAAATAATCACTGCCAATAATCCAATGGTTATTAATAAAAACCAAACTGTCATTTGGCTATTATCTGGTTTAGTTGTAGAAGTAACTTCAGCACTAGTTGGGGTTGCGGTTACTATTGAAGTGACAACTGCTGGAGTTTGAGTTGGAGCAACAGTTGTTGATGGATTAACACTTGGAGTTGAAGTTGGACTTGAAGTTGGAGTTAAGGTTGCTGTTGGAGCCGTGGTTGGGGTCGAAGTTATCAAAGGCTTAATCGAAATTCTTGGAGTAATATAAAGTTTCAAACCAGTAGTTGGTGTTGGAGTGGGGGTGATTAATTTAATTACTTCTATGTTTGGGTCAATTGGTTTTAGGTCTACCACCGCCAAAGCGTCACTTTTAAATAAAATTGTTAATGCCACCAAAAACAAAATTATTTTTTTCATAGCTTATTTTACACCTTCGCCTAAATTAACACAAAATTGTTATAATCAATCGTGGTCATTATCAAAACCTCCCAACAGATTGAAGGAATCAGAAAGTCGTCTCAACTGGCGGCTGCTACCTTAAACCATACCGCATCTTTTATCGCCCCTGGAATTTCAACCGAAAAGCTAAATCAAATTGCTCACCAATTTATTATTGATCATGGTGCTATTCCTGCTCCTCTCAATTATCTTGGTTATCCTAAAAGCATTTGCACTTCAGTCAACAATGTTGTTTGTCATGGTATTCCTTCTTCAACCGAAATTCTTCAAGAAGGTGATATTATCAATCTCGATATCACTACGATTTTAAATGGATATTATGGCGATACTTCAGCCACTTATCCTGTTGGAAAAATTTCCAAAGAAGCTAGCTTATTAATCGACCGAACTAAAAATTCTTTAAAACTAGCCATCAATTCTTTAAAACCAAATAAAAATTTAAACGATTGCGTTGGTAAAGTAATTGAAAAGTATGTCAAACAGTTTGGCTATTCTCCAGTTAAAGATCTAGGTGGTCATGGAGTTGGCATTGAATTTCACGAGGATCCATTCGTTTTTCATTTCGATTATTCTTACGAAAAAACTATTCTCAAACCAGGAATGATTTTTACTATCGAGCCGATGATTAACGCATCTACTAGTTGGCGAATCAATATTGATAAAAAAGATGGTTGGACGGTCCGAACTATCGACGGTGCTCTTTCCTGTCAATTTGAACATACTGTCTTAATAACTCCCACTGGTTTTGAGATATTGACAACCGAAGTCTAAATACTGCAATATTAATCATGAACAAAAAGGATGTTAAAAATTTGCCTATATACTCAGTAATTGTTATTATAGTATCACTTATTATAAATGCACTTGCTGTAAAACATCCAACAGTAACTAAAAGTTCAGCTCTTGAAAACCCGATTGGTATTGCCCCTAAAGTAATTTCTTCCGGGTATTCAGATGGTCGAAAAATTACTTTCGTCAAACCAAATGTTAATGGTCAGATTACTGCTATTGGTAAAAATAATCAAACCATAATTTATGGCACTAATCAAAATATTTATCTTCAAGATAGCCCAAACAACTGGACGTTTCGTTCTATTGGTATCACTGAATTAGACTCGGGAAGTGCCCAAGAATTTATTAGTAATCAATATTCTTCCGACCCCAATACCTATTTAAAATATCAAAATAAAATTTTTCGTTTAAAAAATAATCAGTTATTTTCATTGCCCAATAGCTTACTTGGTTTTGCTCTAGTTCCTTTTGGTCAAGAAAAATTAATTGCCACTAAAAATAATCAAATTTATTATGCTGATTTTTTAAACAATCAATCAGTGTGGCACACTCTACCAATTGATAGTTGCGGCAGTTCTGATCGAATATTTTCGGCTTTTAACTATCAAAATCAAGTTTATTTAATGATTGAAAAAGCCTGTTCGATAAATAAGTTTCTTTATCATTTAACTACTAATAATACTCAAGTTGAATTAACTAAAGTCGGCCCTATTAACTTATCTCGTGGGGTTACTATTCCAAGTTTATTAAGTTTTAGCCAAGTGGTTTTTCATAATCAAAAGCCATTTTTATTAGCCAAAAATAATACTGGTGGTTTTTACTACGCCAACCCCATAAATTTTAATGGTCAAGCTACCACTTTGTTTTATAATTCAAATCAGTTCTCCAACTTAGCTATCGAAAACCGAAAAAATTATCTCAATATTATTGCTGGCAATCAAAATGATTTAAAACAATTATCAGTAGTTGGCGTTGGTAATTCAGTTTTGTCTGCTTCTGATTTTAATCTCGAGTCTTTTTTTTCACCAACTATTTCTACCTTTCAATCAATCGATTCCAATCGATTAATTGTTGCTCATGGTGATTCCCTTACCATTCTCGATTACCCTCAATCTTCTGAAAACAAAACTGGTTTTAATCAAAGTTTATGGTTTGATCATCGAGGTAGTGTTCAAGTACCACTTTCAATTCAACCTTCTACTCAATTCACCATTGAAGGTTATTTTAAATATTTAGACTCAAGCGATAAAACCCAAGTCATTTTAAGTAAACAATATTATTATGAATACAGTTCATTTATTGTTAGTATTGATCGAATTAATCATAAGTTATTATTTAGAACTTATAACGGCCAAAGTTTATCGCCCCATCTTTATAGTCAACAATCGCTTGAACCAGGAAAATGGTATCACTTTGCCATCACTATCGATCAAAATGTCATTCGCATGTACTTAAATGGCCAAGAACAAGGAGTAGTTAGAATGAATAATCCTATGATATTTGATAACACTAAACCATTATTTATTGGTAATTATCAAAACGAAAGCCTTTATGGTTTGGTTGACGAAGTAAGAATTAGTAATACTGTTAGGTACGATCATAATTCTCGGTTTCCCAATCAACCTTTTATCAACGATGAACACACCTTGCTTTTAATGCATTTTGATAACAACCTCAACGACTCGTCTTCTTATCAAAACAAAGGAGTCCTCAAAAATGTTGGCGAGTTTTTAGATATAATAAGGCATGATCCTTCTTGACGGTAAAATCTTGGCCCAGCAAATCTTATCTAGTTGTGACTTTAATCAAAAAAATTTACATGTAATTTTAATTGGTGATAATCCTTCCTCTCTCAAATACGTCACCATGAAACAAAAAAAATGCCAAGAGTTTGGTGTAAATTTTACTCTTCATCATCTACCTCAAAACACTCCCGAATCAGAAATTGTCCAACTAATTAATCAATTAAATAACGATCCTCAAGTAACCGGTTTTTTTATTCAGCTCCCCATTGCCAATAAAAATTTACTAAATTTAATTTCCCCTCAAAAAGATGTTGATGGCTTAAACCCGACTTCAAAATTTACCCCGGCTGTGGTCTTAGGAATTATTAAACTTTTAAAACACTATCAATTAAATTTTAATCAACAAAAAGTTGTTGTTATTAATGACTCCGATCTTATCGGCAAACCATTAAAAAAATATTTTCCCAACGCTATTCTTTGTAATGATCAAACAACCGATTTGTCTGCTGTCACTCAATCAGCCGATTTGTTAATTTCCGCTACTGGGGTTAAGAATCTAATTACTGCCGATCTGGTTAAACCCGGTGCGGTGGTAGTTGATGTGGCCACCGGTGATGTAGATTTTGAAAATGTAGCTCCTAAAACCAGCTATATCACTCCCACCATTGGTGGTGTTGGCCCAATGACCATTGCTTGTCTGTTGTATAATCTAGCTAACTATGAGAATCCAACTTTTTGATCGAGGTTTGCCTCAAGGAAAAAAGTTATTTGAGAATCTAGATGCTGTCTGTCAGCGAATGCAACTAGATTGTGCCCCAGAATATCTCAAAGATATGAATCGTGTTTATGCCATGGGTTATCAAGGTGATACTATTTTGCTGATTAATGGCGAGGTCGCTCTTATCGATAAATATCCCAGTCAGAAAGAACTTGAAAACCTAATTGTCGATTTTCAAAAATAAATCTTTGCTAGATTTTTTAAATCCACCTCTAGCTCCTCCTTTGAGTAAAGGAGGAGCACTAATCTTTACTGAAAAAATCAGCCACACCTAACTCCATAGTCCGAACTTTAATTATTTTTCTTAACTCATTTATTACATTACCAATACTATTTAGAACCTGTTTGTTGCTAAATCTAACTGTTTTAATACCCATGGCATGTAATAATTCTTCTCGACCTTGGTCATAGTATTTTCTTTCTTGATGGTAATCACCGTCAATTTCTACATCTAATAATAATTTAGAACAATAAAAATCCAAAATAAATCGCCCAATTGGTTTTTGTCTTAAAAATTGTGGTTTTATATCTTTAATCTTGTGCCAAAATGCTTTTTCAGCTAATGTTGGCTGGTGTCTATTTTGCAAAGCTAAATCTCTTAATTTATCTAAATATTTTATATGTCCATATTTTGCCCGAAACTTTTCATCGACAATATATTTCATTATTTAAATATACAACCTAGCGTCCCTCCTTTTGTCAAAGGAGGGATTGAGGGAAGATTTAAAACCTCACCACAACCTAGTGCTCCTCCTTTACTCAAAGGAGGAGTTAGAGGTAGATTTTAAACAACCTTCTTGCATTCTCGTCAATTATTTTTTCGGTTTCTTTAAAGTCTAAATTCCAGATTTCCGCTACTTTTTGGTAAGTAAACTCAATCCATTCTGGTTTATTTGTTTCTCCGCGATGGGGGACTGGTGTTAAAAAAGGAGTATCGGTTTCCAAAACTAATCTATTTTTAGGAATATTTCTTACCACTTCCTCTAGTCCAACCTCATAAGTAATATTGCCATCAATTCCAAAATAAAATTGTTCTGGTATTTTGGCAATTCTTTTTTTACCCCCGGTATAACAATGAATTACTCCTCTTAAATTTGGGTACTCACTAATAATTTTTATCGTTTCCTCCGAAGCTTCTCGAGAGTGAACTATTAAAGGCTTTTGGTATTTCAAAGCTAGCTCAATTTGTTTTCTAAAAATATTTTCTTGAGCTATTTTATCCACCCCGGGGGTAAATTCTAATCCGCATTCACCAATCGCCACCACTTCTTTAGTCATCAGTTTTTCCAATTCTTCAACTGAATCATTAATTTCTTGGGGGTGAATTCCAATTGCTGGTTTTAGTTTTAGATTATTTTTAGCAATTTCCAAATTATCTTTTGAGTCAGTTAAGCTACTGGCCGATAAAACTAGCCAATCTAACTTTGATAAATCAACTTCTTGGTTAAATCTCGATGATAAATGGGCATGAGTATCGATCATTTAATTCTGGGAAACAGTCCGCTTTCCATTGGTCTAATTTTTCCATCAAATTGATCAGTAATTACTTGGCAACTTTTAGGTAATATTGGCAACAAATGATAAGCCGCCATCACCACATTTTTGGCACATATTTTTAATACCTCAATTCTTTTTGGGTCGCCAGCTTCGAGTTTCCATGGAGTTACTTCATTGAGTAAATTATTAGACTTATCTATATAAGTTTCAAATATAAAATTAACTGCTTCGTCAATTTTTAGTTGATTAACTAAATCAACATATTTATCAGATAATTCAAGTTTATTTTTTTCTAAATCAATCCCGTCTCCCAGTTTTCCCACTCTAGATACTAAGTTGCCAAAATTATTGGCCAAATCGGCATTATATTTTTCTTTAAATCTGCCAATTCCAATATCTACATCACCATTATTAGGAAAAGATCTGGCAATTAAGTATCTCGAAGCATCAACTCCAAATATTTCCACCATTTCTTTTGGAGGAATGGTGTTACCTAAAGACTTACTCATTTTTTGATTATCGATAGTATAAAAATCATGAGAATAAACCTTCTTTGGTAATTCAATTTTGGCTGACAACAGCATTGCTTGCCAGATAACAGCATGGAACCATAAAATTTCTTTACCTAATAAATGCAAATCAGCTGGCCAAAAATCTGTTTTCTCTTCTAAAAACCGAGTCGCACTGTAGTAATTGATTAAAGCATCAAACCAAACATAAGCTGTCTGGCTATTATCCCAGGGCAGAGGAATTCCCCAGCTAACTTTTTCTCGAGATAACGACACATCGGTCACTCCGGCTTTTAATTTAGCCAATACTTCAGACTTTTTGCTCTCTGGAAATAAATAATTATTTTCACTTTCGATCAGTTTAATAATTTCTGGAACATACTTTGACAATCTAAAAAACCAATTTTTTTCCGATTTCTTAACCGTCTTTTCTGGTGGGTGAAGTGGGCAGTGATTATCAACTAATTCTTTTTCAGTTTTAAAACTCTCACAACCAACACAATACCAACCTTCATATTGATCTTGGTAAACGTCACCTTGATCATAAATTTTTTGTAAAACCTCCGCCACTACTTTTTTGTGTCGAGAATCAGTGGTTCTAATAAAAAAATCATTTGAAATATCAAGCAGTTTCCAAGCTTCAATAAATTTAGGAGCCATTTGATCACACCAGTCCTGCGGACTAATCCCAGCATTCTTGGCAGTCTCGGCTACTTTTTCTCCATGTTCATCGGTTCCAGTTAAGTAAAAAACGTTTTCTCCTAACAATCGGTGCATTCTAGCCACCACATCAGCGGCTACTGTGGTACAAGCCGAGCCAACAGTTGGTTCAGCATTGATGTAATAAATTGGGGTAGTGATGTAAAAATTTTTCATGAAAAAATCTAAATAATTAAGAAGTTACTTAATTATTTTGACATTTTTTCTTTAGCAGTTCTTTTAGTAGTTTTCTTAACTACTTTCTTAACTTCTTTTTTGACTTCAGTTTTTACAGTTTTATTTTTTAAAATCGAATTTAATCTCGATTTTAATCTGGCAATTTTATTTATATGCCAAATATTCATACTTTTCGATTTATCCATCAAAGACTCAGCCAGTTTATAGGCTTCAGCTGATGGTTTTTCGATAAAAGATTTAATAGCTTCTTTTAATTTCTTTTTAAATTGAACATTAAAAGAATGGTTTTTGACTGATTTTCTCAGTGATTTTTTTGCTGATTTTCCGATAGGCATAGACAATATTTTAACCTATGGGATTTTAGAATACAATCAGTATAATTAGTCCATGGGTCTAGTCGCTAAAATTAAAGCCATCACTCTTCATCGTCATCAAACAATTTTGTCAGCTTCTTTGGTTTTGGCTATCACTTTCGCTTTTTCAGCTATTCTTGGTTTTCTTCGCAGTCGTTTTCTCTATTCTGCCTTTTTTAAATGCTGTGTTGCCGATCTCGATGCCTACAACGCTGCCTTCCGTCTTCCCGATTTAATTTTTAAACTTTTGGTTACCGGCGCCCTTTCGGCCTCTTTTATTCCAGTTTTTGCTAGCTACCTTCATAAAGATCAAAAGCAGGCTTATAAAATGGCCTCAATCGTTATCAATCTACTTTTAATTGCCTTTACTGTAGCTTCAATCATTGTTTTAATTTTTACTCCTCACTTTTCTTCAATTATTGCCGCTGGTTTTACTCCCGATCAATTATCTTTAATGGTTGGTCTCACTCGGATTTTATTAATTGCCCAAATCTTTTTTTTAATCAGCAATTTTTTAACTGCCATTCTTCAAGTCAATCAAATATTTCTAATTCCTTCAGCTTCGCCGATTCTTTATAACTTTTTTATTATCCTATCTATCTTTACCTTAGCACCTACTTTTGGAATCTACGGAGTAGCCTACGGTGCTGTTGTCGGTGCTTTTTTTCACTTGGCTATTCAGATTCCCTCAATTATTCGGCTTGGTTTTAAGTATTCTTTTTCTTTTGATATTCACCATAGTGGAGTTAAAGAAATTGCCAGGCTTATGGTACCCAGAAGTTTATCCCTAGGACTGGGAGAAATAGAAAACACTGTTACCCTATTTTTTGCCAGTATGTTATCTGCTGGCTCATTATCCCTTCTCAATCTAGCTTTTCAAATCATGTATCTACCCAGCCGAATCTTTGGCACCACCGTTGGTCAAGCCTCTTTACCAATACTCTCTAAGAATGTTGCTAAAAACGAGCTTTCAGAATTTAGAGACACTGTTCGTCATGTTATTCTTCAAAGTTTATTTATCGCTCTGCCAATTACCGCCATAATATTAGTCCATCGATTAGCCATCATTCGTTTAGCCTTTGGAACTCGTCAATTTCCTTGGTCAGCAACACTGTTGACTGCTAAAACTTTGGCCTATCTCACCCCGGCGATTGCCTGCCAAGCGGTGATTCAAATTTTAGTTCGCTCTTTCTATGCTCTCCACGATACCAAAACACCATTAAAAATTTCTATCGTTTCACTTTCGTCAAACATTATTACCTCATATCTATTGGTTAACTACACTAAATTAGGTATTGTTGGTTTAGCAATCAGTGCTTCAATCGGCAATTTAGTTCAATGTTTTGGTCTAATGTATCTATTCGTTAAAATTGTTGATGGTAATGGTTGGGAAAAAGTTTGGAAAAGGGTTGGCTTAATTCTGGTAGCTACCATTATTAGTGCTTCAGCCTCATATTTAAGCTTAAAGATTCTCGACCATTTTATCTTAGACACATCCAAAACTTTCAACGTGATTTTGGTTTTTGGGTCTTCAACTCTAGTTGGTGTTATTAGCTATTTAGCTTGCAGTTATTTTCTTAAGCTTGAAGAAATAAAATCCTACCAAAAGGTTTGGCAAAAAATTAAAGGTGTTTTGAAAATAAAGTAGTTTCCATTTCCCAAAATTTTCTCTATACTGATTATATGCCTGCCAAAAAGGAGATTTCGTTATTGCCTGCCGAAGAAAATGCTAATTCCTTTCAATCACGTTTTTTACGATGGTTAACGAGCACTGGTCGGTTTGTAATTGTCTTTACTGAACTAATCGTGATTATGGCCTTTGCTTCGAGATTCGTATTAGATCGAAAGAACTCCGATCTATCCGAGGTTCTTCGTCAGCAAAAAGCTATAATTGAAAGCACTGCTGATTTTGAGAAAGAATATCAACAGCTTCAACAACGTTTGTCTTTTATCAAAAGCTTTTATGCCAATCAGCCCGATTATAAATCTAAAATTACTACCTTAGTTTCCAGCACTCCTCCTGACATTGTTTTTGATAGCCTAAAAATTGAAACCAAAGACAAAGATATTGTTGCCGATCTTTCAGTTAAAGCCTTCGATGAAACTGGGATTATTAATTTCATTACTAATCTTTCAACCAATCCCGATATTAAACAAGTAACCATTAAAACTATTGAAAAGAAGTCTAAAGACAATAATTACACCATCAATATTGGTATTGTTTATCAAAATACATGAACAAAGTCTCAAGTTTTAAACCATTAGTCGAGTATCTTCGTAAACAACAGGAGAATAAAAAGTTTCTAAAAACCGTCGAAGTTACTGCCACCTTCACTCTAATCTCTTTTTTCTTATATTTTGCTATCAGGCCAACCGCAATTACTATTTCTTCTCTGGTTGGGGAAATTAAATCTAAAGAAATATTAAAAAAGGAATTAAGAACCAAAATAAACAATATTATTGCTGCTCAAGATTCATTTTCGGAAGTTCAATCTCGTTATCAAGTGGTTAATTCCTCGCTTCCCGATCGTTATTATCTTGATCAAGCCTATCAGCAGATAGTTAAGAATGGTGAATTGTCTGGCGTAACTGTTAGTAACGGTCGTTTCGATTTTGATGAAAAAAAACTCTCAGGCACAATTGGGAAAGTTGGTTTTCCGGTTGCCATCGACACTTCTTTTGCCACTGCCTTAGCTTTTTTAGAAAATCTTCAAAAGAGTCGACGGTTAATTGATGTTTCAAAAATTACTATTCAGCCAGCCACTGATTCCACTGATTCAACTAAAGTTTTAAATTTTTCTCTCGACAGTCAATTAATCTATTGGCCAAATCAAAATGAAAAAAAATAAAATTTCAAGCTATTTTTTAATTGTTAGTGTTTTTACTTTAATTACCCTATTTCTTTATGTCTCCTTTCAAAGTTATAGTAAATTATTAACTCCAATCAAAGAAGCTAATGCCAACCCTATGCTCAAACCAATAAATCCTCAATTAGACACTCAAGTATTAGATGAAATTGAAAAAAGGATTCTTTACTAATGCTTAAACAGAAAAAAATACCTACTATCTTGGGAATCTTTTTATTGTTTATCAGCTTAATTGGCGGAGTCTATTTAACTAGTCAATCTACCAGTTTCGGCTCAAAAGCTAGTGGTGAATGTAAACCCAACAATATTCAGGTTACCAATATCACCAATCATTCGGCCAATGTGTCTTTTTTAACCTCAAATAATTGTCTTTCAATTTTGAAAATTCAGAATAAAAATATTCTAGACATTCGCACAAAAAATACCAACTCTCAACCAAAAGCCCAAAAGGTCCACTACTTTTTACTCAATGATCTTTCTACAAATACAAAATATCAATATGATTTAATAGTTGGAGGAAAGCTATATTCTAGTAACGAGTATCAATTCACCACCGGATCTTCACCAAGTTCTGATGCTCGAGATGCTGATTTGGCTTGGGGTAGAGTATTTGACCAGTCCAAAAAACCTGTCGCCAACGCCATTGTCTTTTTAAACATTGTCGGCGCCGCTCCATTATCTTCCTACACCACTTCCAATGGTAATTGGAATATTCCACTTCAAACTAGCATGAATCAAACTTTAACCGATTGGTACTCCTCATCTTCCAAAGTAGATGAAGATATTGTGGTGATTGCTCAAGATGGCTCGGTAACTCAAATTTCTTCTACTACCGATAAAAACAATCCTGTTCCCAATATTACTCTCGGTGAAAATGATTTTGATACCACCTCCACTTCTACTCAAGAAGCGGTTATTCCAACCGTAACTTCTTTCACTACCAATTATCAATTAGCTATTACCAACCCCAAAGAAGGGGAATCGGTTAAAACCTTAAAACCCGAGTTTTTTGGCACTGCCCCCAAAAATCAATCAGTAACAATTATTCTTGGTGCCAACACCGCCCAGGTAGTTGCTGATAGTTTTGGTAATTGGAAATGGTCTCCCGTTAATTCTCTTACTCCTGGTCCATATTCCCTTTCCGTCAAATCTGGCAGCAGTACTCTTACTCGTAGTTTCCAAATTGATAATAGTCAAAGTTCAATCGCTTTTACCGCGTCTTCTTCTGCCACCACTCCTACCAAAACTCCTACTCTTGCTCCTACTCTTATTCCAACTTCAACGCCAGCTCCCACGGCCGCTCCTACCACTCGGGTATCCTATCCTAGTACTACCATTACTCCGCCAGTAACCGGCAACACTCATCTAACTTTCTTTGGAGTTTTAATTGGCCTATTATTGTTATTTTTATCAATGTTATTATTTAGATAGTGATCTTACAACATAAATTTAAAATTCTATCGATAGTCTTCCTGGTTTTATCCTTGGCTGGTGGTGTAATTTTGGTTAAACAACCTCAAAATACTCAAAAAAGCGCTCAAGAAGAATGTTGGAAATTACCCGATGGTACTCCAGCTTTGTGTACTTGTGATTGTGGTAAAACTTTTTGTGCTAACCCTCAAGGTCGAGGGTGTTTCTATGATTGTCTTGAACAATGTGGTTCCGGTTCTCACTATGGAGAATTACCAGGCGGAGATTGTTCTAAGGTAAAAATTACTTCTACCTGCATTGAAGCTCGATCTGGTAGTTTGGATGTTGTTAATCATTATTTTTGTCCTGGTTTAAACTCAATTCCTGCCGCTGGCTGTCAAGATAATATTGAAACCAATCGAAATGTCACCAAAGAATGCGTTGATGAAGATTATTGCGGAGTTCAACAAATCGATTACAATCGTTGTTTTGTCACCTATTTAAAGCAATGTAGTAGTCCCACCTCCCCACCTCAATCAACCAATACTCCCACCCCGACCAACACTCCAACTCCTACCAGAACCCCGACCAACACTCCAACTCCTACTCAAACTCCTACCAACACTCCTACTCCTACTCAAACTCCCACTGGCACTCCTCAACCTACTCAAACTCCTACCAACACTCCTACTCCTACTCAAACTCCCACTGGCACTCCTCAACCCACCAACACTCCCACCAATACTCCCACTTCCACTCCAACTTCTGTTTCAACTACCAACACTCCCACCCCTACACGAATTGTCCTTCCCCAAGCTGGTGTTGATTTCCCTGTAAAAATGCTTTCCATTTTGGGAGGAATTTTAACTATCACCGGAATCCTTCTCGTTCTTTAAGCCTAATCTTTTTGGTATCATATTGACAATGAAGAGAAAAAATAAGTTATCTTCTTTGTTTGAATCACTTCGACCTTCACAATGGATTAAGAACCTCAGTCTTTTTGCCGCTGCCATTCTTAATGGTCAGCTAACCAATCCCAATATTTTTAATTTAAGTTTATTAGCCTTTATTAGTTTTTGTTGTTTGTCCTCATCTTCATATTTAGTCAACGACTTAATGGACATTGAAAATGATCGCAAACATCCATTTAAAAGAAATCGTCCTTTAGCCCACGGAGACGTGTCTGTTAAGATGGCCGTGATCATGGCTTTTGTCCTTTTAACCATTGGATTAGCCATTTCGTCGTCAATCAATTCAGGTTTTTTCATTCTTTCTATTGTTTTTATTTTTCTTCAATATACCTATTCTTTCTTATTAAAGAAAAAGGCTGTTATCGATATTATTGGAATTTCTTTTTTCTTTATTCTTCGAGCTTATGCCGGAGAATTAGCCACAGGTTACCACCTACCAGTTTGGATTATGTTGGCTGTAATTTTTCTGTCTTTGTTTATTGCTAGCGGTAAACGTCGTTCCGAATTGGTTAACACCGGTAGTAAAACTCGATCAGCTCTCAAAGGTTATGGTCGTAGCCTATTAAGTTTCTATACCACTATGTTTGCAGTTTGTACTTTAATTGCCTATTCAATGTTTACTTTTTTTGAAGAACCAATTCGATTTCAGGGAATAATTCACCAATATCTTTTAACTAACTACCCAAATGCACTTGATCGCAAATGGTATATGATCACCATTGTTCCGGTCATTTTTGGAATTATGCGTTATGGTCAAATTATTTTTGAGATGCAAGAAGGGGAGCGGCCAGAAAGAGTGATCGCTACCGATATTCCTTTGTTATTGTCAGTGGCTTTTTGGGGTTTGTCGATGATTGCTCTTATCTATGTCTTTTAAGAAAGTTTTTTTAATCAGCCTTTTTTTAGTTGCGTTAACCACTCGGTTTATTAAAATTGATTGGGGTGATGGTTTCTATTTTCATCCCGACGAGAACAACTTAGCCACCGCTCTATCATCAATTACTCCAACCAATTTCAATCCTCATTTTTATGCTTACGGCCAATTTCCTATTTACTTGGGTTATTTCACCCTCAAGCTTTTTTCTCTAGCTAATACTTTCGCTAATTCAATTATAGTTTTAAGAATTTATTCCGCCATTTTTTCAATTCTGGCTTTATTCGTTTTCTATAAAATTTTTCCAAATATTATTTTTTTAATTCTTTTAATTTTCTCTCCAGGGTTGATTCAATTAGCCCACTTTGGTACCACCGAATCATTATTAATTCTCTGTTTTGCTTTAATAATTTATTTTAGTCAAAAGCAGCAGTATTTTTGGCTGGCAATTGTTTCTGGGATTGCTGTTTCAACCAAACTGTCAGCTTTGTTATTGCTTACCCCCATACTTTTTATTAAACCTCGACTTATTTTTTTTCTAATTTTTCCTCTCAGCTATTTTCTTAGTTCTCCTTACAATCTTCTTCGCTTTTCAGAATTCTTTTCTTCAATGAAATATGAATTGTCTGTTGCCAATGGTAGCCTACCTGTTTTCTATACTCGTCAATTTGTTGGCACCTTACCCTATCTTTTTCCTATACAAAAAATATTTCCCTATGCTGTTGGTCTTCCTACTCTAATTATTAGTTTATTTTCCTTTTCATCTTTTAAAAAATACTATCGCCTATTAGTACCCTGCTTATTATATTTTTTATACTTTGGTCAAACTTTTATTAAATGGTTTAGATTTATGTCGCCAATTTTTTTTGTTTTCCCTTTTTTAGCTTCACTGTTTATTTCAAAGCAGAATAAATATCTTCAAGTATTTTTAGTTTTAATTAGCATTATCCCTGGAGTTTTATTTATTAATACTTATCTGCAAAAAGATATTCGTGTTCAAGCTTCAAATTGGATTGAAAAAAATATTCCTCCCAAATCAAAAATATTTTCAGAAGCTGGCAATGTTATCAATCTACCTTTTTCTCCAAATTATCAAACTGTTAATTTTGACTTTTATCAACCCTATTCCCAACCAATGCTTTATTCTCTTGTTTCAGATTCAGATTATTTACTAATTCCTTCCCGTCGAGTTTTTAAAAATAATTTTGATAATGATTATTACCAAAAATTATTTAATGGAAAACTTGGATTTAAAGAAATCAAAAAGTTTGTTCCCAACAATTGGTGGTTGTTAAATCCAGAAAACGCTGAAGAAACCTTTAGTGTTTTTGATCAACCGACTGTCAGAATTTATCAACAAAAATGAAGCATCAAAAATATTTGTTATTATTAATCTTTTGTCTCAGCCTTTTAATAAGAACTCTTTCTGTTAATTGGGATGGTGGTTTTCATCTTCATCCAGATGAAAGATTTTTATCAATGGTAGCTGAAAATATTTCTTTCCCCCAAAACCCACTCGATTATTTTAATACTGCTACTTCAACCTTAAACCCAATAAATCATCGAGACTCACCCTTTTTTGTTTATGGCACTCTACCCTTATTTTTAGTTAAAACCATTGCTTCTCTACTACATCTCGATGGCTATCAATCCACTTATCTAGTTGGACGAATGATCTCTGCTTTTGTTGATAGTCTAAATATTTTCCTTTTATTTCTAGTTTCCAAGTTAGTTATTAGTCAAAAATCCAAGCTTGTTTATCTGGCTAGTTTTATTTATTCAATTTTAGTTCTTCCGATTCAACTTTCTCATTTTTTTACTGTCGATACTTTTTTAAACACTCTTCTCTTTGCCACTTTTACTTGTTTGGTTTATTGGGTCTTTAAAAATCAGTCGAAATACTTTTATCTCTCGGCACTACTTTATGGCT
This sequence comes from bacterium, assembly GCA_029561175.1. Lineage (GTDB taxonomy): Bacteria > Patescibacteriota > Microgenomatia > UBA12405 > UBA12405 > JAKQJL01. The sequence continues at coordinate 18,326 of JAKQJL010000016.1, forward strand.
TAGCCTTTTCAGTAAAAATTTCATCAATTCTATTTTCTCCGGTAATTGCTATTATTTTTATTTATTATTTTTGGCAACATAAAAAAATAAATTTATTCTATCCTTTTATTTTTACTTTAATTGCCCTAGTTATTTTTAGAATATTTTTACCCTATGCTTTCTCTGGGTTAATTACTTTTAATCCAAAATTCATCGCTAATCTTAAAGAATTAAGCGGAATTCTATATAATCGAATTCCCTCTTATCCCCCAGCTATTCAGTATCAAAGCAAAATTCCAATCATCTACCCGCTCATCAGTTTAATTGTATGGGGTCTAGGATTACCTTTCTTTTTCTATCTATTTTTTAATCTTAAAAAAATCTTTTCTAACTTTGTCATTAAACTTTCATTATTCTGGATAGTATTTTTAATTATTGTTCAAGGTTCTCAATTCTCAATTCCCCTTCGATATTTCCTACCCATCTATCCTTTTATTGCCTTAATAATTAGTTATCTTTATTATCGATCTTCTTCTAAATATTTATTTTTGTTTGTCTTAGCTCTGCAATCAATTTATCTTTTAGCTTTTTTAAATATTTATCTCCATCCTCACTCTCGAGTTCAAGCTAGCGAATGGATTTTTAAAAATATTGCCCCAGCCTCAACTATTGCCACGGAGCTCTGGGATGACCCTCTACCTCTCGATGTAAACCATCAATCATCTAGAATTTATCAGTTTCAAGAGTTATCTCTTTACGATCCAGACACCACCCAAAAGATGGAGATACTCTCCAATAATCTTAAAAAATCTGATTATATATCACTGTCATCAAATCGACTGTGGTCTTCAATTCCACCCTTGCCTCAACGCTATCCACTTACTTCAGTTTATTATCAAAAATTATTTGATCATCAATTAGATTTTGAAAAAACTATTAGTTTTCACTCTTATCCTGGTTTTGAAATTTCTTTTTTAAATAAATGTTATTATTTTGGTCCTTCCAATTATCCTACTCATCTAAATAAAAACACTTGGTTTTCAATTCAATCAAGCTGCAATCATCCAGGTATTTATTTTCGAGATGATACTGCCGAAGAATCTTTTACAGTTTACGATCACCCAAGTGTTATTATTTTTCAAAAAAAGTAAACTCTTTTGATTACTGATAAAATTTATTGTTATGATTAAAAAATTATTGTTTTGGCAACCAAAGAAAAATTTCTATCAACAGATAATTGGGCTAAAACATGGACAATTCATTCTATTATTTTCTAACTATATCATTTGGGTATATCTTTTCTTTATCTCTTTTCTTTTAATCAGATTTGATAAAAACTTATTTTGGCAAATACTAATTGCTACAATTTTAAGCGAAGTTATTGAAAAATATTTAAAAATAAAAAACTTTTGGCGACGACCAGCATTTAGCCAAGACACTCATGTTCCTCAAGGTCTAATTAAAAGTTGGTATCTAAAAGGTTCTTTTCCCTCGGGCCATACTATTAAAGCAGTTTTCTTTTTATTGTTTGTCATAACTACTTCAGTTTATTCTCCCATTCTCTTTATTTTCATCACTTCACTATTAATCTTGTTTAGAGTGGTAATTGGTTTTCATTATCCCATCGATGTTTTTGGAGGGATAATTATTGGAACTCTAATTTGGTGGTTATCAACTTTTATTATTATGCCTCCTGTCATTAACCATCTAATCGAATTAGTTTTTAATTTTGTCTTCTTTATTAAATGAATCTTTTCTTAGCTGATTTTAAATACATTATTCTTTGGTGGTTAACTGCCGTCTTTGCTTCTTTGTTTTTTTTACCGGCTACTTTTAAAATTTTCAACAAATTTTATGATAAAGGTTATTTATTTGCTAAAACCTTTGCTAGTTTTGGCATCACTTTTATTGTCTTAATAACTGGAATTTTCGAAATAATACCTTTTACTAAAGTTGGCTTATGGTGGATTTTTGGTCTTCTTATTTTGGTCAATCTTCTTTTATTTAAAATTGGATATTTTAAAGATTTTTTCAAAACTCTTTGCTCTCACTATCGAATTTTTATTTTTCAAGAAACCATTTATTTAATAATATTAATTTTTTGGTCTTATGTTCGAGGGCATGCACCAGACATTGAGGGGTTAGAGAAATATATGGATTTTGGTTTTGTTAATTCCGCTCTTAAAACTACTTTTATGCCCCCAAAGGATATTTGGTTTGGTGGTCTACCCATTAATTATTATTATTTTGGGCACTTGGTGGTGGCTGTTTTAACAAAATTATCTGGTATTAGTTCGGCACTCACTTACAATTTAGCTATTGCATCAATTTGTGCCACTACTTTTAGTCAAACTTTTTCTTTGGCTGGTAATTTAATTTATTGTCTTAAACCAAAATCACTTAAACCATTAATTATTGGTGGCCTAATTTCGGCTTTGTTATTAACCTTTGGAGGCAATCTCCATTGGCTTTACAAAAGTATTAAACTTGGAAGTTATCAAAATTATTGGTATCCCGACGCCACTCGTTTTATAGGTTTCGATCCAGATACTACCGACAAGACCATTCACGAATTTCCTCTCTATTCTTTTGTTGTTTCCGATCTTCATGGCCACCTCAACGATATTCCCATGGTCTTGTTCTTTTTAGCAGTTCTCTTAGTATTTTATTATTATCTCCCTCAAATTAATTTATTTTTAAAAACTGCCTTTTTGGGGTGGATTCTCTCTTGTTGCTACATGACCAACGCTTGGGATTTTGCTGTTTATGGTTTAGTTTTTGGATTTGTCTGTCTGCTGTTCACTTCTTCAATTTTTCAAACTTTTAAAAACGGAATTCTTGTTGTTTTGTTTTGGTATCTGTTCACCTTACCTTTTTCTTTAAATTTTATTCCCATGGCTGAAGGGCTAAAGATTAGCGATGGTCACACTCCTTTTTATCAACTATTTATTTTATATGGTGGTTTTTGGTTAATTGCTGCACCATTTATTTTATTTATTATTAAAAAGAAAAAACCTCTCGATTTATTTATTTTAGCGATTATCATTTCAGCCACCTTGCTAATTATTATTCCTGAAATTATTTATATTAAAGATATTTATATCTACGATCATCGTCGAGCCAATACCATGTTCAAATTGGTTTATCAGGCTTTTATTCTTTATTCATTAGTTTCTGGAGTAATTTTCTATCGTTTAATCACTGGTCTCAAATCAAAAATATTAGTAGTTTTCTATCGGCTTCTTTTTTCATTTGTGTTTTTAATCCATCTAATTTATCCAGTTTTTGCTATTAACTCTTTTTATGGTGGTTTAAAAAAATATCATGGTTTAAACGGTCAAAGTTATTTACAAAAAATTTATCCAGATAATTTTTTAGCCATTGAGTGGTTAAAGAATAATGTTAATTATCAACCTGTTATTGTCGAGGCCGTTGGCGACAGTTACACCACCTACGGCCAAGTATCTGTGGCCACTGGTTTTCCCACCATTCAAGGTTGGGTGGTACACGAATGGCTCTGGCGTGGTGGTTACGATAAACCGGCCGAGCGTCAAGCTGAAGTAGAAAAAATCTATCTTTCTCAAAATCTAGCCGAAGCCAAATCTCTTCTTCAAAAATATGCCGTCAGTTATATTTTTGTTGGCGCCAAAGAATACGAAAAATATCCCACACTCGACCCAAGTCGTTTTGAAAAGATTGGTGCCAAAAAAGTTTATCAAAACAATACTGTTTCTATCTATCAACTATGAGCAATATCCTTGACGGTTTAAATGAGATTCAAAAAAAGGCTGTTGTTCATCAAGGCAGTCCACTTTTAATTCTGGCTGGTGCTGGTTCTGGGAAAACTCGTGTCTTAACTCATCGAGCTGCTTATCTAGTTGAGTCAAAACAATCAACCTCTTCAGAAATTCTATTATTAACTTTTACCAACAAAGCTGCCGGTGAAATGAAGGAAAGAATGATGGCACTTTTAGGTCCCTCGTCTAAAAATGCCATTTTTTTTGCTGGCACCTTTCACTCTTTTTGTTGTCAACTTCTTCGTCATAGTGGTACAAAAATTGGTGTGTGTTCTAATTTTGTGATTTACGACACCGATGATCAAGAAAATTTAGTTCGCTCAATTTTAAACGATTTAAATCTCACCCCCAAAGAATTCAAGCCATCTTCAGTTTTGTATTTTATCGAAAATGCCAAGAATAATTATCAAAGCCCTTCTCAGGTGGCTTCGGTTGCTCATGGTTTTTGGGAAACTTATGCTGCTAAAATTTATTCTCGTTATCAGGAAAAAATGTCTAAGTTTGGCGCCCTCGATTTTAACGATTTGCTTTTTAAAACCGTTGAACTATTAGTTAATGACCCCTTAACCCTAGATTATTATCAAGAAAAATATAAACACATTCTAGTTGATGAGTATCAAGACACCAATCAAATCCAATATTTGCTCACTAAACTTTTAGCCAAAAAGTATCGTCAAATTACCGCCGTTGGCGATGCTGCTCAGGCAATTTACGGTTGGCGAGGTGCCGACTATCGAAACTTAACTGCTTTTACCAAAGATTTCGCCGACACTACAGTGGTTAATCTCGAACAAAATTATCGATCTACTCAAATAATTCTAGACGCCGCCAATGCTGTAATTTCCAAAAACACTTCTCATCCAATTTTGCATTTATTTTCAACTAATACCACCGATAATTTGATTAAATTTTATGAAGCCGAATCAGAAGTTAATGAGGCCGATTTTGTTTCCGAAAGAATTCTTTTCTTAATCAATCAGCTCCACTTTCAAGCCAAAGACATCGCAGTTTTATATCGGATGAATGCTCAGTCTCGGGTAATTGAAGAATCATTTTTAAAATATCAAATCCCCTATGTTTTAATTGGCGGCCTTCGTTTTTACGATCGTGCCGAGATCAAAGATATCATTGCTATGTTACGATTTGCCAACAATCATCAAGATGAACTCTCTTTAGCTCGGGTACAAAAAGCTTTAGGAAAACGCCGTTTGGCTGTTTTTGAAAATCACGTTAACAATCTCGACACTAATTCATCAACTTCGCTTCAGTTACTTGAATCTCTAGTGGTTAACTCTGGTTATTTAGAAAAATTTGATCCCAGAGAAGAAGATGATCAACGAAAAATTGAAAATATTAAAGAACTAAAATCAGTGGCTTCTTCTTTTCCCAAGCTCGAAGATTTCTTAGAAAATATTGCTTTGGTTCAACAAGAATATTCTCTTCAAGAAAAAAATAAGAAAAATGAAAAACGTGATGGAGTTAGATTAATGACTCTCCATAGTAGCAAGGGCTTGGAATTTGAAGCTGTCTTTTTAGTTGGTGTAGAAGAGGGGATTTTACCCCATTCACGATCTATGATCGAAGAATCTGATATTGAAGAAGAGCGTCGTTTATCCTATGTTGGTATTACTCGAGCAAAAAATTTTCTCTATATTTCCTATGCTTCTCGGCGTCTATTTTTTGGAAAATCATCACTCAACGAACCATCTCGCTTTTTACTCGAAATTCCACAACACTTAATTGAATATATTTCCGAAAAACCTCAAAAAAATTCCAACGAGTTAGTCTACGATCCTGATATATACTAAATAAATTACAATAATCAAATTCCAAGTATTCCAAACAAATGGAAAACAATCAAATAACAAAATCTAAATATAATTTAGAAGATAGAACTCTCGAATTTGCAAAAAAAGTTATTAGAATGTGTCAGAAATTAGACAATAATATTATTAATCAAAAACTAATGGATCAGTTAGTTAGATCATCTGGATCTGTTGGTGCAAATTATCGAGAAGCTAATGATTCTCTAGGAAAAAAAGATTTTTTTCATCGTTTAAGAATTTCAAGAAAAGAAACCAAGGAAACAATATTTTGGTTAGAACTGGTTTTAGAAGCAAATGCTAAACTAAAAAACGATATTGATTATTTAATTGATGAGGCAATCCAGATTAGAAATATCTTATCCGCTATTATTACTAAAGTTACTCAAAATAATGAATAATTGTAATTTGAATATTGTTAAATTGTTTGTTTCTTGTTTTTTGGTTATTGTTTATTAAGCAATGATAATAAGAGAAATACTACCAACCGAAAAAGATTTATATAATTCTGTGGTTACTCATCCCATCCAAACCTGGGAGTGGGGAGAGTTTCAAATTGGCGAGGGCCATCAAATTGTTCGTTTAGGAGTTTTTGACAAAGATAAAATTATTTCCGCCTACACCGTTAGTTTTCATCAAATTCCTAAAATTGGCTATTCTGTTGGTACTATTTTACGAGGCCCAAAAATTAATCAAGAAATGCTTTCGGCCGTGACTAAAATTGCCAAAGATCATCGTGCTATTTTTGTAAAGTTTGAGCCCGACGAGTGTCGTCAATATCAAAATCCTCTTGAATCTTTAAACTACCAATCGCTAGTCGTTTCCCCTAAGGTTGCCTTTTATCCTTATTCTTACGTGGTCGATTTAACTAAAACTGAAACCGAGCTTTTAAGCTTAATGCACCCCAAAACCCGCTACAATATTCGAGTTGCTAATCGCTACAATGTTAAGGTTGAACACCGTACCGATGACCAAGCTTTTGAAATTTATTTAAAAATTTTGTTCGACACTACTAAGCGTCAAGGTTTTTATTTACATTCTCAAAATTATCATCGACGTCAATGGGAAATACTTAAAAAAACCGGTATGGCCCACATATTTTTAGCCAGTTATCAAGATCAAGTATTATCAGCCTTCGAAGTATTTACTCTTAAAGATCGGCTATTTTATCCATATGGTGCTTCATTGGATGTTAATCGCCAAGTAATGGCGCCAACATTATTGATGTGGGAAGTAATTAAGTTTGGTAAATCGCTTGGTTTAAAAACTTTTGACATGTGGGGTAGCCTTGGCCCAGATGCCAAAGAAACCGACAATGGTTACGGCTTTTCTAGATTTAAACAGGGTTATGGTGGTCAATTAATGAAATTTGTAGGCACTTACGATTTAGTTATCAACTCTCAACTTTACAAACTTTATAACCTAATCGACTTATGTCGTTGGAAACTTCTTCGTCTCAAAGCCAAGATCTTACGCTAAAATACCATATATGGCCAGCCAAATAACCGATGATCAGTTTCAACATATCGCCAAACTTTCACGACTAGAAATTAAGCCCGAAGAAAATTTTATCAAAGACCAACTTTCTCAGGCCGCTGAATATGTTGATGTCTTAAAAGAACTAAATACCGACAATACTCCACCAACATTTCAAGTTAATCACAAAACTACTGTTCTTCGAGATGATGCTATCACTCCTTCTTTTACCCAAGAACAGGCCCTGTCTCAAGCACCCAGTTCTCAAAATGGTTATTTTAAAACTTCAGCTACTATCAAAAAATGAACCTTAATCAACTAACCTTAGCTCAAGCCAAAGAGGGTTTGGCCCAAAAAAAATTTTCTTCAAGTGAACTTGTCTCTGCTTGTTTAGATCAAATTAAAAAAACCGAACCTCAATTAAATTCTTTTGTTACTGTTTTTGAAAAAGAGGCTCTTGATCAAGCCAAGAATGCCGATTTATCCAAACCACTTGGCGGTATCCCCCTGGCGGTTAAAGATAATTTTCTAACTCAGGGTCAACGAACCACGGCTTCTTCCAAAGTTTTAGATCAATACTTAGCCCATTACGACGCCACTACTATAGAAAGATTAAAATCAGCCGGAGCTATCATTATTGGTAAAACCAATATGGATGCTTGGGCTCACGGTTCTTCTACTGAAACTTCTGACTATGGTTCAACTAAAAATCCTTGGAATATCAATCATTTACCTGGTGGTTCTAGTGGTGGCTCTGCTGCTGCTATTGCTGCCGATCAAGCGATTATTTCTGTCGGTTCAGAAACAGCTGGTTCAATTCGTCAACCAGCTTCTTGGTGCGGTGTGGTTGGTTTTAAACCATCCTATGGCCGAGTTTCTCGTTATGGTGTGATTGCTATGAAATCGTCTACCGATTCTCCTGGTCCAATTTGTAAAACAGTCGATGATGCTGCCACTTTACTCGAAATTATGTCTGGCGCCGATCACCACGATGCTACCAGCATTTCCGAAGCCTCATGGGTTCGACCAGTTAAATTAGCCTCTCTTCAAGGTTTAAAAATTGGTTTACCACTTTCATATTTTCCTCCGCAAATTCAGCCCGAGGTAAAATCTTCAATTTTAGCAGCTGTTGAAACTCTAAAAAAACTTGGTGCAGAAATTATTGAACTTCCCGATGTTCTCGATCCCAAATATTCAATTGCTGTTTACACTATTTTGCAACGCTCAGAGGTTTCTTCAAATTTAGCTAGATTTGATGGAATTCGTTATGGCCACGACCGATCGTTTTTTGGCCAAGAAGCTAAACGCCGAATTATGTTGGGTACTTATTCTTTGTCTTCTGGTTATTACGATGCTTATTACACCAAGGCCCAAAAAGTTCGCACTTTAATTTGTCAGGATTTCGATCGTCAGTTCCAAAAAGTCGATGCCATTATTGGCCCAGTTTCTCCGTCAACCGCTTTACCAATTGGAGCTTCCGAAGGTCAAGCTATGTTTGGTGAAATTCAAGATATGCTAGTTGAACCATCAAGTATTGCCGGATTACCGGGAATTTCAATTCCTTGTGGTTTTGATCAAAATAATTTGCCAGTTGGTTTACAAATCATTACTCCTCAAAAACGTGAAGATTTGGTCTACCAAATCGCCAAATTATTCGAAGACAATACCGAATATCATTTACAAAGACCCAAATTATAAATTAATCACTCATCATGTACGAATATAAAACAGTGAATATAAAAACTACCGGTTTCATGAACTCTAATGTATCCACTCAAAATATTGATCAGATTTTTAATGAAATGGCTCAAGATGGGTGGGAGTATGTTGATAATCGAGAAATTATTACTGCTGAATGGACTCAAGCTATTTTGTTTATTTTTAAAAGAAAAAAATAATTATGAAATTTGATGTCGCTTTAGTTTTAGGAACTGGGATCAAACAAAATGGCACTTTGCCAGATAGTTGTTTGGCCAATGTTAACTACGCTATCGAACTTTATCAAAATAAAGAAGTTGGAAAAATTATCTTTTCTGGAAAATGGGCTTGGAATTGTAAATACCAGCCACCATTTACCGAAGCTTTGGCCATGAAACGATATGCCCTTTCCAAAGGTATTCCCGATACCGATATTTTAATCCAAGATAATGCGGTTACTACTGTTGCTAATCTATGTGATGTTAAAAATAATATTTTAATTCCCCGTAATTATAAAAGCCTAATTTTTATTAGTGCCAACGATATCCTCAAAGTTCGTAATCAATATAATCTCGAAATGGTTTTAGGCCCAGACTACACTTATGAAATTAGGTTATCAAACTTTTCTTATCCTCCAGAAATTACAGCAGAATTATCGGCTAAAGAATCTCAAAAAATCATCGATTGTCAAAAGTTTTTTCATGGTATTACTCCTGGTGATCATGAATTAATTGCTCAACTCGCCCAAGTAGATTTAGATAAAAATTATTTAAAAAAACAATCATGAAAATCACCCCAATTATCGGACTTGAAGTCCACGTTGAGTTAGCTACAAAATCCAAAATGTTTTGCGGTTGCGACGCTTCTCATTTTCATGCCGAGCCCAACACTCACACCTGTCCTGTTTGTTTAGGTCTTCCTGGAGCCTTGCCTGTGCCCAACAAAGTTGCTTGTGAATGGTGTATCAAACTTGGCCTAGCTTTGGGCTGTTCTATTAACCAAGAAACTTTTTTTGAAAGAAAAAATTATTTTTATCCAGATTTAGCCAAAAGTTATCAGATTACCCAACTTCAAAAACCATTTGCTATTAATGGAAAAATAACCATCAATGGCCATGAAATTCGAATCAACCGGGCTCACATGGAAGAAGATACTGGTAAATCAGTTCATGTTAACGATTCAACCCTGCTCGATTTTAATCGTTCCGGTGTACCTTTAGTTGAAATTGTCTCTGGACCAGATATTAAATCAGCCGAGGAAGCCAAAGAATATTTAAATAAAATTCAACAAATTATCCGTTACATCGGTGTTTCCGATGCTGACATTGAAAAGGGGAGTATGCGTTGCGAACCAACTGTCAATTTATGTATCGACGATCAATACTACACTCCACTCGCCGAAATTAAAAACGTTGCCTCGTTAACTGGGGTAATGAATGCTATTAACTACGAAATCAAACGCCAATCAGAGCAGTTTGAAATCGATCACCAAGAAAAAAATTCTACCAATAAAACTACTCGTGGTTGGAATGCAGAAAAATCCGAAACTTTTTTGCAACGAGAAAAAGAGGGTAGTGCTGATTATCGTTATTTCCCCGAGCCCGATATTCCTCCAATTATTTTTACTCCAGAACAAATCGAGGCGATCAAGGCCACTCTTCCCGAACTTCCCGACGATAAAATTAATAAATACAAATCTTATGGTTTATCAGATTATGATGCCAATCAATTAGCCGATGATAAAAGTTTTTCAGAAATATTCGACAAAATAGTTACTCAAAACGATCCTGGCTATGCTAAATTTGTTACCAACCTTTTAATTGGTCCACTAAAAACTATTTCGATTGAAATTGAAAAAATTAATCCAGAATACTTTAAAAAACTTTTTGATAAAAAATCTGAATTATCTTCAACTGCTATAAAAGATATTATTTTGGAATCTTATCAAACCAACCAAGATCCAATAGCTATTGCTACCCAAAAGAATCTTTTTCAAGTATCCGACACTGGTGCTTTGGAAAAAATTGCTCAACAAGTTATTGATGCTAACCCCAAAGCTGTGGCCGATTATCAAAAAAATCCCTTATCAATTGGCTTTTTATTAGGACAAGTTATGCGAGCCTCTGGTGGTTCCGCCAATCCCCAATTAGCCAAGGAAGTTTTGGAAAAATTATTGTCCATCTAACTTGCTTTTTTTCTAATTTGCTCTATCCTCTTTATAGTAAATGAAAAATTTGAATCATTTTGATCTGCTTTGTCTTGAAAAAATACACATACTATCCTATAATACCTTATACTTTAAAAATTTAAGAACTTTGTAAGGTCAATTGAACCTGTGGACCGGACGGGGCTTGAACCCGTAACCCTCGATTTATAGGATCAAGTTTCTAACCGATTGAGGTACCGGCCCACATCAACTGACCTTGCTAAATTCTTAAACTACGGTTTTAAAACCTCAGAAGAACCAGTAATATCAGCTGTTTTGTTAGATAGCTTAATCACGAATAAGTCTCCAATTCCTTCAACAAGTCTTTTCTCAGGGGTATACTTTCCATGGTAAATTTTTGGGTCAATGTTGTAATTTCGAAAAAAACTAGACGCGATTATAGATCCACCATAACCCTCTTTTGTTTTACCTTGTCCGAATAGTGTATATTTGTATTTTTCTTGTTCGTCGCTTGTAAACTGAAATCCGATTTCTTTAGACTCATTGTCAAAATAAAGTACCACGTATTTAAAGCTACTCAAATTATTTTCACTGAAAAATCTAGCAGGAAAGCCAAAATTAAAACTTTTTGTAATAGTTATACGCTCATCGTACTTCTTATTTTGTTTAGAAAATTTTTCGAACATAAACCATATTATCACAAAAAAAGTTTTGTTACAAGTAAGATCAGGCACAAAAAATAAAAACTAGGAATTACACAACAGATAACTATAACAAAATGTATCAAGTTTGCAGAAAAACGATGATACTGAACTAATAACATAATAAGTAAATAAAAAATCACAAGTCATTATTATATTTTTTGTTGTGTGTAATAATAAAAAATTAAGAAGTAATAGAACCAATCCCCAATTAGCCAAGGAAGTTTTGGAAAAACTGCTGAAATAAATATGACAATAGAAGTAAGTCAAATTGAATTTGATTATTTCTTAGAGCTAGGAAAATTAACTAGTGTAAAAGGTCTTTATTTGATTGCAGACAAAGATGAGATTGACTCTTTAAGAAGATATTCGTCTAAAGAGCTAGACAATTTATTAGTGATGAAACCTCATCTTATTCAAAAGTTGAGAAGAGATGGAATACCGGGCAGGTTCAGTCGTACAAGTCATGAATATATTATTGGCCTTAGAGGAGATAATCAAGTTATTCCACAATCGTTTACCGACAAAGATCAAGCCGAAAATTTTGCAGATATCATCAGA
>JAKQJL010000022.1 GCA_029561175.1 bacterium
AACTAAATATAAAGAGCTTCTTCTCGAAGATTATAAAATTCGCCAGGTCTTGCAAAAGAAACTATCCTCAGCCGGTATCGTTGCTATTCGAATTGAACGCTCAGCTAAAAAAATAAAATTAATTTTAATTGTTTCCCGCCCCGGTTTAGTTATTGGTCGTGGTGGTAAAGAACTAGAAGTCATTAAAAAAGATGTCCAGAAAATATTAGGTAAAATCTCTACTAAAATGGCTGTTGATATCCAAGTTGAAGAATTCAAACACGCCGATTTATCAGCTAAATTGATTGCTGAAAAAATTGCCTATCAATTAGCTAAAAGAATGCCTTATCGCCGAGTTGTTTTATCTGCCATGGAAAAATCTATGGCCTCTGGTGCTAAAGGTATCAAAATCATCTTAGGTGGTCGTATTAACGGCGCCGAAATTTCTCGTCGAGAAAAATTCTCCAAAGGAAAAGTACCCTTATCTACTATCAAATCAAAAATTGATTATGCCGAATGTCCTTCTGCCACTCGCTCTGGATACATCGGAGTTAAAGTTTACCTTTGTTTAGCCTAACTATGTTACAACCATCTCGTACTAAATATCGAAAACAATTTCGCGGTCGAATGCGTGGATTATCCATGGGTCACCAAGTTTCTTTTGGTGAATATGGATTAAAAGCTATGGCCTGTGGTTGGATTACTGCCAACCAAATTGAAGCCGCCAGACGAGCAATTGCTCATGCTACCAAACGAAATGGTCGAATGTGGATTAGAATCTTTCCCGATAAACCTTTTACTGAAAAAGGTGCTGGTGCTCCTTTAGGTGCTGGTAAGGGCGACGTTAAAGGTTATGTGGCTGTCATTCGTCCTGGACGAGTGATGTTTGAAGTTGCTGGTATTCCTGAGGCCGAATCAATTGTAGCTTTAAAATTGGCTGCTGCTAAATTACCTATCGTTACCAAAGTTATTAAACGAGATTAATTCTTTTAATTATGAAAAAAACTGATAAAATCACCCTACGTCAAAAAGCTCCAGCCGAATTGAAATCTCGTTTAGCTGAGTTAAATAAACAAATTGTTGAGAATAAAAGTCAACTTCATAATGGTGGCTTAAAAAACACTTCAGTTTTTAAAAAAGCCAATTACGAAATTGCTTTAATTAAATCAATCATTTCAGAATATGACCGACAAAAATAATCAAAAATTAGGAAAAACATTTCAGGGAGTTGTTTCTTCAGATAAAATGACCAATACTATTACTATTGTTTTGGACTATAAATTCCGACATCCAATTTATAAAAAAATTGTTAAACGAAACAAAAAGATTCATGCCGAGAATAATTTAAATGCTCAAATCGGTGATACCGTTTTAGTTCGCGAAACTAAACCATTATCTAAACTAAAAAGATTTACTACTTTAAAAATTGTAAAAAAAGCTGAACAAACTCTCTAGCTTAAATTAATATGTTGCAACTAAGATCATTCATCAAACCAGCTGACAACTCCGGAGCCAAGTCTCTTCAGATCATGCATATTTATAAAGGCTCAAAACACAAAAGCGCCACTGTTGGTGATACGGTTTTAGCTGTAGTTAAAGAAGCTATCCCCACCGGTTTAGTTAAGAAAAAAGATCGTGTTAAGATGGTCATCGTTCGAACCAGAAAAGAAATTGGTCGAAAAGATGGATCTTATATCCGTTTTTCAGAAAACGCTGGTGTTATTATTGATTCTCAAAATAATCCACGAGGCACTCGTATTTTTGGACCAGTTGCTCGCGAAATCAAAGATCTTGGTTTCAATAAAATTGTCTCAATGGCCAAGGAGGTTTATTAACTATGAAACTTATTAAAGGCGACAAAGTCAAAGTTTTAATTGGAAAAGATAAAGATCGCGAAGGCGAGATTGTTCGATCTTTTCCAAAAGTTGGCAAGATATTAGTTAAAGGATTAAATATCTTTAAAAAACACATTAAAGCTTCTCAAGGTCAAAAAGGTGGCATTATTGAAAAAGAACGACCACTTTTAGCATCCAAAGTTGCTTTAATTTGTCCTTCTTGTAAAAAAACTACTCGTGTTGGTTATCAAATTGATAAACAAGGCAATAAATATCGAATTTGTAAGAAATGCCAATCTCTTATCAATCAAAAAGAAACTAAATAAATATGAACACTTCAATCAACGATCAATTAAAAAAATTATTACCTAAACACAACATTCATTCTTTGCCTAAAGTTAAGAAAGTGGTTTTAAATTATCGTGTTTCTGATTCTCGAGATTCTCAAGAAGCTTTAAATACTGCCGAAACTGAATTAATGGCTATTGCTGGTCAAAAGCCCCGACTCTGTCGTGCTAAAAAATCAGTGGCTACTTTTAAACTTCGTCAAAATGAACCTTTGGCTTACAAAGTCACTCTTCGTGGTGCTCGCATGAATCACTTTATTGAAAAATTATTCAATATCGTTTTACCACGTTTACGCGATTTTAAAGGTTTACCAGACACCAACTTTGATTCCTCTGGCAACTACAATTTAACTCTTAAAGACCAAACATTTTTCCCAGAAATTGACCTTGATAAAGTTAATAAGATTCGTTCACTTCAGATCACTATTAACATAGCTGCCTCTTCCGTTTCTGATTCGAAAATGTTATTATCCGCCCTAGGGTTTCCCTTTCAAAAAGATTAATTATGGCAAACTTATCTAAAATTATTCGAGAAAAGAAAAAATTAAAATTTAAAGTTCGATATCATAATCGATGTCAACTTTGCGGACGACCCCGCGGTTTTATTCGTTTATTTGGGCTTTGCCGACTTTGTTTCCGCAAATTAGCCCACCAGGGCGCTTTACCTGGAGTTAAAAAATCAAGTTGGTAAACTCTCTATGATCTCTTCACTCGCTTGCGATTTCTTAATCAGAATCAAGAATTCATCTCTTGCTGGTTCAAAATCTCTAAAATCACCATCATCAAAATTTATTGTTGCGATTGCCGATTCCTTAAAGAAAAACGGTTTTATCGACAGCTATTCAGTTTCCGAAGATAAAAAAGAGATAACTGTAAAATTAATTCAAACCGATAATATTTCTAAAATTACTGACGTGGCTTTGTTTTCTAAACCAGGTCGACGTTGGTATGAAAAATCTTTAAATCTACCTTGGGGAAAAACCCCACAATCGTTAATCATTGTCTCTACCTCCAAAGGTGTTCTTTCTCAAAAAGAAGCTAAAAAACTTGGACTTGGTGGAGAAATTATTGCTGAAATATATTAAGCTAATTACTATGTCACGAATTGGTAAAAACCCTATCAAAATCATTTCAGGAGTTACTGTCGAAATAAATGGTCGTCAAGTTAACGTCACTGGTCCACAAGGAAGTCTTTCTTTAGAATTTCCTCCTCGTTTAACCGTCGAAGTTGCTGATGGTTTAGTTTACGTCAAAAGATTATCTGAAGATAAAAAAGTTAAAGCCTGTCACGGAGCTATTCGTGCCGAAATCAGTAATATGATTTCTGGTGTGGTTACTCCTTGGAAGAAAGAACTCGAAATCAGAGGTACTGGTTACAAATTCCAACTTCAAGGTCAAAAACTTTCAGTTTCTGCTGGTTATATTAATCCTGTTATTGTCGATATTCCTCAAGGTTTATCTTTTGTTACTCCAGATGAATCTAAACTAGTTATTACTGGTGCTGATAAAGTTAAAGTTGGCCAAATGGCTAGCAATATCCGAAAAATTCGCACTCCAGAACCTTACAAAGGTAAAGGTATTCGCTATGTTGATGAATTTATTAAGTTAAAAGCCGGTAAAACCGCTAAAGCATAATTATGATTCACGATCAAAAACTTCGTCGATTAAAAAGAATTAGAAATAAAATTGCTATCAATATTGGCATTCCTCGATTGTCAGTTTTTCGTAGCAACCAACATATTTGGGCTCAAATTATCGACGATAAACACGGAAAAACTCTAGCTTCATTTTCAACTAAAAAGTTAACCGATAAAAAAGGTACTAAAACCGAATTAGCTACCAAAGTTGGTGAAACTATTGCTAAAATTGCTCTAGAAAATAAAGTTAAAAAAGTTCGCTTTGATCGTGGTATCTACAAATATCATGGTCGTGTTAAAGCTTTAGCAGATGCTGCTCGTACTGGCGGCTTAGAATTCTAATCATGTCAAATTCAAATTTTGAAAATAAACAAATCAGAAACATGGACAAACCAGAATCGGAATTTTCCGATAAAGTTGTTCAAATTAAAAGAGTCTCCAAAAAAACCAAAGGAGGCAATCAAATTGCTTTCACAGCTTTGGTAGTTACTGGTGATAAAAAATCACGAGTTGGTGTTGGTCATGGTCGAGCTAAATCGGTTGCTGATGCTATTCAAAAAGCTACCAATCATGCTCGCAAAGCTATGGTTACCATTAAGATTGAAAATGGTACCATTCCTGCTTCAGTAAAATTGAAGTTTAAAAGTGCTATCATCTTAATTCGTCCTGGAAAACAGGGAAGTGGTTTAATTGCTGGTGGTCCAGTTAGATCAGTAGTTGAATTGGCTGGTATCAAAGATATTGTTTCCAAAATTATCGGTTCTAAAACTAAATCGGTTAATGTTTGGGCTGCTTTTAAAGCTCTGCAAACCCTTTAATCACTATGGAAATACTCAGTCAATTAACTAAAACAACCCAAAAACCTTCACGCCGAGTTGGTCGTGGTTATGGTTCTAAAAAAGGTGGTCATACCACTGGTCGTGGTGCCAAAGGAGACAAAGTTCGAGGTAAAACTAAAATTACTTTTGATGGTACCAAAATTAAAAAAGGTTGGATCAAAAGAACTCCATTTTTAAGAGGTAAACATCGAGTTTTGGCTAAAACCAAATGTCCTTATGTTTCTTTAACTCTCATCGATAAATGGTTCAAAGAATCAGAGGTAATTACTTTTGATTTATTAGCTGAAAAAATGGGTTTTATCAAAGAAAATTTACCTGCTAAAATCAAAGTTTTATCAGCTCCAAAATTTGCCAAAAAACTTTCTTTTGCTGGTCTTTCTTTTTCATCAAAAGCCAAAGACCAAATATTAGCTGCTGGTGGTAAGATAGATTGATGAATCACATTGTCAAATCTTTATCACTCTATATTGAAGGTTTAAAAACACCCCTTCTTCGAAAAAAAATCTTTCTCACTTTAGGGATTTTAATTCTTTCACGATTTATTGCTCACGTTCCCGTTCCCGGTGTTAATCTTGACCTTTTACGGAAGTTTTTTTCTCAAAATCAGATGTTATCTTTGCTTGATATTTTCTCCGGAGGTACTTTGGCCAACTTTTCAATTATGGCTCTAGGATTGAATCCGTATATCAACGCATCTGTTATGCTTCAGTTACTTCAATTGGTCAGCCCACAGCTGGCAGAATTAGCCAAAGAAGGTGAAATGGGTCGAGCTAAAATTAATCAATACGTTCGTATCGCCACTATTCCAATTGCTATTTTTCAAGCCTTGGGAATGTATGGAATTCTTCGCTCTCAAAACATTATCGGAGTCTTATCTCCTCTAACTTTAATTGCTTTAGTTTTAAGCATGACCGCTGGTACTATGGTAATGATCTTTTTGGGAGAAATGATTAATCAATTTGGCATTGGTAATGGCACTTCAGTTCTTATCTTTGCTGGTATTATTGCTCGTTTGCCCATCAGTGCTTTTCAAACCATGTCGATTACCGATTTTTCCAACCCTCAAAACAGTTTCAATTTAATTGTCTTTATCGGCTTAGCTGTTTTTATGGTTTTAGCCATTGTCATGGTTGAAGAAGCTGTTTTACGAATTCCGGTTCATTATGCCAAAAGAGGTCAGACCACTTATTTACCAATTAAAGTCGACACCGCTGGTGTCATGCCTATCATCTTTGCTGTTTCTTTAGCCACCATTCCCTCTCTTTTAGGTCAATACTTAGGTCATCTTCCCAATCAAACTCTTTCCAATATCTTTTTAACTATTTCTCGATTATTCAAAACCGATGGTTATTTATACATGTTATTTTATTTCTTATTAGTCATTGGTTTTTCATTTTTCTACACTTCAGTGGTTTTTAAACCCAAAGATATTGCTGATGAATTAAGAAAATCAGGTGGTTTTATTCCCGGAATCCGACCCGGTAGTTCAACCGAAAAAAGACTTCAATATTTACTCAATCGAGTTATTTGTATTGGTGCCGTATTCTTGGGTGTTATCGCTATTGCTCCTTCTATTGTTCAAAAAATGACTGGCATTACTACTTTAACTATCGGTGGAACTTCAATTCTAATCGTGGTTTCAGTAGTTATCGAGCTTACTCGCAAAATCGAAAACGTCGTCCAAACTTATAATTACGACAAGCTTACTTACTAATGTCCTTAAATCTTTTTATTATTGGTCCTAGCGGTTGCGGAAAATCCACTCAAGCTAAATTATTAGCCGAAAAATTTAATTTAACCCATTATTCTATGGGTCAATTGCTCAGAAACGAAATCGAAGCTAAATCTGAAATTGGCCTCAAAGCCCAAAGCTACATCGATCAAGGCCATTGGGTTCCCGATGATTTAGTTCAAGAATTATTAGAATCTAATCTGCAAAAAATAAATAATCAAGATTTTATTGTTGATGGTTTTCCTCGAATGCTTGAACAGGGGATTGCCGTTGAAAAATATTTAGCCTCTCAAAATCAACCTCTCGATTTAGTAATCCATCTCGATGTTACTTTTGAAGAAATTATGGCTCGTCGTGCTAAAATGGGTTCTGAGTTTCAAGATGCTTCCAGATCAGATAATACTCCTCAGGCTGTCACTGCTCGTCAAAAATCCTACAACGACACCATTGATCAGATCAAGAATCATTTTTTAACCACTCAAAAGATGTTTAATGTCGACGGCAACCGTCCCATCGACCCAATTTTTGACGATATTGTTAACAAAATTAATAGTTTAAAATAAATGCAAAAAGATCCTCAAGTTAAGGGTACTATTACTGAAGTTTTACCAGATCAACTCTTTCGGGTTAAACTCGATGAAGATGGTCGTTTAATAGTTGCCTATCTAGCCGGTAAATTAAAGATGAATCACATCCGATGTCTTGCCGGTGATCGAGTCTCTTTAGTCCTTTCACCCGAGGGATTAAAAGGTAGAATTGTCTATCGGGGTTAATTTATCTATTTACTCTTTGATATTGTCGCCAATTTAGGTTACAATACCCAGAGTTTCTCTATGAAAGTCAAGTCATCAATCAAAAAACGCTGCAAAAACTGTAAAGTTGTTATCCGTCGTGGAATTCGACGGGTTATTTGTTCCACTAAAAAGCACACCCAAAAACAGGGATAATCTACTATGAGAATTTCAGGTATCGAAATACCAGACCATGAACGAGCCCAAGTTGGTTTAACTCGTTTTTTTGGTATTGGTCCAAAAAATGTTATCGCACTAGCCAAAAAAGCTGGTATTAGTTTAGACACCCGAATTAAAGATCTTTCTCGAGATGATGTTGGAAATTTAATGAAAGCTTTGGAATCTTTTAGCGTTGAGGGCGACTTGAAAAAAGAAATTCGTGAGAATATTGATCGTTTAAAAGCTATTAAATGTTATCGAGGAATTCGACACATCGTTTCCTTACCTTGTCGTGGTCAGCGAACCAAAAGTAATGCTCGTATCCGTAAAGGTAAAAAGAAAACTGTTGGATCTCTTACTAAAGAAGCTTGGGCAAAAATTGAAACCCAACAAAAAGCAGCTTCAGTTGCCAAAAATAAATAACCTATGACCGATACAAAAAAAATTGTCACCAAAAAGAAAGTTGTTAAGAGCGTTGCTGAAGCACGACTTTGTGTAAAATCATCTTTTAACAATACTATCGTTACCATTTCCGATCTTAAGGGTAATACTCTTTCCTGGTCTTCATCTGGTCACTCTGGATTCAAGGGTGCTCGTAAATCAACTCCTTTTGCTGCTACTACTGCTATTGAAAAAGCTCTCGATGCCGCTAAACCATTTGGTATCAAAAAGCTTGAAGTTTACTTAAAAGGTCCAGGTGTTGGTCGCGATGCCGCTCTTCGTTTCTTAAGAACCAAAAGGGACTTTGATGTTGAACTTATTTCCGATATTACTCCCATTCCCCACAATGGACCACGTCCACCCAAGGCAAGAAGAGTTTAATTATTAAAAATTAAAAATTTTGAATTAAAAATTAATTTATGTCACGAGTAACTTATCAAACCAAATGCCGACTCTGCCGCGCTGAAGGTATCAAACTCTTTCTTAAGGGAAGCCGTTGTTCATCAGCTAAATGTCCTTTAGAGAAAAAAGGTGCTATCCCTCCCGGAATGCACGGTCTTAAAGGCGGTAAAAAACCCACTGATTACGGAATTCAGTTACGAGCCAAACAAAAAGCAAAAAGAATTTACGGTGTTCAAGAAACTCAATTTAAAAACTACTATCTTAAAGCTAAATCCATGAAAGGTTTGGTTGGTATCAATCTTTTAACCTTACTCGAACTTAGACTAGACAATATCGTTTATAAAGCTGGTTTAGCTTCTTCCCGATCACACGCCAAACAACTTGTTTCTCACAAAAATATATTAGTTAATGGTAAACCATTAAACGTTTGTTCGTATCAAGTCAAGAAAACTGATCAAATTACTCTTGACTCTAAGATTATTTCATCTGCCGGTGAAAATCTTCCTATTTCTGAGAAAGATTTCAAAGCCCCAGCCTGGATAAGTATTGATCGTTCCAAATTTGGAGTTGAAATAAATGGTCTTCCTTCATCAGAAGACTTTAACTCAGCTATCAATATTAATTTAATTATTGAATACTATTCCCGTTAAAGGAGAAAATTATGGTCGATACAAGCAAATTTCATATCAATACCATCAAATCCACAGCCAATTATGGAAAGTTTGAACTTTCTCCATTAATTGGTGGTTTTGGTCACACATTAGGTAATTCTCTTCGCCGAATTCTTTTAATTACTATTCCTGGTGCTGCTATTACTCGAATTAAAGTTGATGGCGCTAACCATCTCTTTACTACTCTTCCTGGTATTAAAGAAGATTTAGTCGATATTTCATTAAATCTTAAAAAAGTAAAATTCACCTACAATCGTGAAGAGCCTGTCACTTTAGAATTATCTAAAAAAGGTGTTGGCATCGTTACTGCTAAAGACATCATTGGCAACGATCTTTGTAAAGTTTCCAATCCTGATCAAGTAATTGCTACCATTACCGATCCTAAAGCTTCTTTGAAGATTCAACTTACTGTTGAACGTGGAGTCGGTTACACCATGGCTAAAGAACAAAAAACCGATGTTGTCGGCGAAATCATTTTAGATGCCGCCTTCACTCCAGTCGTTAAAGCTAACTACGAAGTTATTCCTACTCGTTTAGGTAAAAAATCAGATTACGACAAATTAATTTTAGAAGTTTGGACTGATGGTTCAATTGACCCTCTTCAAACTATCAAAATTGCTGCTAAAGACATGATTAACTCTCTTTCTCAAATCGTCGATCCTAAAGAATTCGATGAAGAGGTTGTTACTCTCGCTTCTAATCCAATTAACACTGGTTCAGATATTTCAATTGAAGAAATCGAACTTCCTTTAAGAGTTACCAATGCTTTAAAGAAAGCCGGTTTTGCTAACATTGAAAATTTAATCAAAGCTGGACGCTTAGAAGTCAGCAAATCTAAAAATGTCGGTGAAAAATCATTAAAAGTTATTGATGCATGGTTAAAAGAGAAGGGATTCTCTTGGAAATAATATGAAACATCGTCGTTTTGGAAAAAAATTAGGTCGAAATATTAAAGAACGTCAATCAATGTTTCGTTCCCAACTCCGATCTATTCTTACTAATGGTTCAATGCAAACTACCGAAGCCAAGGCTAAAGCAGTTATTCCCTTAATTGAGAATGTTTTGAATTATGTAGTCACTCATGACATCGTTTTAGCTCAACGTCACTTGAACGCCTACCTTCAAAATAAAGCTCTAGTTTCAGAGCTTTATCAAGCTATCACTACTCAATTTAAAGATATCACCTCAAATTTCACTAAAACACATAAAGTTGGAATTCGTCGTGGAGATGATGCTACTTTAGTCAAGATTACCTTCAACCAAGCTTATTCTTTCCCTCTTAAAAAAGAAGAAAAGAAAGAAGACAAGAAAGAAGTAAAAGAAACTAAAAAAGTTACTAAGTCTAAAAAGGCCAAACTATGAAGCAAAAAACTACTGTCACCAAAGGTAATGTTGTCAACCGACACTGGCGTTTAGTTGATCTCACCGATCAAACTCTTGGTCG
>JAKQJL010000039.1 GCA_029561175.1 bacterium
TAAATGGTAAAATAAGCAATGCAAACAATTGATGAATTTAGTAAAGAATTACAATTAACCGAAGAGCAAACTAATAAACTACAAAATTACATTTCAGAAATGGTGGTGGAACTACTCTTGAGTATTAAGGAAGATAATAATAAAAACTTTGACGAAACAATAAAAAACTTATCAAGTAAATAATTTTGACATAATAAAAGCCCCGATTGCTCGGGGCTTTTTAGTTTTTTTAATTCTTATATAAAGATTTGACTTGGAATAAGATGTAGAGGGAAATACCTCCGCCGATAACAACACCACCTAAGTTGAAAGCTAAGAGATTGGAAACGATGCTTAAAAGCGAAATGTAGAATAATAATTTCCAAGATTTAGCAGTAAGTTTGAACATACCAGGAAGAGCCATGATTTGAAGAACCGCAAAAACTACAATAAAGATGCCGTTTAGAATAAATTTATAAGTACCACCGGTATGATCAAGAGCAGTAACAGACAAAAGGGCAAAACCTGTTCCAAAAACAGTTAATAAAGCTAGTGTAGAGAATAATAAACCAACAATGGTTAAATATGGAGCGATTTTAACGATGATTTCTTTAATGTTTTGAGGCATAGCAGGTAGCTTGCCAACAAAAATTTCTTCGCATTTAACTTCGATTTTATTTAAAAAATCTAACATTTGGGCTTTGGTATCGTTTGTTTGTGTCATTTTGATATTATGAATGGTTAATAATTAAAAGTCAAAGACTATTTTTTCCAAATAATTTTATTGTAAACAAACCAGTTAAGCGGAATAGTTAGGCCAAAGATGGCAATAATTTGATAGAGGAACAATTGGTCTCCAAAAAGAGAAGTTAAAATTGCAATTACAGTTGAAGGAATAATAATACCAGTAATTACAGAAGATAAATTGAAAGTTAAGAATTTTGGTAACAATTTGCTGGGGTCAATTTTTTCTTTAGAAAAAGTCCAAAGATTGTTCCAAATAAAGTTGGAAATGATAGCTAGTTCAGCGGCAGCGGCATTACACAAACCATTAAGCAAGCTAAGATTCGACTCGGGAGTGATAAAAATATTTTTAAAAATTTTGGCACCAAGAGTGTTGACTACAAAACCAAATCCGCCCACAATTCCAAATTTTAGAAATTTTTGGATAAAAGGATCAAACCATCGTGACTTAAAACATGATAGTAAAATTTCAGTAGTAGTGTCTGACTCGAATTTGGATTCGCCAACAGATCGATTTTTAAACTTTAAAGGAACTTCTTTAAATTTGGCTCCCATATTTAAAGTTTCTAAAAGTAGTTGGACTTTATAACCAAATTTACGGCTATATAATCGATCAAAGTCAAAACTCATTTGATCGATAAAGCCCTTAACTCGGGTTACTTTTAAACCAGTAGTTGGGTCGGTAACATCCCAAAAGTGTTTGAATGGAAAAAAGAGAATAAATCTCGCCACAAAACCACCGGCTTCGGTCATTAGCATTCTCATAAAATCACGGCCCTCTGGTTCTTCTCCGCCTTTAATTTTTCTCGAACCAATAACATAGTCGTAACCATCTTCCATGGCTTTTAACATTGAAGGTAAGGTTTCAGGAGGGTGCTGAAAATCGGCATCGAATTCAAAAACAAAATCAGCAGCTAATTCTTTCATAGCATATTTAAATCCTTTGAAGTAAGCTGCCCCTAAACCATCTTTAGTAGTTTCGGTTAAAAGATAAGTATTGGAATATTTTTTGGATTTTTCTTGAACTATTTTTCCGGTACCATCGGGTGAATTTGCATCGACTACTAATATTTTCATTACCCAGTCGGCTGTTAAACCTTCATTCTTTTTCTCGATATAAGGAAAAGTGGTTTCATTCAGATAATCTATCATCTTGCCAATGTTTCCAGCTTCATTATAAGTTGGGATAACAATCACAGCGGTTTGAGTGTTTTGTTTCATAGAAAGATTATAACGTATAATAAGGGCATGAAAATAGATGTGATTAGCTTGTTCCCTAAAATGTTTGAATCCCCTTTTGCGGAAGGGATGATTAAGAGAGCTTTAGACAAAAAAATAATTGAATTAGAGTGCCACGATATGCGAAAGTGGGCCTGGAACAGTTATGGCGCAGTTGACGATCGACCTTATGGTGGTGGAGTAGGAATGTTGATTAGGGTTGATGTAATTGATCAAGCCTTAAAAGAAATTAAGAAGAATAAAAATAGCAAAGTAATTTTAACTAGTGCTAAGGGTAAAAAGTTTACTCAGCAGATGGCAAGAGAATGGAGCAAAGAAGATAATTTAATTTTTATTTGTGGAAGATATGAGGGATTTGACGAGAGAGTGGTTGATTTGGTTGACGAAGAAGTATCAATTGGTGAATATGTTTTAACCGGGGGAGAATTGCCCACAATGGTAATGATTGATTCTGTAACAAGATTATTAGATGGAGTATTAGGTAAAGATGAATCTAATAAAGATGAAAGTTTTAGTGAAAATAGTGTTTTGGAATATCCACAATATACCCGACCAGCTGAATATTTGGGAAAGAATGTTCCAGAGATATTATTATCGGGAGATCCAAAGAAAATAAAACAATGGCAAGAGGCTAAAAAAGAGTTGAAGTAGTGATTACTACCGCCAATAGTATTAAAGCTAAATATTCAATAATAATTGATAGGTGTAAGTCGCCTTTACGATAGTGATGAAACAAACTCCAGGCTAAATAAGCAAAGGAAGTGAGATAGATAATTCGTCTTTGATAGTGAGGCTCGTAGCTAAAAATAAAAAAAGAAATAACAGCTCCAAGGAGAATAATTGCTAAGAGTAAAAAATCATAAGGATGTTTCTTGATTTCAGTTAAAGGCATAGATTAGAAAATAGTTCCCTGTCGAGAGAACAATAATAATAAAAAGATAACCAGCAAAAAACTAATATGGCCAGCAGATGAACCAGCTAATCGAAAAGTTTGATTTTTAATGGTGTAGTAGGCGTCGACGACAATTAAACTCAAAATAAAAATAAACATGGCGGTTCCAAAAAATTTGGAAACAGCAAGTGGGTTAATCACCAGTTCTTTTTTTGAGCCAGCGACCAAATCTTTGGCTTGGGTAGTTATTTCTTCAGTTTGATAAGTTTTGGGAGTTTGAGGAATATCGGCAGCAGCTAATGGAGTTCCAAAATGTTGAACTACCAGGGTAGTTTTAACACCATTAAGGGTGCCATTGACTACTCCAATACCTATTTCTTGATATTTGGGATTAACAATATTTGCCCGATGAGTGGGTGATTTCATCCAGGCTTTCATCATTGAATCGGTGTCATAAAAATCTTTGGCTAAGTTTTCGCCAGCAATTGAATATTGATAACCTTCAGCTTGAAAAAAATCCCAAGGAGAAGTGCCAGTTGGAGAATTGTGAGCCCAATAATTATTGGCAAACATATCTTGAGCTTTTTTAGTGGCAGACTGGCTAAGAATTGAGTTGTATTTTAATTCTGGAAGTTGATTAGCACGACGTTGTTGATTGGTTAAATCGACTACTTTTTGAGTAGTTATCTCTGAAGAATACCCCAATACTCCGGGCTTAATTAAAGTAAGAGCTTTGATTAATGATTGGTTTAATAAATAGCCAATAATAAACAAAGAAATAAAAGCCGGTTGAAGCAAAAGTGCTTTGTGGTTGTTAGCTTCCGAAGGTAGAAAATAATGTTGCCAAAGACGTTTCACCATTTCAGTATAAGCTATTTTTCTTCAGGTGAAAAGAGAAGGTTGGGTAGAACATAAGCAACGATATTACCCAACCAATAAAATCGACAATAAAGATCAAAAATTAAACAACAACGAGTTTGCAAAAAATACTTATCAATTAAAAAGAGAGCAAAGGAAATTAGAATAGGAACTAAATGACGGAAAACAAAATTACTGTTGAGTAAGCACAGAATTGAATTGATAATAAAAGCAATTAAGAAAAGTATTGGCAACCAATATTTTGAACATTGATTAGTGGTAGCACCGGCGATTTCTCCAGTACCCAAAACTTCGGGGGGCGGAGTTGTTTCGGCAGGAGCGGTGGTTTCAACACCAAGAACACCTTCTTGAAATCCGGCGGGAGGATTGGTGGTAATTGGAATTGTTGAACCAGTATTAATACAGACTTCGTTAGAACGTAGCCCTGGCATACAACCGTTTTGAGCTCGGACGTAAAAACAATATTGAGCCCCAGGGGTTAACGAACCAACAATATATTGGTTGGTAGAACCAACGTTAGGATTGCCATACAAGTAGACTCCACTAGAAGGGCCGTAAGCAACTAAATAAGAAGTAAACGGTGAGGGTGCATGTGTCCAATTCAGTCGGACTTGAGTAGCCGAGACTTTGGTGGCAGTTAAATTAGTGGGGGTTCCCGGAAGTGAGTCGTTACAGGTTGGAGGGTTATTATTGTTGTTATTATTGTTGTTTGAATTATCAGAAGTATTACAAAATAAATTGACATCGATATTAAATCTGGAAGTTTGATCTTGATATTGATTAGATAAATTTTGATTGAGGCTAACTACCCAATGAAAATTACGAGTTTCTCCAGGAGTTAAATTATCTAGAGACATGGAGCCTAAATCCATAAAATGAGAAAGACTGCCAGAATAGTAAAGTTTAGTTCCAGAAGTAAGGCTAATTGTTAATTCGGGAGAAAGAATATCGGGTTCAAAATTTTGATTAACAACTCGAAGGCTTAAAGGACATTCTTCAGAACGACGATTGGAAACAGTCATTTCTTCGGAAGTGGTTTGACCTGGATAAAAATTAGTGACGACAAACAAAGGTAAATTATTTTGACGAGTGCAATCATCTCCTTGGCAGCTAATATTAGCAGGATTGGTAGCTAAAACTGGCGAAGAAAATAATAAAAATAATAGGCTTATTAAAATAATCATTGGAGATTAAATATTTGATTTAAATAAGTAGTATCGCCAGCAGTATCGGTAAGAATTAAAGTAGCTGAGGTGCCAATTTGGGAATCGACAGTGCAACCTTCAAACGAACAGGTGCCAAGAATAAATTCTCGATCGGTTTTATCGTTGACAACAGTATGAGCTTCAATGGTACCAGCAATCCCCTTTTCTAGACCAGCGCTTGAGTAAATAATTTCATAACTGGCCGGTAGATACTCTGAGGTTAGATGATTAAGACTCATGATAATTTTGCTTTGGTTGCCAGTTTTGTAATTTAAAGAAGCAGTTAATACTGGTGTGGGATTGGAGGTTACCCAACTACCGAGGCCGTTTGGCGAACGATACCAAAGATTATTGGCTAATTGATTTTGATAGTTGGTTTGATCTTGCTGGCCTTGATCATTAAATAATTTAAGAGTATCGACAGAATAATTGATGAAATCAGAAGGTAAAGTGATTGAGTAACTGGTGTTAGCCGCTAAATCGACGGCAGTAAAAGGAAGGGTTGAACCAGAACTATTTTGTAAATAATAACTAGAAAGATTAACCGTAGCGGTAGAGTTGTTGTAAACATCTAAAACTGCTGGAGTTGTAAAATTAATCTTATTCAAGACAATTGAAGAAACCAAATTAACAGTGGTTGGGTGGTTAGTTTCCGGATTACCTGCCAAATCAGTGGAACCAACGCTAACAGTATTTTCGGGTTGAGTTAACGGCGAAGTGGTGGTGGTAGTATCGATACCAGAACCAGTATCGTGGGCATCGGTGTTGGGTGCGGATGAATCAGCCGTACTGGCAGTAACAGTTGATACTTTGACATTATTTACAAAAGCCCAAGAATTAAAGTTGACTGACTGATTATTGTCGTTAACTCCGAACCAAATTCGGACTGATTTTGGAGCTGTTCCTGAAACAAAAGGTAAATCTTGAGTGATTTGTTTCCAGCCAGAGTCATAACCAGTATAAGACATGCTCCCAGGAGACTCATTGCCACCAGTTAAAACAACTGGAGTGATATATTCATTGGTTAAATCATAGGTAATAATCTTTGATTGAAAGGTATCGTAATCGACAGTGTCGTTGGAAATAAAACGATACCAAAAACTTAACTGAGATAATTGGTTTTGGGGTAAGGTAAAGTCTGACCAAAGACTATCGGTGGCATCAAATGGAGCCGAGGTCTGAAAACCTAACTGTAACATATTTCCCCCTACCATAGGAGTTATTGCTTCTCCTAATAAACCCAAGCCAGAGGTGGTAATCAGATGATCACCAACATCTGTTCGGCCAACAGTCCAGTTATTTAAACCATTAGAGAAATCACCATTCAAAAGTAAATTTTGGCCATCAAAAACGTCTTGAGGAAGACTGATATTGGTGGTAGGAGCCAAGGTGTCAATTTGAACAGATACTGGTGAACTGGTTTTACCGGTAGAATCTTCAGAATTACCAGCTTGGTCAACCGCCAAAGAGTAAAACTGATAGATGCCATCGCCTTGAGTGGCAACAAAGTTAGCAATATTTGAAGGTTGATCATAACGATTTTCAGAGTTACAAATCCAAGAGCCAAGATTGTAAGAATAACAAAGTTGAAGATAATCAAAATTATCATCGGAAACCGAGTAGTTAAGATTAATCTGAGTAGTTTTTTGAATAGATGGGTCGGGTTGGCTTAAAGACGAAGTTGGTAGTGAAGTGTCGAGGGTAAATTTTTGAAGAGGACTAAGTGAAGCATGACCATATTGATTAATTACTTCTACTTGCCACCAGTAATTGCCAACAGTTTCGAAAGTGTAGTTGAAGGTTCGAGGAGAATCATAATCGGAACGATAGATTAAATTGGATTTTTCTTGATCTGAATAGAGAGCAATTCGATAGGTTTTTGAATTATGACAAGGATCAACTGATTCCTGCCAACTAAAATCTACTGATAAAGAATTAAGATATTGATCAGTTAGGGGTGTGGTTAATACTGGACCAGAAGGTGCCTGCCAACAGGTAGTAACTGCTTGGTTGTTGATGGCGATTGATTTTATTGAGTAAAAACTTTTGGTATAACCAATACTTTTAGTAAAAGAGAGCATCATTAAAATAATCAGTGCAGCAGTTATTTTTGGCTTTTTAAAATTCTTGTAAATATCGATGATTTCAGAAAGAATGATTAATAGAGCCGGGATAACAAAAACAATGATCGAACCAACTTTGGTTCGTGAGAAATTAATTAAGTGTCCCAAAAATGGAACTGAAAACATTACTTTACCCCAAATTTTTTCTTTATTAACTTGCCAATTATCAACGACATTATTGGCATCGCCCTTAGTAGTATAGGCAATTTTGGGATCGGTTTTAATTTCAGTAATTCGATGGGTGATGTTTTCTTTAAAATTGTCTGGACGTATAAAAGTGATGACATCATTAACTTTTAAATTATCATTACCCCGCTTGACGACCACTACCGAACCTTCGGCAATTTTTGGCCTCATACTTCCAGAAGTGACAATAAAGGCTTTAAAAGGGATTTTTCCAGGAAAAGAAATTAAAAGTAGAAAGATAGAAACTAGACCCAAAAAAACTAAGACTATAGTTTTTAAATATTTAATAATTTGTGGTTGTTTCATGAGCTTTAGGAGAAGGCAAATAAATTTGCCTTCCCTTAAAAACCATTATGGTGTAGGTGCAGTGCTGGTACCAATCACATCGAGAGTGAACTCGACAGTTTTACCTTGCCACTCGTTACCGGCATCATCAGCCATAGTTACAGTAAATCCAAAATTTCTGATTGGATTAACAGAATCTAAGGTGGTGCTTAAATCGATAGCGGTAGTAGCAGTAGCAGCTTCCCATTCAGCCAAGGTTTGAGTTGCTAAAACAGTACTAGTATTGTAGTCGTAGACTGCAATAGTAAGTTTTGTTTTATCAACAACTTGTGGAGCTTTAGTGACATCAGTAGTGTTGTAAACAGCCACATTGCTAGCAAAAGCTGATAAAGCTAAAGCGATTGATGGGGCATTGTTACGAGCGGAGAAAGAATATTCTCCAACACTAGCGCCTGGATAAAGACCAGAAACATTAAAACCAGAAACAGCATTGCTCTGTTCCCAAGTTGGAGTTTCGGCTAATCCATCGGCAGCTAACTGCAAGTCAACAGTACCGGAAGTAATGATATTGTTCGATAAAGAAACAGTATCAGTCCAGGCAGCACGAGTGTTGATAAAAGCAGTTCCAGCCACTAATAAAGATACTAAAAGACCTGATAAGATTTTTTTCAAGTTGATTCACCTCCTTTGATTGTTAAACGTTACACCATCATCATAGACCAATCAAAACAAAAATGTCAAATAGGAAATGTCTTATAAGCTTTTGAACTTGTTGGGTAATTTAGAATACAACTTGATCAGAAAGTATTTTATAAAAATCAGTCCTAGAGTAATTCCCAAAAGATCAATTAAAGTGTCTTGAAACTTGCCCTCTCGACCGGGAACAAATCGCTGATGAAGTTCGTCGGTGAGAGCATAAAGATAAGCAAAGAGTGCTGAGGGGAGATATCGACGAAAAGCGAATAATAAAAAAATTGCTAAAGTAGCATATTCAATTAAATGAAAAGTTTTTAGAATCAAGAATCTTTCTGTTTTTGTTTGACCAATACCAATAGTTGACTGAGAAGATAAATAGAAAATAAAACACATCCAAATAATTGACGGTAAAAAATAGATTAATTTCTTCATTTAATTTTAGTAATAATAAGCGGGATTAATAATAATAGACCGCCAATACCAATAAAAATAAATGGCAGAATATTAATGTTTTTAGCTGGAGTTGGTGTTGAGGTAAAAACAACATCATTAATACCGGCAATGTTGCCGGTGGGAACTGGAGTGGGAGTAGTAAAAGCATCTTCTAAAGCTAGTGGTTCTGGGGTGGGAATATATTCAGTAGGAGTAGGGGTTTGAGTTGGAGTAGAAGTTTGGGTTGGAGTGGGAGTTTTGGTGGCAGTTGGAGTGGGGGTAAAAGACGGGGTGGGAGTTGGAGTATGAGTTGGAGTGGGAGTAGGTGTAAAAGTTGGGGTAGATGTGGGTGTAGGTGTAGGTGTAAGTCCTGGAATAGTAAAGGCTAAGCTGTAAAAAGAAGAACTGTGTTTGTCTGATTCAATTAATCTAACTTTAGCTTCAACACTAGAGGTGGTATATTTAGCGTAGGCTATGGCAGATACGGTAGCTTCGCTGGAAATAATATTTGGACAATTATCGAAACTTGAACTACAAGATGGTAGTTCGTCGACAGTTGAGTCTCCATCAATAAAATAATGATAAGTAGTGCCAATATTGGTATCAGTAATCGAGAAGTTGACGGCAAAAGTATCGCCAATAACGGTGTTGGCAGGAACAGAATTAAGAGTAATTTGAGGAGCGGCTAAAACCGGCAAAGTAGATATTAAAAACAAGATCAGTGCAAAAATAATCACTCTTTAGTTTAACAACTTGTTGAGAGCAATATCAATTTTTCGGATAGTTGCTTCTTGACCAAGAGCTGGTAAGCAATCAACCACTGGTGGAGTATACTCAGATCCACAAATGGCTACTCGAAAAACCATAAAAAATTCACCGGTATTCCAATTATTTTGTTTAATCAAATCCATTATTCTAGTTTGCAAATTAGAGAAATCGGTAAATAAATTTTTAGCTTGAGTTAACATTTCGATGGCTAGTTTTGGATCTGTCCCCTTTTTGAGTAATAATTCTTTTGAATAATCAAGATCTTCAAACAAAAATTTTGTAGAGCTAACTAAATCAGAAAACTTGATGATTCGTTCTTTAAGAACTGGCATTAAAATATTGATTTGATCGTCGGAGGCCTGGGGTAAAAACTTTTTAAAATAATCAAATAATTTTTCTGAGCTTAATTGACGAATATAGATGCCATTAAAATAGTCTAATTTTTTGCGATCAAAAATAGCTGGTTTTTTATTCAAACGTTCAATTTTAAAATCATTGATGAATTCGGCAAGTGAATAGATTTCTTTTTCAGTACCAGGATTCCAACCAAGTAACATTAAAAAGTTCATCATTGCTTCGGGTAAATAGCCTTCAGCTAAAAATCCTTGAGCAGAAACGGTACCATAACGTTTACTCATTTTGCCGGGATGGGAAGGATCTAAAAAGATTGAAAGATGGGCATGTTGAGGCATTTCCCAACCAAAATAGCGATAAAGTAAAATATGTTTTGGAACTGATGGCAACCATTCTTCACCTCGAAAAACGTGAGTGATTTTCATTAAATGGTCGTCAACCACGACAGCAAAATGATAGGTCGGAATACCGTTAGATTTCATTAAAACCTGATCATCAACATCGTTGGTATTGAATTTTACTTCACCTCGAACTAAATCATTAAAAATTAAAGTTTCATTTTCGGGAACTTTCATTCGAACTACATAAGGTATACCGTTGGCCAAGTTTTCTTTGACCTGTTGGGGAGATAATTTTAAACAACAACGATCGTAACGAGGAATTTTTTTAGCAGCTTTTTGAATCTCTCTAGCTTGAGTTAATTTTTCTTCAGTGCAAAAACAATAATAGGCATCACCCTTATCAATTAATTCTTTGAGATATTGTTGATAAATAGGCAATCTTTCAGTTTGAATGTAGGGACCATACTGGCCACCAATTTCTGGTCCTTCATCCCAATTTAATCCAAAATCTTTAAGAACTTGAAGTAGACGGGTGTCGGACCCGGGAACATAACGTTTCTGATCGGTATCTTCAATTCGGAGAATAAACTGACCCTGTTGTTGTTTGGCTAAAGCGTAATCATAGAGAGCGGTTCGAAGTGAACCAATATGCAACTCACCTGTCGGCGAGGGAGCCATACGAGTTCGAATAGGATTATCCATGAGGTGATTTTACCAAATTTGTATTAGAATTATTATGTGACTTCTTTAACTCTAATTGCCTATCAAACAAGAAAATTGATAAAAGTTGGTGGATTATTCACCGTTTTTTTTCTGATTTCTTGGACTTTAATTACTTCGGCTTTAAAAGCTTACGAAAAAGCTCATCCAATTAAAGAAAAACCAACAGTTAAATATGGAATACTGCCAAAAATTGTTTTTCCAGAAAAAGTTTTTGATTCAAAAAGTTTTTCTAAAGAGCTAGCTAATGATAAGTTTCCAGTTTCAAATGATCAAGCTAAAGTATATTTTGTAGCCAGATCGAATAAGCCATTTATGGCATTAGATGAAGATAAAAAAACTGCCAAACTAATGGGATTTGAAAATGAACCAAAAGAAATTGGTAATGGAGTCTATGAATTTAAAAATAATTTACTTAATCAGACTTTAACGATTAATGTTTTTACTGGAAGTTTTAAAATGAAGTATCCCTATGAAAATGATCAAATGCTTTTGAATCCAGAGAGAATTTTAACCAAAGAAGAAGCGATTGTGGCTGCAAAAAGTTATTTAAGCGATGCCGATAAATTACCTGATGATTTAAATTTGGGCGAACAAAAAATTAGTTATTGGAAGATTGCTGCCGACGGATTAAGACAAGTGGATTCACCTTCTGAAGCTAATATGACTCGAGTTGATTTATTTAGAAAAAACATTAATGATGAAATGAAAATAGTGTCTTCAAATCCAAACACAGCGCCAATTTCACTGATGGTTACTGGCTCGACAGTTGAAGGTAAAAAAGTGGTGGAGGTTAATTATCATTACGCTAATATTGATCGTGAGTCTTACGAAACTTATCCGATTAAGTCAGCCGAAGAGGCATGGGGAGAATTGAAAGCTGGTAATTATTGGCCAGCAAATGATATTGCTAACAAAGAGGTAACTATTAGAAAAATTTACTTAGCTTATTTTGAACCTGTAGTATTAACAAATTATTTACAACCAGTTTATGTTTTTGAAGGCGATAACAACTTCACCGCCTATGTACCGGCTATTATAGATAAGTATTTAAAATAACTAGGGTCGATAATCTTGCCAAACAACCGATTCTTTAAGCCAGTTAATTAGATTTTTAGTATCGGCAAAACGATCTGGGCTTTGAGCTACGACGGTAATTAACTCATGACCATCAAGATTAATTAAGCCAACAAAACAACCACCAGCCTCTGGAGTCCAACCGGTTTTTAAACCTTGAACTTCAGGAACAACACCCAGTAATTCATTGGTTGAAACGAGCTGATGAGAATATTGTTTATCGATATCAACTACAGTTAAATTTTTATTTTTGACAACTTCGCGAACAACTGGATTTTTTATAGCCAATCTAGCTAATTGAGATAGGTCGTAGACGGTTGAATAATGATCAGGATGATGAATTCCGTCGTAATTAGTAAAGTGAGTGTTTTTTAAACCGTACTTATTGCTGATTAAATTCATTTCTTTAATGAATTCCGATTGGCCACCAGAATGATGATTAGCTAAATTAAAAGCCGCATCGTTAGCTGAATAGACCAGAAGTGCTTCTACCAATGATTTGATAGTAATCCTTTCACCAGTTTTTAACTCCATAACTTTACCTTCTTGATACTCGGATCCAACAGTTATTACCTCATTTAGTGGATAAATATTGAGGGCTGTTACCGCTGTGGCCAGTTTGGTTACTGAGGCTGGATAAATTTTTTGATCTGAGTTTTGGGAATACAAAACTTGATTAGTTTGACTGTCAACAATAATGGCGCTTTGGGCTTGAAGTTGAGGCTTTTGTTTTGAGTTAACTTGAGGAATCTGGGGGTGTTGAAAATTAATTAATTCTGAAGCGGTTTGATCTTTAGAATCTAAATAATTCTGAAATTTCCAGAAACCAAAAGTAGGTATCGAAAAAACTGTAAATAACCCAACTATAACCAAAATTAAAAGATTAATTTTAGTTTTATGCTCCATAATGACCAATAATTGGTTTGACTAATTTCTGAAAATCAGCCGATGACATAATAACCGAGGTAGTTTTGGAGCCAGCATTAAAAGCAATTTCTGGTTGCATTAATAAAGCTTGATCAACATAGGTTTTTAAATTGATCAAATTACCAAATGGTGGTACAGCACCAATGACTACTGATGAATATTTAACCACTTCTTCAGGAGTTGCCATATGGAGATCTTTAATATCAAATTCTTTTTTAAAAGCAGAATTGTCTAACTTATTAGCTGCTGACAAAACTACTAAAATAGGTTGATTATCGGCAATCATTACTAAAGCTTTGGCACCTTGTTCAATAGTTGTACCTCGTGCTTTTGCTGATTCATCAGAGGTGTTTGTTTCTTGATGCTCAAGGTGTTTGTATTTAACTTGATTCTCATCAAGATAGGCTAATAATTTTTGATGAAGATCGATTTTAGGAGCAGTTTTTTTATTGGCAGCCGAAAGACGAGTATCAACTCGTTCCATATCTCGAGGAAATAATGAAGCTTGACGAATGTTTTCTAAACCAAGAATGTTTTGAGTAATCCGTTCAAGACCAATGGCAAAACCGCCTTCGGGTGGCATACCGTATTTGAAACATTGACCATAGGGAACTTCAAAATCTGCTGGGTTTTGACCACGACTTTTTATTTTTTCTTGAAGCTGTTGATAATTACTAATTCGCTGACCACCAGAAATCCATTCAACTCCTCGGCCAATTAAATCGAGAGTTAAAGTTTCTTCAGGGTTTTCCGGGTCGGCATAAGAATACCAAGCTCGCTTTTTAGTAAAAAAGTGAGTGATAAATACTAGTTCTGAGCCGTGCTCTTCTAAAGCCCAGCGACAAATCTCTCGCTCACCTTCGGGATCTAAATCTAATTCGTGGCGGACATCTCGACCAGTTCTCTGATAAATTAATTCGAGAGCATCTTTAAGTTTTATTTGAGGAGTTAGATCGACGGTTTTAGGGATAGTGACTCCATATTCATCTAAAATATCTTGATGTTTTTCGGAAACGGCTTTGAAGATTGCTTTTACAGTAGAATCGGCCATTTTGACTACATCTTGCCAGCTATCGATAAATCCAAACTCAACATCAAGACCAACATACTCAGTTAAATGACGAGTAGTAACTGATGGTTCGGCTCGATAAGCATGAGCGACAGTATAAACACGTTCAAAAATAGAAGTCATCACTTGTTTATAGAGCTGAGGACTTTGAGCCAAATAAGCTTGATGGCCAAAATAATCTACTGGAAAAACTTCTGAACCACCTTCTGTGGAACCAGCTACAATAGTAGGAACAAAAACTTCAGTAAAGCCATTTTCATCTAAATATTGGCGAAAGGCGCTAACAATAGTGCTTTGCATTTTAAAAACGTCAGCAACTTTTTTGTGTCGTAAAGAAGCAGGTCGATGATCTAACAGAACTGGTAAAGAAACGTTAAGATCGGGCTGATGAATATCGAAAGGCAAATCGAGAGCTTTTTCAACAACAGTAAGTTTTTGTTGTTCGAGCTCGATTTTACCGGTAATGATTTTATCATTGAAATATTTTTCATCTCGATTTTTAATAACACCTTCGATTTCAACAACGTCTTCAACTTTTAAATTACCTAGTTCTTTGCCACCGACAACTTGAATAACACCACTACGATCACGAATATCAGCAAACGATAAAGTGCCATGTGATCGGACAGAATTTACCCAACCTTTAATAATAACTGTTTGACCAACCATAGTTGGCGTTGACGAGATTAGTGTTCTCATATAATAAAAAACCTCCGTGTCGGAGGTGTTGAGTTTACGAAAAATATATTTTCGTGCTCCGTAACTATTAACGACACACGTTGAATTTTTTATTCGGTTATTCATCCGTCGGGTTCTAATTGTTAGTAACTAACTTTCTTCCCGAAGCATCGGTGGTGTTGGCACCTAGTAGCGCTTTAAGATATTTTACTCTGAAATTATTTCTTTGACAATTAGTTGAGGGGTAGAACGATTATTCCAAATATTTAAATCGATTTGAGCAACCACATCGACTTTTTGGCCTATTTTTAGGTTTTCAATCAAGTCCCCTTTTTTAAAAGCAATCGAAGATATTTTAGATAAAACCAGTTTTAAATGATCTTTGGTTTGACCAACTAAAGATAAATTGTTGATTACTAGGTTTTTAAACAAAAACTGAGGGTGTTGATTGCCGATACCAAAAGGGGCAAATTGATTGATTTTTTGATAAATAGTTTCGCTAACTAAATCGATAGTAGTTTCGGCTTCGACAGTAACTGATGGTTGAGGTTGATAGTCTTTTAGTACTTCTAAAAATTCATTTTGAAGAGCAGTTTTTAAATTATCAATATTTTTAGGGTCAATTGAAAAACCAGCGGCACCAGGATGACCACCAAGATCAATAAAAAGTTCTTGGAACTTTCTGAGTTGACTAATGATATTTACACCATCGATTGATCGACAAGAACCCTTGGCCACTGAACCATCAGAAGTAATAACTACTGAAGGTAAATAATATTTTTCGACTAATTTTGAGGCAATAAGACCAATGACACCTGGATGGTATTGACCAGAAACAACAATAATTTTTTGAGTAGCGTCGACTGTTTTTAAGGCTGATTCGGTTGATTCTTTTTGAATGTCTTGACGAGATTGATTAAAGTCGTTAAGAAGAGAAGCATATTGGTTGGCTTGTTGATCGGTTGAAGAGCATAAAAGTCGGAGAGCATTGAGAGGATTATCTAAACGGCCAATAGCGTTGATTCGGGGAGCTAAGCCAAAACTTAAATCGGAAACGGTTAAGTTATTCTGATTCAAACCGCTAACATCAATTAATTTTTTTATTCCACAACTTGGATTATTTCTAAGTTTTTCTAAACCATGAACCACCAATTGACGATTGATTTCTAAAAGAGGTAAACAATCGGCAACGGTTCCCAAGGCAGCTAAACCGATATCGGCGTTTTGGCTTAATTCTTGGGCCACAAAATAAGCTAAGCCGGCGGCTGAGTGATCAACTGAATGAACAAGAGCATCAGCTGACACTTCGCCATTAGCTAAATGATGATCAATAATTAAGATTTTTGTGTCTTGAATTTGTTTAATTTTGGCAAATTCAGATTGAGCCACAATACCATTATCAACAGTAATCAACAAATCAAACTGGAGATGTTTTGTTGATTGAATGTTAAAAAAACTTTCGGCTTTAAAACCGTAACCATCACGTTGGCGATCGGGAATAAAAGGATAAACTTGAGGGCAAAGCGGGTAGATTGCTTGCCAAAGTAAGGCAGTCGAAGTGATGCCATCAACATCATAATCACCATAGATAAGGATATTTTTTGAAGAGTATTCTTTGATTAGTTTAATCACTAACGAAAGATCTAAGTGATTTTGAGGATACGGTGGATTAAAAAAAGTATCAGAATTTTTAATTTGGCGATTATTAAGTAGAATTTTTTCCAAATTTTCTGAAGTGGCGACAAGGGGTGATAACCGATTGATAATCATAAATTATTGTAGCTCCTAATTTGTTATACTTAGCTACTTATGTCTAAAAAACTTTTTGTAGGCAATCTCCCCTACACAATTACCGGAGATGATCTAAAAAATTTATTTGCTACTTACGGAAATATTATTGGAGCCAATATCGTAATCGACAAATTTACTCAAAGAAGTAAAGGATTTGGTTTTGTGGAGTTTGAGAAAGACGAAGATGCCTTGGCGGCAATTCAAGCTCTTGACCAAAGTGAGCAAGGTGAAAGAAAAATTGCGGTCAAAGAAGCAATTCCTAGACCATAAAATATGAAAATTTTATTGCCAGATAAAGTTCTGGAGGTAATGACTAGATTTAAAGAAAATGGAGCTTTGATTTATGTGGTCGGCGGCTCGGTTAGAGATTTGATTTTAAACCGTGAAGTAAAAGATTGGGATTTCACTACTAACCTAACCCCAGATGAAATGAAGAAACTATTTCCTAAAAATAGTTTTTGTGAAAATAATTTTGGGACTTTTAGTGTGGTTCTAAAATCTGGTGAAATATTTGAAATCACTACTTTTCGAACTGAAAAAAATTATTCTGATTCTAGACATCCTGATAAGGTTGAGTGGGGCAAAAGCTTAGAAGAAGATGTGATGAGACGTGATTTTACGATTAATGCTATGGCAGCAGACACTGAGGGTGAAGTGGTTGATTATTACTCTGGAATTGATGATTTACAAAAAGGAATTATTAAAACCGTAGGAGAGGCTGATTTAAGATTTCAGGAAGATGGGCTAAGAATGATAAGAGCGGTGAGATTGGCCAGCCAATTAGGATTTATTATTGAAGAAAATACTTTTGAGTCGATTATTAGAAATGCTAAGTTGATAAATAAAATATCCGGTGAACGAATTCGAGATGAAATTTTTAAAATCTTATTAACTAATAAACCAGCTGATGGAATAAAGCTATTGAAGAATTCAGGATTGTTGGCTGAAATTATGCCGGAAACTTTAAAAGGAGTAGATATGGTTCAAAGAGGACATCACATTTTTGATGTTTGGAATCATAACTTAGAGGCCTTAAATAATTGTGAAAGTATAGATCCAATTACCAGATTGGCTAGCTTTTTACACGACGTAGGTAAGCCAGTGGTAGCCAAAGAAAATGGAAGTGAAAATACTTTTTATAATCATGAAGTAGTTGGTTCAAGAATCGCGGTGGCGATTGGTAAAAGGTTAAAGCTCTCTAATAAAGAATTAGATCAATTATTTAAGCTAGTGCGCTGGCACATGTTTACTACCGAAGATATTCAAACCGATAAAGCAGTTAGAAGATTTATCCGAAATGTGACTCCTGAATATTTAAATGAAATGATTGCTTTGCGACGAGCAGATCGAGTTGGTTCTGGAGCTAAAGAAACCAGCTGGCGATGGGAAAAGTTCAAGGAAAGACTAGTAGAAGTTCAAAAACAACCATTTGCCATTAAAGATTTAAAAATTA
The DNA here is from genome assembly GCA_029561175.1 of bacterium. Taxonomy (GTDB): domain Bacteria; phylum Patescibacteriota; class Microgenomatia; order UBA12405; family UBA12405; genus JAKQJL01. The sequence continues at coordinate 17,839 of JAKQJL010000039.1, forward strand.
ATGGGGTTGATGTGATGACGGTGCTAGGAATTAAACCCGGAAGAAAAGTAGGCGAAGTATTAGAGAAAATTTTTGCTCAAGTTGAGGAAAATCCAGCGATGAACGAAAGAGAAACTTTATTGAAAACGTTGGAACTTTTTAAGCCAGAGAACTAAAGGAATAGCTACAGCAGTTGAAGAATAGGTTCCACAAATTACTCCTGTTAATAAAGCCAGTGCAAACCAACGAGTGGTACTACCACCGAGTGCCACTAGAGCAGTTAACATGAAGATAATGGTCATGGAGTTGTTAATCGAACGAACGATAACCTCTGAGACAGCTTGGTTGGCCAAAACCACCCAGTCTAGCTTGCTACTTTTTGTTTTTAGCTCTCGAATTCGATCAAAGGTAACTACAGTGTCGTGAACTGAGGCTGATAGTGTGGTTAGGAGGGCGGTGACAAATAAGGAGTCTAATTCAGCTCCAAAAAAATGACCAAAAATAGAAAAGGCACCAATCAAAATTAAAGCATCGTGAAACATTGCCAAGACAGCACCAATACCAAAAGAAATATCTTTAAATCGGCTGCCAATAAAAAGCAATAAAGCCAAAGAAGAAAGAATGATAGCAATAATAGTTTTAGATAATAATTCTTTGCCTAAGCTAGGACCAAGAGATTCAAAACGATCATCGGAAAAATCTGGGTCAATTTTTTTAAAATCAGTGATTAAACTTAGTTTTTGATCTTGAGAAATATTAGAAAATTTGAGCAAAAATTTATTTTGATTTTGACTAATAGTTTTCAAATCAATTTTTTGATTACTAAAAATTGTTTTTATAGCAGACTGATCAACAGTTTTCTTAAAAGAGACTTCCCAATTAGTTCCTCCAGCAAAATCAATACCAGTTTTGAAACCCCATTTTAGAATGGAGAACAAAGAAGTGGCGATTAATAAACCCGAGATGACCATAAAGAATGGTCGGAATTTCATAATATTAATCATAGTTAGTTATTTTTTTTAGCTAAAACTCTAAGTAAATTTCGAGTAACGACTACTCCAGTAAAAATACTAATAATAATGCCTAACAAAAGAGTGACAGCAAATCCACGAACCATACCCGAGGTGTTTAAGAAGCTCCAATTAAAAGGATTGAAAAGAATTAAACCGGTAATAATAGTACAAGTGTTAGCATCTTTAATTGAATCCCAAGCACGGCCAAAGCCTAATTCCATAGCTACATTCCATGGTTTGCCAGCCCGAACTTCTTCCCGCATGCGTTCGAAAATTAAAATATTGCTATCGACAGCCATACCGACAGATAAAATAAATCCGACTATCCCGGGAAATGTTAAGGTAACCGGGATTAAACGATATAGAGTGAGGGTAATTAAGCCGTAAATAAAAAGACTAATCACTGAGATAAAACCTAAAAAGCCATAGTTACCAATCATGAATAAACTAACTAGACCTAAGCCAACTAGACCAGCAAAAATACCTTTATCAATCGAGTCTTTACCTAAAGTAGCACCAATAGTTGTTTGAGAAATTAATTTGATGGGGAGAGGTAGAGCACCAGCATTAAGCTGAGCAGCCATTGATTTGGCAGACTTAGTGTCGAAACTACCATTAATAACCGCCTTACCTTCGGAGATAACAGATTGAACAGTTGGATAGGTAATGGGGATTTCATCTAAAAAAATAGCAATTCGTTTATTTAAAAATTCTTTAGTAGCTGCTTCAAATAATTTGGTGCCTTCAGCATTAAATTCGAGACCAACTTCTGGCTCAGAAGTATTGGGGTTCATTTCTACTTGAGCTTTAACTAAATGAGAACCATTAATGCCAGTATCTTTGGCAAAAAGATCGTTGAAGGTGGCCGAAGGAGTGGCTTCTGGTGGAATTGGGGTTTCACCTCGAAAACTTAATTGAGCAGTTTGACCAATTAAAGCAATGGCTTCATCTAAATTACTAATACCAGGAAGTTCAACTGTTAAACGGTGAGTATTATTAATCTTACTAATTTGAACATTAGTTTCAGAAATTCCAAAAAGGTTAACTCGTCGTTCAATATTGCTTTTAAGTGATTCTAGAGCTGAAGCTTGATTGTCTGAGGTGGTTTTGGAAGTATCAATTTCAAAAACTAAAGAACCGCCACCGGCTAAATCAAGACCATATTTAAGGTCGATATTTTTCTTAAAACTAAGGCCTCCTAAATTGAAATTAAACTCTGGGCGATAAAAAGTTTTACCAAAAAGAGTAAAACTGGGAGGTAGATTAATAGCCAAACAAACGATGGCCAAACCAATGATGGTGAAGAATAAATTTTTAGTTTGTTTAGGAATAAAGGCCATAGGCAAAATTAACGTGAAGACTGACTTTTGTCAATCAGTGATAATTGTTTAGGGTGACCAGTAAAAGTATAGGTGACGGTACTTTTGGTTATATTTACTTTTACTATGGCCAAATCGCCTTCTTTGATACTTAGGTTATTTATGGCCTTGGGAGGGATGGTTAGAGCTAAACTGTTGCCGGTTTTAATAACTTTTCGAGTGATCACTTGAGAAGATTAATTGGGTCACCAATCATCATGGCTGGTGAGTTTAAGAAAAATTCGGTGATAATGGGGTCTCGTCGAGAACGTCGAAGTTTTAATTCTTGTTTATCCATAACCATATAATTAATTTCAGTCTTAATTTCGGCTTCGGCTTCTTTGACTAAAATCTCTAAATTTTTTAAAGAAATATCGCCAATAAAAAGGATATCAACATTGCCAGAGGTGGTGTTGCGAAGAAATTCTTGTGAATATAAGACGGCTTTAATAGAACCTAATTTTGATTTGTTTTCGACAAGAAGACGACCCAAACCTTGGCTAAGATGGGCTAAAACCAATAGATGATAGTAAAAATGATGCTCGGGATTAGCCCAATAAAAAAGACGGTTACCTCGTACTTCTGATGATAATAAAAATATTTTTTTAAGATTCTCGAGTTCACGGCGAACAGAATTTATTTCTTCACCAGTTAATCGAACTAACTGCCGAACATAGAACATCTCGGATGGTTGATAGAAAAAGATTGAGATCAGCTTAGTTCTAGTTTGAGAGGTAAGAAGCTGTTTTAAACCAGTACTAACCTTCATAGGAAACTTTGGTGTTGATTGGTAATATTTCTACCCAGGTTTGACCGGGGATAAAGTTTACTTCAGAACCAGAAGCGGTTTTAAAAATAGTTCGAGAGTTTCGATTGGCTTTAGACCAAGTAATCTCGGTTTTTTCACCATTTTGAATTAAAACTCCTTTGCCAGTACCAATCATGCCATAGAGATTGTGTTTATGTTCATCAACTGATCGTTCTTCTTTAACAAATTGAATAACAATATTTTTAGTATAAATAGTTTCTTTAGTGTTGAAATCAACATGAGCCACATCGCCAGAATGATAGCGAAGATAACGATTGGTAGCTGGATCATATTTCCAGGTAACTGAATAGTTTTTATCTCCCCAGAAATCAAAGGAAATAGTTTTGGCGGTTGGAGACGAAGAGGCTTTGTCTTCGGCTTTGAAAGACCAAGGACGATAGGTTTTATCCCAAGCGGTTTTTTTAATCTCAGTTTGGTTGGTTAGCCCTCGGCTAGCAGCTACATTCCAAAGTTCTTTGGAAGAACAATACATGGTGTGTTCAGTGTCTTTGGTTTCTCCAGTTCTTTCTGGTTCACGTCGACAAACTTTGTATGATAGAGAAAATTGACTTAAATCTCCCCAAGTGCCTTTGTTGTTCCAGCCGTAACTAGCAATTTGCTCGATGGCTTGAGCTCTTTTGTTAGTAGTACATGGACCTCCGGAGGTGGCAGCACTACAGTTAGAACCACCAACATGAGTGTAGAGAGGATAATCACTATACTCAGAAGCAAGATCTAGGAAATAAGTTCGAGCAGATCTGACTGGACCTAGGTCGTATTTTGATTCGGCGCCTTTAGCGGCATTACAATAAAATACTCCCATAAATCTGGTGATACCACCTTCGGCCACAGCTTCGTAAACGATATCAGCATTTTGTAGTCCTGATTGAGGACGTGAATCAGAATGATTTTCGATCATCACCATTAAAGGACGTCGAGTTGACCAGATATCTTTTTCTTCTTTAGTGAACAACTCACCATTGATAGGACAGACTTCAGTTTTTGGACCTTGAAAACTAATAACTCCTGGCTTTGAGGTGATGGTGGGGGTGATTTTGGCAGTTGATTTTGATTTCTGGGTATTAGTGGGAAGAAGCTGATTAAACAAAAAATAAGAACCACCAGTGACTAACAAAAAAATTCCTAAATAACTAATAATTGGTAATAACTTGTTTTGGTTCATGAGGGCAGTTAACTGTTAATTGTTTTTATTAAGGTCTGGGTTTCCTCTTTGGAAAGAGAATCGTTTTCTCCTTGACCATTTTTAATTGTTTTGGCATAAACACGAGTCGATTCGCGATTATGCAATGAAGTAATAATAACACCGGAATTTGTATTATCCAATAAACAGAAGACGAAACTTTGATCGCTGCCAACATTGTCAAATGGGTTAAATCTAGTTAGTTTTAATTTAATATTTTTAGGTTGAGAAAGAACGTCTGGTTTTGATTTAGCCACAATCTTTCGATAATATAAAAAAGTTAGATAAGCTAATCCAGAAAAATTAATTAAACTGAGCAATAATAAAAAATAAATCATTTAAAATTATTGTAACAAAAGTTGTGCTATACTGGCTTTTGAAGCTAGATATGGAAGAAAAAAACTACATCAAAAAAGACATTTTGAAAAGCATCGCCCTAAGTATTTTATGTTTGGGACTAATCCTGTTAATATGGTTTTTGAAGTCTAGAAGTTAATTATTTTTTTAAGGAGGTGAAAGACAAGTGCCAACAATTAAATTTTACTCTGTAAAATCCAGAAAAACAGTTGAAATCGACGTCTCCAATGTTAAAAAAGTAACCTTGAAGAATGGTCGACCAGCAGCCGAAGCTGTTGATCCAGATACTGGAACAAAAATGTTTAAGATTTTATCTGCAGCTGATGCTGCTTTACTTAAATAAAAATATTTTTAATAGCCCCCAAAGAAATGCTTGGGGGCTATTTTTTTGGTAAAATAGAGCAACTTCAAAGTTGTTGAAGGGTTTACTCCGGCGTCAACCGGAGAGGAAAGTCCGGCCCACATGAAGCAAGCAACTCCAAAAGGTAGAGATCGCCGTAAGGTGATGGCAATGCTACAGAGACGAGTCTGTCGAAAGACAGGGTGAAACGAGCAACCTTGCTGTGGAAATCTCAAATTGATGCTTACTTTGCTTCTAGCGCATCAGGTAGAGAGACTAGATAGATAACCCATAAACAGAAACCGGCTTAACAACAACTTTGAAGTTATTTTTTG
>JAKQJL010000032.1 GCA_029561175.1 bacterium
GTATTTCTAATTTCACTGTCTTCTTCACTAGTAATTGTGTACCCTTTTGCTTTTAACTTATTGATTAAATTATTTCTATATTCCTCTACTAATCCTTTCACTTTATTCTCAATTCTCTCGTAGTCTTTAGAAGATTTAGCACTGTTTAATGTTTCTTTATCTATCCATGTTAACCAATCACCATAAGTTGCTATTATCTCTTCTGCTTTCTTTTTGGCCTCGGCTTCTTTGGCTCTTCTCTCATTATCATGTCTTTCTCTAACTTTATTAGCCTGGTAAGTTACTTCGGCTTCAGTTTTACTTTCACTAATTAATTTATTTTCTTCTTCGGTGATAGTTATACCTTCACGCTTAAGAGTTAATAAAATACTCTTTTTTGCTTCTGCCAGTTTTTTCTTTCTTTCTAATTCTTCTTTTTCTTGTTTTTCTCTTTCTTCTTTTTGCTTCTTCTCTTGTAATTCTTTATTATTTCTATTCTCAATTTCCACAGCTATTCTCTCTAATTCTTTTTTAGAAATTGCCTCTTTAAGTTTTTCTCTTTCTTCAAAATTAATAGTATTTTTTCTATAAATAAGTCCGCTTATTAAAAAAGCTCTATATTGTTCTACGATTCCTTTTATCTCTTGTTCAATTCTGTCGCATTCTTCTGCAGTAGCCGCATTGCCTAATTTACTTTTATTTTCATCATCTACCCATTCTCCATACTTTTCTATTATTTCTTGCGCTTTATTTCTAACTGCCGATACTTCTGCCTTTCTTAAATTATCAGCTATTGTTTCATTACTGATTCTTTGTTCAATTTCAGATTCAACTTTCTTAACTTCTTCAACACTTTCAGCTTTTTCTAATCTTGCTTTTTCATCTCCCTTAATTAAACCAACCAATTTGGCCAAAACACCTTTTACAAAATTGTTAATTTCTATCATTTGGTCCAGCCTTTTTCTTAATGCTTCATTGTTTTCTCCTAGTTTTCTTAAAGTTCCCAATTCTCTTGCTTCTTTATCCAAAGCCTCTGTTTCAGCTGCAGCCTTAGCCTCGGCTTCTGCCTTAACTCTGGCTTCAGCATCCGCCTTGGCTTTTGCTTCAGCTTTAGCCTTAGCTCTGGCTTCAGCTTCCGCTTTAGTTTTTTCAGCTTTAATTCTGGCCTTAAAAGCAAAATAGTTTTCATTCTCCAATCTTCCATATTGTTGATATTCTGCTTTTATTCCATCCAATCGAACTCTTAATTTTTGGTCAGATTCACCATTTAGTCTTTTAGTTCCCAAACTAATCGCTTCCTGATTTAATCTCTCTCGATCATCAATAATTCTTTGTTGTCTTTTTGCTTCAATTTCTGTTAACTGATCTTCCCTTTCCACATTCTCTAGAGCTGTTTTTTCCTCAGTGGTTAAACCTTCAACCTGTTTTTCGAAAATAACTATTAATCTCTTTCCTTTATCCCTAATCACCGCTAATGCTTTTCTAGCATCCTCAATAGTTAGTTGATTTGGATTTATTTTTTCAGCCACCACTTCGTTTTCTTCGACAACTTTTTGGTTTGGCAAAACAGCTACTCTAGCTCGAACTTTCTCTTTCCAACTATTTAGCTCACCAATTTCACTTATTTTTTCTAATTCAGAATTTTCTTCCAAAGTAATTTGGACAAACTCTTTTCTAGCCTCATCTTTGGCTTTATTTAAAGCTATTAAATCCTGTTGTTTTTGTTTTACTCTTGCCAAATATGTTGGCCACTTTTCTCCTTTTTCAAATTTTGGCAAATTATCTCCCAGATCTTGAGCAATTTTATCCAATTCTCTAACCTCAGTAATTGGTTTACCATCAGGACTCAAATCAATTCCATATTTTTTGAAAACACCTCTAATTTCTTCAATCAAAGCTTTTTTATCGGCTTCTCTTTGAGCCAAAATATTATCAACTCTCTTTTTAAAGTCTTCTACTGATTCATTATTGTTTCTTTTTACCGAAGCTTTTCTTTCGAGAGTTACAATCAATTGGTCAGCTTTTTCTCTTAATTGATTAAAGCTCGCATTCTCTTCAACCACTCCACCCAAAGCTTCAATTTGTTTTTTGTACTCGCTAATTTTATTTTGAATCATCATGGCCGCATTACCTACTACCACCGGATTATTTTCTTGTTTCTCAACTGGGTTTTTTCTTCTTTCTTCAGCCGCCACGTTTACTCTATTCACAAACTGGCCCCATGTTTCTACTCCTGGTTTATAACCTTCAATTCCCAATCTCGTAGCGCGATTTTCAAAAGCATATTTCGCTGCTGGAGATATTTTCTCTTCTGCTACCACTTGCCTTTCTGCCTGACCTTCGGCCATACCTACCTCTGCTGGTTCTTTTTTAATTTGTTCCATAATTTCTGCAATTACTTCCTCAGCATTTTTACCTGCTCGACTAATTTTTTCTGGTAACAAATCTTTAGTAATCGTTTTGCCAAAATTTTCAGCCAGCTCTACCAAATCTCGACTACTCAACACTCCTTCTGCCACAGCTTTAGTTTCGGTGGCAAATTCAAGTTTAATTTCTTTAGTATTATTCTCAACCTTAGCCAGCATTTCTGGATTATTCTTTTCTAGATATTCAAAAAGCTCTTTATATTTTCCAGTTTTACTAATTTCCAAGTATATTTCTCTGATTTTAGCTGTTTGTCTTTGAAGTGCTTCAATTGGTGATTCACTTGTTTGATTAACCTCCAAATTTCTTCCTCCCTCAGCGTTCTGCAATTCAGCCAAAGCTTCTCTGGCCACTCTTACCCCCACTGAACCTTCTTCCCCATTTAAGATTATTTCCTTTAATACTTTTGTACCCGCAATTTCAATTGCCGCCGATACCGCTTGATAAGTATTTTGTTGATTCAATTTAACCTGAACTTCGTTAACAATATTTCTTAACTCAGTTTTTGTTACGATTCTATTTTCTTCGGCTCCAATTACCAACATAAAAGTCTCTTGTTTACTTCCTTTAATTCTTCCAATTCTAGCCGCCGATTGATCGAGTTGATCTCTTCCAGTTTGAGTTGAAATAATATCAATTCCTGGAACTGTATTTTCTGCTAAAACATTAGTTCCAGTGGCACCACCCTCACCAATCACCACCGTGGTATTTTTTGTCTTTGGATTATTCAACACACCCTTGGCATATTCATAAGACACTTCCGTTGTCGATATAATTTTTCCACTAGCATCAACTTTAACTTGTTTCCAAACTCCGTTTTCATTTCGATAAATAAACTCATGTTCACTACCATTAATAAACTCACGATTTTCAGCAGCTCTTTTTACCCAAACATCTGGGGCAATATCTTTACCTCCCAAAACCACTTCCAAATTACCTCTATTTCCAATCGCTCCATCTCTAATTCTTACCGCCTGATCTATAGTCCGATTTAGAACCGTGTTAAATGAATCAGGAGTACCTTCATTTCGACCAACGCCTAAAATATTACTTTCTTTAATCAAACCCTGGTCGCCTCTTTTACCCAAGAATTTCTCTAAGATTAAATCTGATTCTGATACTGCTAATTTATAAACCGATTCCAAAGTTCCTCGGTTTCTTCCAATTGTTCCTGTTCCAGCCGCCAAACTACTATTACCATCGGCTCGAATCGCCGCTACATGATCAGCAAAAGCTGCTTTTGCACTTTTTCCAGTTAAATTTATTGCTCCTAAATTCGGTTCAACTCCAGACACTGTCGACACAATGGTTTCAAATACTGCCGCAGTTACTTCATTTCCGTATTGCATCTCCAACTGAGCAACTCCGTCTTTAGCAATCACTGCATTTTGTTTCTTGCCGCTCTCAGTATTTTCTCTTAAACCAAAATCGCTTCCCTTCTTCATCGATAATTGTCTTCCATATTCATTCATCACTTCCAAAACTCGAACCACTTCTTCAGTTGTCCCTTTGGCTCGTCCACCATTTTCAAAAGTCTCAATAATAATTTCTTTAGATACACCAAGTCTTTCAGCCAGTTTTTCAGCAATTACTTCTCTACCTGCTCTTGAAAACCCACTAACTCCTTCTTTAATTTCAATCAACCTTCTTCCATTAATATCGGTTACCGACAAATCAACCATTTCTCCTTTTTTGATTATTCCCAGATTAGTTAGTTCACCAGCTAACCATTCAACATTTTTCTTAGTACCTTCAGAAATTGGTTTGCCTTCTCCATTTCCCTGAACAAAAACTTTATTTGGATCAAAATTTAAGTGAGCCTCATCCACAAAAACAGCCACATCTTTTCTTAACTTGGTCAACACTTCTCTTGCCGCTCTCAATTGTTCAGGAGTTCCGCTTCCATTCAAAACCATAGTCTCCAAAAATCCTGGAACGCTGGCTTCAGTAACAACATGACTTGCGTTTTTAACTCGATCTCTTAAGGCAATTACATCGTTACCAATTGAACTTACCAAAACCACATCCCTAATTACCACCCCACCCTGACTGATTTTTTTATTAATTTCTTTTGCCAGCCTTACCTGATCTGCTGTTGAATTTTTATCACCAATTATTCTTTCTAGTTCTTTGGCTGCTCCACTTTCAATTGCTACATATTTTTTATTCTCCAAACTCTTTGCTACCGTCTCTAAAGTCCCAACCTCAATTCGATCAATCACCGCCACCTCTTCAGCCGTTACATTATTAGGAATTTTAATATCCTTACTCATCGCTCTTACCATGTCTTTATAAGCCTGACTACTTTGACCTTCAGCCGCTATAAACTCTCCAGTTCTTCCATACAACAAATTATTAGCCTTCATAATCAACGGACCAATTACGGTAGTTTTTCCGCCAGCTAGGGCAAATTCCAAAAGAATATCTGGGGTAGACATCGCTTTTAAAAATGCCAAAGTTTGATTTGAATCAATACTAAACACATTATTATTCCCTGCCATACCATCTTTTTGCATTCTAGTTTCATGCTCTCTTATTAAATACTCATAAGTTAAATCTAAGCTTTCGTTTCCGGTTCTTACTCTCACTTCTTCCAAATTCATTAATCTATCTATCTCCCCTTTTAATAGCTCAATCTGTATCGGATCGGTTGCTTTTATTAGTTCTGATTCTCTCACTGCCAACGATCTTTCTAGCGCTAATTGCTTTTTAACTTTAAATAATTCATTTTGTCTTTTATAAAACTCAACTCGAACCTCAATTTCACTTTTTCCTGTTAATCTTTCCCACCAAGTACGATTTTCACTTCGACTATTGGCCGCTCGAGTTAATTCAGCCTCTTTCTTTTCCAAAATAGCAATTCTCTCTTCAGCTTTGGGAATTTCCTTACCCCATTCCCCAAAACGAACCGCCACTCGCCCTTGTCTAATTTCAGCCGCGTTAGCTGGTTCGACTAAGTTTTCTAATCTCTCAATAATCACCTGACTAGCTTCAACCTCAGCCTTTTTCTGAAGATAAGTTTCAGTTCCCTCAGTTAATCTTGCCAATTCACTTTCTGTCTTAGCTAAAATCTCTTTTTCTTGGTCAATTAATTTTTGTCGATTATCATATTCATAAACCTCAGCATCTTTTGCTGCCTTTTCCTTGGCTTCTGTGGTTAATTTTGATACTTGGTCAACAGCTACCACTTCAACTACTTCTTTTTTAGGAGCTACTTTCTCTTTTATTTGCTCAAATATATTTTTCTTCGCTTCAGCCACTGGTTCCACTGGCGCTACCGCTTCTTGTTTCCCTTTGGCCACAATAACTTCAATTTCCTCCCTAATCGCCGCTTGTTGTTTTTCTAGTTCTGCAATTTTTTTACCCTCACTTGTTCTTCGATCAATTTTTTCCAGATTATTCTCTTTTACAATCGCATCTATTTGTTCTTGAATCTTATTTACTTCTGCCTGTTTTTTAACCACCTCATCGCTTTGTCTTATTACTTCTTGTTCCTTGGCTTGAGCTATTCGTTGTGCGGCTTCCTGATTATTTACCCCATTTTCTGCTTTCACTGCTTGCAAGCTTTTCAGTTCTGCTTCTAATGCTAAATATTTTTTTAATGCTTCGGCGTGTTTTACTCTTTGTTCTACTGGTAATCCTTTTTCGGCCTCATAAGCTGCCAATGTTTCTTGCTTGGCCTTTTCTAGTCTTGCTTCAACCACTCCAATTTCTCGACCAATCACCACCTCATTTAATTCTCTTAATCGATTAATTTGAGCACTTCTAACCACACCCTCATCTACCACTTGTCCGGTTTTAACTTCTTTCCATTTTCCTTCTTCATAAGCATAATTTTCCACTACATGAACCACCTCTTTACCCGATTCATCAACCCACACTTTCTTTTCCATATTCCAAAATAAATTCGATTTATTGGTCATAATTAAAGCTTGTTCACCCAAAACAACTGCTTCGCTAACAAATTTTCCACTGCTTACCTCTCGCCAATTATTGACTCGTTGGTCATATACATATTTGTTTTCTGGAACCAAATTTTCAACTTTCTGACCAGCCACATTTTCCCACCTTTTTTCGGCTCCATTCCACTTTAATCCATTAGTAATTAAGTTCGTTGGATCTATTGGTTTTACCGGATTATTACTTGAAGCAATTGGTTTAACTTCAATTGGTTTGATTAAATTATGAGTTTGAACCGCGCCACTCAATCCCATGGCACACATACTTACCGTATCTAAATTTGTATTCTCACCCTTGTTAGTTATTAAATCTCCAGCCACCCTGGAACAGGCGCTGGCAGCAAACAAATCAGCCGAAACCGTATGTAAAGCGGTCATTCCTTTTTGAATTCCTTGTTCTGCTTTCAAAGCTTGTTCAGCATTCAAACTATTTTTAGCTATTTGACCGCCAACCGCTCCCATCAACTTTCCTCCAGAAGCTAAAGCCATTGCTGTTGTTGACGCACAATCCAAACCAGTAGCCTCAGATTCTCTTCCCTCAGCTTGGGCTTTAAAATACTCATCGCAAGTTCGCGCCGCCATATCTCCAAAAGTCACCGCCCCCACCACATCACTCGAAATTTCTACCACTTTCAAAGCAGTGCTTGCCGCTTTCGAAGCGTTCATTACTGTTCCCACTGCTCTAGTTGCTGTTCCAATTTTTGTTGCTGTCCCCAAAGCCTCAGCCGTTGTTGCCACTTTTGTTAAATTAGCAGCTTGAGACAATAATCCAGTTGCAGCTCCCGCCACCGAAATTCCAGCTAATGCAATTGCACTATTACAATCGGCTTGAGTCGCTTTTCCTTGTTTCGCCAACTCACAAGTGTCTACCGCCATTCCCGACATTTGGGGCACCATGGCTATTCCAAGTCCAGTTCCCAAGAATCCTCCCATACCCAATCCAGCTACCGGAGCTAAAGGTGCCGCCGCAATTACAGTTGCCACTGCTGCGGCATCACCACCTTGAACTAAAACACCTTTCATATAATCAGCGTTAATTGAAAAAGGATTTAGTATTGTTGTGTTTATAGTTAAATCTCCAATTTTTTTATTCTTACTTTCATCCATATTTGCCACCACCATGTCATTTCCTCTTTTAAATCTGCCTCCAGTCACATTATTCCAATTCATCACCAACCATTTTGATGGATCTTTGGCTTGTTCATCTAAATTTTGCTTTACTTCAGTCCAGGTCATTTTACCCGAACTAACCTGTTCAGTTACACTTTCCAAAGTGTTTAAATTAGCCAAAGTCCCGGCCACCTTTCGATAAGCCTCGTTTTCTTGAGCAATTTTTTGTTTTTGTTCCTCAACGTTTGCTATCGTTAAATTTGGATTATTTGTCAAAGCTAAAATCGATCCCAAAGCGCTCTGATTATCAGCACAGTTTTTACCCTTTAATAATTTACATTGATTGATTAGTTCATCTTCATCGGTTTGACCATATTGATACTTCATCACCACTTCAGAAACTTTCTTTTGGGTTACTAACGCCGTTACCGTTTTTTCATCCATTCCAGTTTGTTTCAAAATGTCTTCTGGTTTTTTGTTGTATTCAATACACTTTAAAGCCGCCATTGTCCCCGCACCTTGAGTGGTTGCACAACCATCATTCACAAATTTATCATCGCTATTAGTTAAATATTTATTTGCCATTTCAACCTGCTTAAAGCCATTAACTAATTGTGAAGAATTTGCTTCATAAATAGGCAAATAATCTTTAACCAATGTTTCTAATGATTCCTTCTCACAGTTTCTTGATGGATTTTGTTTTTTACATAAATCAATTAATTTAGTTTTATCTCCTTTAACCAAAGCCTCAGCCACAGGTTGCTGAGTTAATACCTGTTCATATTGTTTAGCAATTTGGGTTGCTTGTCCTTGATAAGCTGGTAAATACAACACTATCAATTCTGAAACCGATTTCTTTTCGCATTGGCCTGTTCCTCCGGTAGCCTCACGGCATTTTTTAATTAACAACGCCTTATCACCCGAAGCCACCGCCTGAGCAACTGGAGCTTGATCTTTAATTCGGCTATATTCTGAAGCTAATGCCGTTGCCTGGTCTTTGTAAAAAGGTAAATATTCTTTCACTAATTGATCTATCGATATACTTCCGCATTTATTTTTAGCAGTTGAATCATCAAAATTTTCATCTCGACATTTTTTCACCAAAGCCTCTTTGTTACCACTCAAAAGCAAATTAGCCAATTCAGTTTCGTTTTTATATTGTTGATTATTTTTTGAATAATTAGCGGCAATTTCACCTGCTTTATTTTGGTATATCGGTAAATAGTTCTTCACTAAATCCTCTACCGACATGTTTGTGCATTTATTCTTATCGGTTTCCATTTGTTGACATCGATTAATCAAGGCTGTTTTATCTCCATTTGAAGACAAGCTCATCACTTGCAACTGAATCTTTTCCTCAACTGCTCTTTCTTTTGCTGTTTGGGGTAAATTTGCCAACACCTTGCTAGTATCAGCCGCTTTCATACAGCTTGCCATTAAATAGCTTGCTACTCCACTACACATTTCTCTCTTAATTTCTTCTTCAGTTTTACCTAAAAATTTATTAATCTCATTTCGTTGATCTGCCTGAACTCCATAATAGGGATCGCATACCCCTCCAGTGCCCACACAAGGCTCTAGGTTAGCAGCTTTTTCATATAATCCGTTCTTACATACCCGACAGTCATTTTTATTCAAACAGGCCGCCTGGCCGTCTAAAGTTCCTCCGGCACAACTGGCTCCGTTTGGTTTAGTAGTTATCTTTGGAGTAATACTAGCCACTATTCCTGGAATCGTATCTTCAATACAACTACAACCCTTGTCAATTGATCCACTAAACAATCTACAAGTACCAGCAAATCCTTTACATCTATCTCCATCTTTCAAACCCACACAGAACGGATTATTATTTGTTCCTTCGCATTCACCCAAAGAATGAGCAATTGGAGTAGCTGTTGGTACCAATCTTTTTGTTGGTTCAGCTAACACAAAGTTTCGACAACTATCCTCACATTTTTTCAATTCATCTGGCTTTCCAGCAAAGTCTTTATCGCACCCAGAAATACAAGCTGTCAAAGTTTTATCTTCAACTTGTGTTGGAGTTGGCTTATTACTATTTACCGGAGTACAACTAGTACTGTTTTGACAAGACCCAGATGCACAGGTCACCCAATCGGTATAACCCAAACCATCCGACTTACACATTCTTAATTTTCCACCACTGCACTCATATGTTTCTTTTTGACATACTTTTGCACTATTGGGAATTAGATCTCCACAACAAGAAGCTGGGGCCCCAGC
The DNA here is from genome assembly GCA_029561175.1 of bacterium. Classification (GTDB taxonomy): domain Bacteria; phylum Patescibacteriota; class Microgenomatia; order UBA12405; family UBA12405; genus JAKQJL01. The sequence goes on from JAKQJL010000032.1 coordinate 9,714, forward strand.
TGGACAACATCCAGACTTAGAATAACGATTTATTGAGGCACAACTACTTACTCCAAAGAAACAACTTGTGGAATTTACCGTAGTTCCTGGCGTAGTAATTGGTTTAACGGTTGGAGTTAACACCGATAAATCATCTGGTTTGCAAATACAACCTCTGGCCTCTTGCCCCGGTGTCATCAAACAAGTTCCCGGATAACCTTCGCAACGATCACCCGGTTGTTTACCTACACAAGTAAAATTCACTTTATCGCCTTTACATCCGTAATTTTCTGGTGGTGGAGTTGGCGCTGGAGGCAAACATCTACCAGGTTCATAAGTTGAACATCTCCAATATGTCCCACATCCTGGGCAATATTCCAAACATTTACATAAATAGCCAGTTCCCCCACCCTGACATTCTTCTTCCCCAACACTACACTTTTTTTCAGCAGCCAAATTTCTATTATCTTGTGACTTTTGGGATAATTTCATCGTCACCGGAATAGCCATCGCCATCAATACCAACCCCACGATTACTGGGATTTGAATCAGGCCAAAGCTATAATCCGATTTTTTATTCATTATCTAACCTCAAAAACCACTGAGACTTTTTTCTCAATATTAATTAATGCATTTTCACCCAAATTATCATTACTCACCGATGAACTCATGGTTGAATTATCATCAACTACCGAAACAATCTTTTTAACCTTTTTACCAGCAGATTTTGCCAAACTATCCGCTTTTACTTTAGCATCTTCGACTGCTTTTTTTCTGGCTTCATCTTCGATTTTGTTATTTTCTCCGGCTTCAAAACTTGCTCCCGAAACAGTAGTTGCTCCATTACTATATAAGTACTTAATTAAGTTATTTATCGAACCAACTTTTTTGGTTTTTAAAGAAAAAGCGTTTGCTACCACAAATTTTCCATTATCTTGAGGAGTAATTTGGTAAAAACTTCTTTTCACTTCCACCTCATTACCCACAATTTTTTTAGCGGCTTCTATTAATCTACTTACGCCTTCATCGCCTTCAGTAATTGCTACATCGGCAGAATCGGCAATATTTGCTCTAGACACAATAATCGACACCGTTTCTGGCTTGGTGGTTACAACTGCATCTCCAACCACCGAAATTGAACTTGTTGAATTATTAATTGCTTGAAAATAAACAATAACTAACAACAGTCCTAAAATCCCAATTCCCCATACTTTTTGAAGTTGGCTTTTGGGTTCAAAATTATCCATATACTATTATAATAATTAACTTAATTAGTCTAAAAAAACCCGCCCCAACTGTAAATAACACCAACTGAATCAGAACCGGTCAAATCGAAAAATATAGGTCAAAGCAATTGCCACCGCGTCGGCCGCATGACTCGGACTAATGCTTTTTTCTAAACCCAACTCTTGTCGAACCATTATCTCTACCTGTTCTTTCTCGGCTCGACCAAAACCAACCAGCGCCATTTTTACTTCTAAAGGTGTATAAAGGTAAACTTGTATATCATTTTTTTGAGCCAATAATTTAATTACTCCAATTGCCTCTGCTACTCCCATGGCACTACTTACATTCTTAGCAAAAAATAACGATTCCACTGAAATAATCCTTATTTTATGCTTCTTAATTAACTTTTCTAGCTCATCATAAATAATCTCCAATCTTTGGCTATCTTTTTGTTTCTCACTTGTTTTAATTACTCCCCACTCAATCAATTCTTTTTCTTCGGTTACTATCGCCCAGCCGGTGTTAGCTAATCCAGGATCTATTCCTAATATCATCTTACTCTAATACTATCACCTTACTAACAAATTTCTCCCCATCCCAACCCAATTCCAAATACCTCGGTGTTTGATTATTTCTTTGTTTTGAAATCGCCCCTACCACTGTTGTTTCCATCCCTAAATACTGATAAACCGAATTAAAATGCAAATGACCAACATATATTTGATTAACCTTATTCTCCAACAATAAATCATTTAACCATTCAGCCTCAGCCGTTACTTTTTCACTATTCTCTCCCATTACATGTTTAGTTAAATAATGCCCCAGTGGTTTGTGCATTACTACCAAACAATTAATTTTCAAACAGTCTCTAGATTCACTCTCAATCCATTTCTTTTGTTCATCCCCCAAGCCCCTCCAATTACTATTATCAATTAAGATTATTTTTAAGTTATCTTTAACCGTGCTTAAATAATTTCTTTCGAAGATACCCTGATATTTGTTTAAATAAATATCATGATTTCCAGGTGTTACTAAATAATCAATACCTCCATTCTCTAAGGTCTCCTTAACTATTTTCAATTCAGTTTCTTTACCATTAATAGTTAAATCCCCAGCCACTAATAATAAGCTCACTCCATTCTCTTTCATCTTTTCTATGGCTTTTTTTAAAGTTTCATTATCATCGTGTATATCAGCTACTACGGCTATTGTTTTTTTTATTTCTTTTTTCTCTTCAACTATCTCGTTTTTTGGTAAAACTATTTCTTCTGTTTGGGTATTCTCTCTAAAAATTACTCCTAAAGACAGGATTATTATCAATACCGCCACTCTTATCCAATGTTTCATTAACTAATTCTATCATTTATTTTTAACCTATAACTTATTATAGGCTTAAACGTTATTTTTCCCACTTTTCCACATTCATGTCTTATATAAATTTACTATTTAAATATTTATATAACTATAAGATATTTCTCACCAAGAGTTATAATTAACTAATGAATCAAGATCAAATCTTTCAAAACCTTGTTTCGCTCTTACCCGGTATTAAAATTTTTAAAAATTATCCCCTAGCCCCCCTTACCACCGTCAAGCTCGGCGGTCCCGCTAGTATTTTTATCAATCCTCAAACCACTTCCGAATTCATTTCCGTATTAAAACTAGTTCAACCGCATCCCTTCTTTATTTTAGGTAATGGCTCTAATGTTCTCATTCCCGACCAAGGTTTAGATAAAATTGTTATCCACAACGATTCAAACAGTATCGAATATTTGCCTAACAATCAAGTAAAAGTAGATTCTGGAGTTCAGCTTCCACTTTTAATTAATCAAACTGTCGACCATTCTCTAAGTGGTTTAGAAGAATACGCCTATATCCCCTCAACTATCGGCGGTGCCATTTTTGGCAACATTCATGGGACCAATAAAAACGATTTTAACAAATTACTTGTATCCATCGATATTTTTGACACTACAGACCAAACCCAAAAAACTCTTAACCCTCTTGATCTTTCTTGGTCTTACGACACTTCAGAGTTCCAACAACACCCAAACTGGATCATCCTTCAAGCAACTCTTCAACTTAACCCCGGTGATTCTTCTCTGTTAAAACAAACTGTTGTAGAAATTATTTCTAAAAAATCACCCATTCAATCCATGGTTTCTTTGGGTTGCGTTTTCAAAAATCCACTAAACGATTCGGCTGGCCGAATTATTGATCAAGAATTAGGTTTAAAAGGATTTGTTCTAGGAGGTGTTCAAGTTTCCCCTAACCATGCGAATTTTATTATTAACACCGGTACTGGTACTGCCGCCGATTATCTAGCTTTAATCCAAAAAATCCAACAATTAGCCCAAGCCAAAGGATTTAGCCTCGAGACTGAAATAAAACTTTTACAATAAACTTTGGTAAAGCTAATTGCCTTTTCCATCTTTTTGGTTCTTTGAACAAAGAATATAGCCATTCTAAGCCCATTTTTCTTATTTTACTTGGAGCTCTTTTCAGTTCTCCCGAGTAATAATCAAAGCTTCTTCCCACTCCCATTACCACCTTTACTTTTAATTTATCCAAACTTTTATCAATCCAAATTTCCTGTTTTTTCATCCCTCTAGCTACAAACAAAAAATCAGCTTCAGTTTGATAATCAAAATTTTCATCTTTATACCCGACTACCTTTAATTTAGGATATTTTTTCAAAAAATATTCGGCAGTTCTTCTTGCTCTATCACCCCACCCACCAAAAAAATAAACCGATTTCTTTTTTTCCTCTGCTAATTGACACATCTTGTCCACCAAATCGGCCCCAGTAATTAAATTCTCTCTGTGTTTACCTCTCAAAATTTCCCAACCAACTCTTATTGGTAAAAACCCTTTTTGAACTTTTAAAGCCCAAATCAACCCCACCCCGTCAATTACATTCACTGTTGTTCGTCTTTTTAACATTTCCAAAAAATCCCTATCTTTACTTGCATTCATCACAAACTCTGGGTTAACTGTAGCCACCCACACTGGTTGTTTTCTAACTATATCAATTTCTTTGGTCAACCAATCTAGCAGCTCAACTTCACTCCTGCCAAAAAGCGGAATTCCAAACATTTGCTCAGTCATTAGGTCATTCTTATCATCTGTTCTTTCCATATTTTCATCCTTCACTAGTATCAGTTTATCAAAATCAACCATTTTTTAATATCAATAGTTTATAAAAGCTACTTATAACTAATAATCTATAAGACAAAACAAACAAATAGATCATCTCTGTTCTACTCATATAATATAAGACAATAAATTATCTTTCAAAATACTATAATTTACCAGATTGTATAAAATTTTTATTCTTTAAACTAAACCAAACTCCAAGCTAAGACTTACAAAAAATCACTATTTTTATACTAAACACATTACAAGCCATTTTAATAAAAATTTTGAATTTCAAATTAAAAATTATTTTTATATTTATAAGATATAAAAATTTACTAGATCACCTAATCGCTCGCCAATAACTATCCATATTTTCCAAAGCCACCCCAGTTCCTTTAATTACACTTAGTTGCGGCTCTGACACTAAATGAGCCGAAACACCAATCTCTCGAGTTAACAACATGTTTAGATTTCTTAATTGAGATGTTCCTCCAGAAATTACCATTCCTCGGTCGAAAATATCAGCTACTAACTCAGGTGGAGTAATTTCCAGTGTTCTTCTAATAATTTCAATAATTCCATCCAGAATTGGTCTAATCCATTCGTAAACAATCTCAGAATCAATACTTACTGCTTTTGGCAAACCACTTACCGAATCTCGACCATTAACTTCCATACTTTCGGGTCTTTTTAATTTTGTGGCCGAACCAATCTTAATTTTTATCAATTCAGCGGTCTGTTCTCCAATAATCACATTATACTTTTTCTTTATATTTTCCATAATAATTTCATCAAGACGATTACCTCCTAACCTCACTGTTTGATGAGTTACCACTCCTCCTAAAGCAATTACCGCCGCTTCAGTAGCTCCGCCACCAATATCAACAATCATATTTCCATAAGGTTCAGATACCGGAATCTTAGCCCCAATTGCTGCAGCCAAAGGCTTATCAATTAAATAAGCTTTTCGTGCACCAGCAGCTAAAGTTGCATCCAACACTGCCTTTTGCTCTACTTGAGTCACTCCAGCCGGTACACAAACCATCACCTCTGGACCAATTAACCAAAATTGCCCCATCACTTGACGCAATATTTGTTTGATCATCGCTTCAGTTACTTCATAATCAGCAATTACTCCATCTTTCATTGGTCGAATTACTTCAATATACTCCGGAGTTTTCCCCAACATTTTTTTAGCCTCACTACCAACTGCCAACACTCTTCGATCATCAACTCCAATTGCCACCACCGACGGTTCTTGCAACACCACCCCCACTCCAGCTTCCCAAATTCTGGTATTAGCTGTTCCTAAATCGATTCCTAGTCTTCTAAATAACTTCATAATTGATTCTACCAGCAAACCCCGTTTCTCTTGTTATAATAATCCATGACTTCTGCCTCAGACAAAAAAAGTCTGCTCATCATCTTTGCTGTGATTGCTTTTGTAATCACCGGCACTACCGTTGCTACCTATTTTGCCCGTGGTTATAAACTAAATATTGAACAAGGCACTATTCAAGCTACTGGATTAATTTCTCTTACTTCACTACCTAAAGGTGCCAGTGTTTATCTTAACGATCGCCTAGTTACCGCTACCGACGATAATTTAAGCCTTATTCCCGGAGAATACCAAATCAAAATTGTTAAAGATGGTTTTATCCCCTGGCAAAAAACTTATCAAGTTAAAAAAGAAATTGTTTTTCAAACCAATGCTAATCTTTTTCGATCTGTCCCCGAACTCTTACCCATTACTCTCTCAGGTGCAATTAATCCCACCGCTTCTCCTGATAAATCACAATTAGTTTTTGCTGTTGCCTCGGCATCAGCTTCTAAAGACAATGGCCTATTTGTCATCGGATTAAACGACCCATTAATCCCCTTGTCTCGCAGTCTACCTAAACAATTAGCAATTAATGCCTCTAATATTGATTGGTCAAAAGCTTCTTTCAAATTTTCACCAAACGGACGTCAAATTTTAGCTACCTTTTCCAATGCTAATTACTTAATCAATCTCGATTCATCAGTCAATTCCAATACTCTTTTCGATGTTACCGCCCGAATACCTTTAATTAACTCTGATTGGCAAAAACAAGATCAAGAAATTGTTCAAAAAAATCTTGATCGTCTTCCTGAGGTCCTAAAAGATTACGTTGCTACCGATTCTTCAAAACTAATTTCTTTCAACCAAGCTGACGACAAAGTATTTTATCTGGCCAATAAATCTGGTTTACTACTTCCTTCAGCCATTACTCCTCCTCCAGCTCAATCAACTCAAAACCAAGATCGAAACATTGTTGCTGGTAACTATTATGTTTACGATTTAAAAGACTTTACTAATTACCTAATTGGTAATCAGCAATCTATCTCCGAACTATCCTGGCTACCAAACAGCAATAATCTTATCTTTGTTGAAGACAATTCTATTAAAGCTTGTGACTATGATCACACCAATCGAGCCACTATTTTTTCTGGTAATTTCAAAAAAGATTTAGTCACTCCTTGGGCAGATGGTAGCAAAATTATCACTCTCACCGAAGCATATCCTGGAGCCAGTCAAAACCTCTATTCAATCAGTCTTAAATAGAATTCTTTATTTACAAATCCGAGAGTTTATTTCTTTAATTTCTCCGATAACACCTTCAATTTCATCGTAGCTTAGTTTAGTACTTTCAATTTTTTTCGTTAATTGATCGATTATTGTTTGACCATCAACATTGCTAACACAATCATCACTAACGTAAGTACCACTCTCAATCTCATTATATGGTGCCTCTAATTCGCTTTCTTCTTTAATTTCTACACTAGTATTAATAATCGAATCTCCTAAAACTGCTGCATTTGAAAATTCTTGTCCGGCTTCAATAAATCTTAAAGGTATTAAAGCCATAATGGCGAACACGAAACTAACAATCAATGTTCTGGTATTTTGATTAAACTCTTTATTCATGAATTCAGTCTAAAACTAATTCCTCTCTTCGTCAATAGTAAACTCATATCAGTTACCTATAACAATTATTTTTTACTCTATTTGCTTATTCTTCCATTAATATCTCTTTTCAATTTCTTTTACTAATCAAACACTATTTTTGCTAATAATGATCTATTAAATCCTAGTTATCTATAGCTTTTTTATTCTTATTATTACTTTCTGTATCATTCATTCTTTTCTTCAATTTTTCAATTATAATAGTCTCACCACCAATCTACAGGGACTAGCTCAATTGGTAGAGCGCACGGTTCGGGATCGTGAGGTTGTGGGTTCGACTCCCTCGTCTCTGACTTTTTAATTTTTTTTGTTTTTTTAATATTTGTTTTATTAAAAATTTCAAATTAAAAATTAAAAATAAATTTGGTTTCCATAGTTCAATGGATAGAACGACCCCCCCCTAAGGGGTAAATCCAGGTCCGATTCCTGGTGGGAACACATATTCCGCAGTTTTTATTCTCATTTTTATTTTTTCTCCGCTATTATTTAGCCTACATCCGCATTTTCTCCGCTAATATTTCATCTTTTTTATTTCTAAAAATACTGTTCTTTTCTCCGCATTGTATTTCATAATTTTAACTATAAATGTATATCATTTAAATACTTTTATATACATATTCACCGCATTTTCTTTCAAAAACACTTATTTTATACCGCATTTCTATCAAACTCGTCTTGTTTTCACAAAATCAAACTGACTTAAACTTAGAACCTAAAACCAGCCTTTTATCTATATCATTATCCATCAATTAATTTGCTTTTAAAAAAGCTTAAAAAGCTATTATTTTAGGCTATTCACCTCAGTAATCTTAATTACAACTGTCAATATTTGTTAGAACTCTCCGCTAATTTAAATAATATGATTTCTTTAGCAAAAACAACTACTCTTTGCTATTTTAACCCTTTACTAAACTCTTTACTTTAGCCTTGATCACATAGTCTTTTACCCATTCAATCACCTGGTTGTTGTCAATTTTCCTTACCATTTCTATCTCTCCATCAAGGTCACCCACCTTACCCTCAATTAATAGCTTGTTTGCCAAATAACTACTCCAATAACTGGTCTTATCTATCTGCAACTGTATCTTACCGATTAAATATTTTTTTGCTTTCTCGATTTCCTCATTACCAATCACCTTTGATTTTCTCTTAATAGTCTCATCAATTAATTCAAGTACTTCTTCAGCTCTTCCTTTTTTCACTCCACTTTGGATTGCCAATAAACCAGAATCAGCTAAGTTCTCCCCCACCAAATTTACGTAGTAGCTTAATCCTCTTTTTTCTCTAATCTCATCGTAAACCCACGAAGAACTATTTCCCGCCAAGATTATTTCAAATAATTGATAAATCAAATAGTCCTGATCATTCACTCCCACTCCCTCAGTCGACCAAATCAAATGATCTTGATTATAATCTCCCTCTAGATATCTTTTTGTTTCCCTTATTAGTGCTAGATTCTCTCTTTTAGCCATTTCTCCTTTAAAATTCCATCTTCCCAAATACTTCTCAATCGTTTTTTCCATTCCTAAAATACCGCTTCCTGCTATTGATACCACTATCCCCCTATTGTTCATCCTTTTTAAACGATACTTTTCCAAATCCTCAACTCGATACTCTCTGATCTTCTCTTTTTTACCAATCACATCCCAACACCCTTGATTATTTCCATAAACCCATCGATAAAAATCACCACTCACTCCCATAATTGGATTATCGTTATACATTCCAATTTCCTCTTCAATAACTTTCTTCTCTTTTTCAAAATCTTCTTTTTTAATCGTTAGTTCACCAACTAAGTCACTTAGTATTTCTACTGCCCAGTCCTTATTCTCACTAACTGTTGTTAAGTAGTACTCTGTGGTCTCTAGTGAAGTCTCAGCATTATACTCAGCTCCTTTTTCATCCAGCTCCCGATTTATTTCTTCACTTCCTTTTCTCTTTCTCGTCCCTCTAAAAGCTAAATGCTCCAAAAAATGACTCAATCCTTCTTCCTCACTGTTTTCAAACCTCGCACCTATCTCTGCTTCAATATTCACTGAAATTGAATGTAACCATGGCAAATCAACCAAAACATATCTAATTCCATTACTTAATTCACCACTAATTATCTGTTTCACTTAATTACCAAATTAACCATTCTATTCGGCACATATATTTCTTTAACAACTTCCTTTCCCTCAATCCATTTTAAAGCTTCTTTTTTAGCTATTTCAATTATTCCTTCCTCGTTTTCAACCACAATTTGGCATCTTACCTTTCCATTAATCGCAACTGGAATCTTAATTTCTTTTTCAACCAAGAACTTCTTTTCAACCTCTGGCCAACTTTGTTGATGAATCGATCCACTATTTCCAACCTTATTCCACCACTCTTCGGCTACATATGGAGTAACTGGTGCCATCATTAATAGCATTTTTTCAATTTCTGCCTTAGAAAGTTCTAATTTTTGAGTATTTATTTCGTTAATACACTCCATCATTTTTGCTATTGCGGTATTAAATCCAAAACTTCGATATTCTTTTTCCATCTTATCTATGGTTTTATTTATTATCACATCAGCTCCATTACTGCTAGCATATCCTTTTGTTATCTGATTATCTAATAAACTCTCAAATCTATCTAAAAATCTTTTTACTCCCATTAAAGTCTTCTCGTTCCAGGCCATTGTCCCCTCAAAAGGACCCATAAACATTAAATAAGCCCGAACCACATCAACTCCATATTTGTCAGCAACTACTTCTGGGACAATCACATTACCTCTAGATTTACTCATTCGTTGATTATCAGGTCCCAAAATCACTCCATGCGACATTCTTCGATAATATGGTTCCGCAACTTCCTTTGGTATCTCACCAATATCTACTAAAAATTTGTAAATAAATCGAGAATACAACAAATGCAAAGTGTTGTGTTCATCTCCGCCAATATAAACATCTACCGGCATCCACTTTTTAATTCTTTCTGGACTACAAAAAACTGTATCATTCGATGGATCTAAATATCTCAAAAAATACCAGTCTGAACCTGCCCAGTTCGGCATGGTATCAGTTTCTCTAGTTGCTTCTCCTCCGCATTTAGGGCATTTGCATTTCACAAAGTTCTCAATTTTAGACAATGGGCTTTTACCATCATCTGTTGGCTCATAGGCATCTACCTCTGGCAAAACAATTGGCAAATTCTCTAATTTCTCTGTTACCCAACCCTGCCCGCCGTGGCGGGCGCATTCCTTACAAAAAACCATGGGAATAGGTTCACCCCAATAATGCTGTCTACTAAATATCCAATCTCGTAAATGATAATTACAAGTTTTTTCGCCTATTCCAAGGGAAAATATTTTTTGTTTGGCTTCCTCAATTGTTAATCCGTTTAATTCAAAAGAGTTAATTAATTTTCCTTCTTCGTTTATCACCTCAATAATCTCTAACCCAAACTTCTTAGCAAAAGCACAATCTCGTTCATCATGAGCTGGCACCGACATAATTGCTCCAGTTCCATAACTAGCCAACACAAAATCAGAAATCCAAATAGGAATTTTCTTATTATTAATTGAATTAATTGCATATAACCCGGAAAACACCCCTGTTTTTTCTTTGTTTAATTCTGTTCTTTCCAAATCACTCTTTTTTCTAGCCTCTTGCTGATACTTTTTTATTGCCTCATTATTTGTTCCTAATTCTAAGGATAATGGGTGTTCTGGGGAAATCACCATAAACGTCGCCCCATAAATTGTATCTGGCCTGGTAGTAAACACCTCCAATTCTTTTGTAATTTGTGAGTTGGAAATTGTTTGGAAATTGTCATTTGATATTTGGAATTTAATTCTTGCTCCTTCCGACCTTCCAATCCAATTAATCTGTGACATTTTCACCTTTTCAATAAAATCAGTTTTTTCCAAACCTTCAATCAATTTATCGGCATACTTAGTTATTTTTACCACCCATTGGCTGATAGTTCTTTTTGACACCTCAGCTCCGCACCTCTCACATTTCCCATCAACCACTTCCTCATTGGCCAATCCAATTTTACACGAAGGACACCAATTAATTGGCATTTCCTGTTTTTCAGCCAAACCATTTTCAAATAATTTTATAAAAATCCATTGCGTCCATTTGTAATACTCGGGAATCGACGTATTAACTTCTCGACTCCAATCAAACGAAAAAGCCAGCCTTTTCATCTGATCACGAAACTTATCAGTATTATCCTTGGTTACTTTTTGAGGTTTTTGTTTAGTTTTGATTGCATAATTTTCAGTAGGTAAACCAAAAGCATCCCACCCCATTGGAAAAATCACCTCATAACCCTTCATTCGTTCAAATCTGGCATAGACATCTCCACCCGTAAACGAAAACGCATGACCAACATGCAATCCTGATCCGCTTGGATAAGGGAATTCCACTAAAATATATTTTTTTTCTTTTGTTGAACCTTCTTTTGCTAAATACAACTCCCGATTTTCATCCCAATATTTTTGCCACTTTTTTTCTACTTCCACAAAATTCATGGTCAATTCTAGCACGAAAATTAACTATTATTCATACCTTAACGCATTAAGTGCTGAAATACTTCTGGCACGTTTACTCGGATACCACCCAGTTAACATTCCCACAATAACCGACACCAACATAATAAACACCACTAAAAACCAAGGTACATAAGAAACACTAATCATCCCCTGGCCTTTAACCACTGAAATTGAAGTTAAAACCAAAGACAATATTGCTCCAAACAACCACCCCAACAACACTCCAAACAATCCACCCCCAACGCCCATAATCATTGATTCCGCTAAAAATAGTTCTTTCACATCATCCGACAACATTCCCATAGCCTTCATTACTCCCACTTCTCGAGTTCTCTCCAAAAGCGACACGGTCATGGTATTAAACATTCCCAAAGCCGCCACCGCTAAAGCAATCATTCCTAAAAATCCCAATAATAATCTAATCGTTCCAAATAATTTTTCTATTTGAGCTACCGTATCTAAAGTGCTCGAGGTTCTCAACCCCATAGTTTCTATTTGTTTTCTAATCTCTGGAACTTCAATTTTATTATCAGCCAACAACTTTAATTGCGAATAATTCTTTACTCCCAGCAATCTGGCATCATTAATTTGGTAGTAAAAATAACTCGAAGTATCATCATCAACTACTCCCGTCACTTTATAGTCCTTTTCTTCCGACATAATTTTTCCACTAATCCCTGGAATCAAACCATCTGGAATTATTTGGGTCACTTTAAACACTTGTCCCACCGCTTTATCTTTAGTTAACCCCCACAATTGCAACATACCGCTACTAATAAATGCTTCCGCCACTGGGTTTTGTTGATATTCAATTTTTTTATCTTCTAAAGCTACATCTGTTTTCTTCAGTTCAATCCATTCAACCCCTGAAGAATCAGTCGCCACCACTGTTTCAAACAACTCTGCTGCCGGCGTCGCCTCGGCCGCCGCACTTGCCTCAGTAGTTTCTCCCAACACTTCGCCCATTAATTCTGCTTCTCCATTTAAATAATCATCTAAGCTCTGATACTGGCTTAAATCTTCCGCTATTAATTTCACCTCTGTTGCTTTAACACAACCAATCGCCCACTTCTGAATATTATCTTCAACAATTGGATAAAAATCATCACCATTTTTATTCCACAAAGGCGCCTTTACTCTAATCCATTTCGACATTTCTCTTCCATTCACATCGATAATTGTTTTATTACTCCCTTTAATAAAATACTTCTCTCCCCAAACCTCTTCACCAATCAACCCACCCTCAATTCTCACCCCAAAACCTAACAAATCACTTTCCATATTACAATCTTTTCTAATTGCCACTCTTTCCTCAGGCAAAATATTTAGCCTTACTACCCCAGACGACACTTTTTCACCTTCTTTTGTTTCTACTGTTTCAATTTCTGCCCCAGCCACTTGCCCTTCAGTTCCTTCAATTTTTAGTGAAGTACTATTTTTATTTTTAAACTCTTCCCCTGCTACAATTTTTACTCCCAATGCTTTCAAGTATCTTTCGTCTACTCCTAAAGCCATTAAATCAGTAATTGAATTATTAAAATTAATTTTCGACACCGTTGACACCACCGGAATCACTTCGCTCACCCCTTTAATTTCTTTTATTTTGTTGATCATTTCATCGTCCATTTTTACTTGAGTGGCCACTCCTACTCCAATATCAATCATTTTAAGTTCATCCAACCTGGCTACCCGAGAAATTACCAATCTTTCTAACCCATACCCCAAAGAAACCAAAAACACGATTGCTGACACTCCCACCGCCACACCTCCAATTGTTACTATTGCTCTGGTTCTTTTAGCTTTTAAATTTCTTAAGGCTAATTCAATTAAATACACTCTGGCCACATCACCATCCCTTTTCCCATCAATCTTCAACATTAGCTTACTAAACCAATTAGTTATTGGATCAACTGGTATTTTAAACTTCGCCAATAGCCTGATAATTGATTTAACTCCTACTAGTAATAGCAACACTAAAAATATCGTGTATGCTTTAGTCGTCTCAATAAAACTTAAAAATAATTTAGGAATGTTTTTTATTCGTTGCATAGTCGGTTTCCTTTAGGAAATTTCCGTCTCTAACATTAACCTTAGTTCGATCACCTTTCTTAGTTTTTGCCGAAGCTGCCATTTTCTTAGCACCTTCATTGTCATAAGTTTCCACTAATTTTCCATCAATAATATGGAACAACGCCGTTGCATAGCGCAAATACTCCAAATCGTGAGTTACCATAATTACAGTCATACTTCTCTCTTTACATAATCTTTGTAAATAATCCATCAATTCATCTCCAGAAACAGTATCCAAATTTCCAGTTGGTTCATCAGCCACAATCATCAACGGATCAAGTGTTAAAGCCCTAGCCAAACTAACTCTCTGTTGTTGTCCTGATGATAACTCTGATGGATGATGATGAATCCATTGTTCCAAACCTACTATCTTTAGTTTTTCCATCGCTTTGGCTTCTGCCTCTTCCAGCGTTAATCCAATTAACCTAGATGGCACACACACATTTTCAATTACATTCAAAGACTTTATCCAGATTGGTTGCTGAAACACAATCCCTACCTTTCCTTTTCGATAACGAACAATGTCATCATCAGTCATCGAGTACATATCATTACCCTCAATAATTACCTTCCCCTCTGTTGGTCTTTCCAATCCTAAAATACTATGCAACAAAGTTGATTTTCCACAACCGGAAGGTCCCAAAATTATGGCAAAATCACTCATTTTTATCGACAAATCAATTCCTTTTAAAATTTCGATATCTTGTTGACCAACCTTAAAGGTCTTATGAATATTTTCTACTTTTATTAAAGTGTCTCCGGCTTTCATGGTGATGATACTATATTACCTAAACCATTAAAGAATCCAAAACTCTTACTCAAACTGCCCATTACCAAATCAAGTGCCGACTTAGTTGCCTTTGGTGTTACCACCACACTATCAAACGATTCGGCTTTGTTGCCCACTCCATCTTTGGTTACTACTCTAACATGATATACCGTTCCTGGTTTCAAATCAGGAATATTAATAATATGATCAGAAACCAAGGCTCCATTCTCCTGAGTTTTGTAAGGATAGTCATTTCCCGTACCCTCTCCATATTCAACCTGACCGGTAGCTGGCTCATCAGTTTTCCAATTAATCACAATTTGGGCTTTGGCTTGATCACCCACCCCAGTTACCATTGATTCTACTTTTAATTGATCAATCAACGGTGGCCTCAAATCGTTCGAAGTTTTAAAATTAACAATACTCGATTTTGCTTCATTACCTCCCACATCCTTACCTTTAATCACAAACACATAATCTGTATCGTCATTCAAACCATTAATAATCATTTGATGAGTTTTAGCCAAAGTTAATTGAATCGAATCTTTTACTTTTTCTGGATTATTTTTTGGATAATAACTAATAATCGACGATATTCCGGTATTAGACTTCCACACCACTCTTACAGTAGCAGTTGCTGCACCTTTTACTTGTTGAATCTTTTCTCCCTCAACTTTTGGTACCGGTAACGTTTCAAATTCATAATTATCAGATCTAAAAATATTACCTTCCTCATCCTCAGCCGAAATTCTAATCTGATAAACTGTTCCTTCAGTTAAATTATCAACCTTAACCATGTAAGTTGACTCCGTCGTTGAAGTTGTTAACTCATTAACCCCACCATAGGCAGTAGTTGTTCCATATTCCACTCGGGCTTTAGTCGCATTTGCCAATTTAAAATTAATATACGCTGAATACAATCCTACATCAGACACTTTTACTGCCGAGACGAATGGTGCCGGATTGGTCGTAAAACTGTATTCCGTCGATGAGCCAGTATTACCATCTTCATCCGTCCATGATGCCTGATAATAATAAGTGGTTCCCGGATCTAATCCTGTTAGTGAAATCGTATGCGCACTTACCTGATCAGAATTACCAACCTCATCTCCATAACTACCTGACCCTTTTCCATATTTTACAAACGAATTTGCTTTTCTAGTTGTTGACCAGCTAACTATCGCTGTTTTTGTTTTTACTACTACTGTTGGTTCTGCGGCTATCGATGGTGCTACTCGCCATCTTCCGTCTGGTAAGAAAAAGACAGTTTCGCTTGGAGCACTACACTCATTAGTCGAATCACACGACTTCACACAATAATAATATTTAACCTGATCCAAACCTGAATCAACATAAGATTTACTAATCGACGGATTAACCAATTCAAAATCTTCCATACTGCTACTACAATTGGTTCCCGTCGTCGATCGATACACTTTATAATTCGCAATTCCCGATCCACTCGCTTCTGGTGCATCCCAAGACAACGCCAATCGCCAGCTTGAAGTTTCTTTAATCGACACATCAGAAATATCAATATTTCTTGGTACCCCCGGAGCCGAAGTTACCGCCTCAAAATCAACCGATCCATAATTATCATATTTACCATTAGTTATTTTTATATTTCCCGCCTCATCCGACACTACTACATATAAAGTATTTACTCCTTTTCTAGTTGCATATTGGCCTCGGCTTAAAAATCTTACATCAGTCCCCACCCTAGTTACATTACTCGGGGTCGGCTCTTCATTAATCGAATAGTAGTAAACCATATTGCTTGGATTCCCCAAATAACTTTCTGGAGTATCCCAGGCAAAAGCAAAATCATTTTCGGTATTTTGATTACTACTACTTGGGTAACTTACTCTTACGTTTCGTGGTGCACTCGGGGCACTTCCCGAATGTTTATAAACCGCAGTCTGATAACTAACCGCTGTATTTCCAGCATTATCTTTCACTCTTAAGTAAAAAATATTCTCATCTGATTTATATTTTGGTACCCCTTCCACTCCAGTAATTCCCACTCCCACCACACACTGATCACTCGCCCATTCACCTTCA
>JAKQJL010000033.1 GCA_029561175.1 bacterium
TATGATCAATAAAACAAGAATTGGGATAAATGGTTTTGGCAGAATTGGAAGCGTAGTTTTAAGAGCAATTATGTTGGAAAAATATCAGGTGGAAGTGGCGGCAATTAATACCAAGGGCGATTTGCCAATGGAGGCCTACCAAATGCAATTTAAATATGATTCTGTTTACGGAAGAACACCATTTAGAGTTGAGTTTATCGACCCAGTTAAGGCCGGAGAAATTGGCAGATTGGTGGTGGGAGAAATGATCATCCCCTTTTTGGGACAAACAGATCCAAGCCAAATTAAATGGGGTGATTACGATACCGAGGTGGTTTTGGAATGTACCGGAGCCTTTACCGATCAAAAAGCTGCCGCTCATTTAAAAGGTGGAGCCAAAAAAGTGGTAATTTCGGCCCCAGCCAAAGATCCAAAAATTCCAACTTTTATTTTAGGAGTAAACGATGCTGATTATAAAAATCAAAATTTAATTTCGAATGGTTCATGCACCACAAATTGTGTAGCACCAATTGTGAAATTAATTGATGAGAAAATTGGTTTTCAACAAGGGACGTTAACCACTATCCATGCTTACACTACTAATCAAAATATTGTTGATGGTTCTGGCAAAGATCCTCGTCGAGCAAGAGCGGCTGGAGTTAATATTGTGCCCACATCGACTGGAGCGGCCGAAGCAGTAATCGCCTGCTACCCAGAAGCTAAGGGTAGATTTGCGGGCACAGCCATTCGGGTGCCAGTAATTTGTGGATCATATTCTGACTTAACTTTTAAAATGGTTCGAAAAACAACCATTGAAGAAATCAACTCGATTTTTGAAGAAGCTAGTGTGTCTCCGGAATTAGTAGGAAGATTAAAAGTTTCTTATGAACCATTAGTAAGTAGCGATATTATCGGTAATAATGCTTCGTGTGTAATTGATAGCCGAATGACCAAGGTGTTGGATGATGACCTGGTTTCAATTGGTGCTTGGTATGACAATGAATATGGCTATTCGTGTAGGCTGATTGAAAATGGTATATTAGTGTCGAAGTAGATTTTATGATAATTATTCCAACAGTATTAGAAAAAGAGTGGCCAAAAGCCGAAGAACGATTAGAGAGTGTTAAAGATTTAACGACTTGGATTCAAATTGATGTAACTGATGGAAATTTGTGTTTTGGAAAAACTTTTGATTTGGAAAGATTGTCGAAATACTCCCCCAACAAAGAAGTGTTGTGGGACATTCATTTGATGGTTAAAGAACCAATTAAATGGTTGGAGAAATGTATTTTTGTGGGGGCGAGCCGAGTAATTGGCCAGGTGGAAATGATGACTAACCGAGAAGATTTTGTAAGTAAATTAAAAGATGAAGGAATGGAAGCAGGATTGGCTTTTGATATTGACACCGAGATTGATCGGATTCCTAAAGAAACCGACATAATTTTACTAATGGGTAGAAAATTAGGTTTTGAAAATTATGAACTCGATGAAAAAGTGTTTAAAAATATTGAGGTGGCTAAAAGAATGGGAAAAACACTGGCGGTTGATGGCGGAGTAAATGAAAATAATTTAGAAAAATTAAAAAAAGCTGGAGTAGATTTTATTTATTCAGGAAGAAGTTTTTTTAAAATCTATGATTTCTAAAGAAGAAATTGAGAAAATGATTGAAGTGGCAAACAAAACTGAAAAGTTTGCCTATATTTTTAAATCTAGTCATCGATTTGGAGCGGCAGTGCTAACAGCCAAAGGAGAGATTTTTGGTGGGTGCAACATGGACGGAGTAATTTCTAGTTTAGGAAGTTGTGCTGAAATGGTGGCTCTTCATCATGCCTTGGCCCATGGTAATTATGATATTAAAGCGGTTTTAGTAATTGATGAAAAAAGGTACGAATTTCCTTGCGGAAGTTGTTTGCAATTAATTTGTCAGTTTCAACAAAGTAGCCAACAAAAAATAGAAATAATCTCGGCAAAAACCAATGGAGAATATTTAATAAAGTCTTTAGATGAATTATTGCCTTTGGGTTATTACTCAACTAGTTTTGAAGAAAAATTAAAGAGTTTTAAAAATTATGACGACTAATAAAATAATAAAAAGGGTGGCGTTTTTTGGTGACGCTGAATTGACCAATAAAGATGAACAATATAATTTAGCGGTAGAGACGGCTAAGTTGTTGGCTGAAAATAATTATATTATTGTTAATGGTGGGGGCCCAGGAATTATGAAAGCGGCGACCATTGGGGCTAAACAAGGAGGTGGAAAAGTTGAAATAGTGGTTTTAGATCCGAGCAAACAACCAGAAAATTATGAAGGAATTGATAAAGAAAATTATGATTTGGCAGATGAAAAAATTGTGACCAATAATTATCCAGAAAGACTAAATAAGCTAATTGAAATTGCAGATGCGTTTGTAATTTTTAACGGTGGAGTGGGTACTTTGTCGGAAGTGGGCATGGTTTGGGAACAAGCCAAGTTTGAATATAAACAATATGAACCATTGGTGTTTGTAGGAGAACAATGGAAAAAAGTGGTCGATGATTTAACTTTGGGGATGAATTATGAAGATATGGAGAAAAAAGTGATTAGATTGGTAAAAAATCCAGAAGAAGTACTTAAGGCATTAAAGCGGGCTGAGAATTAAATTTAATTTCGACAGGGAATAGTTCTTGAGAAATCAATTTGTCTTTTGATAGGGTTAATTTGGCAATTTTGGTGTGAGAAGTTTCGTAAGACCATGATTGGTCGAAAATAAAATTACCAAAAGAATAAAAGATCGGTTTATCAAGATAAACTTCTGTTTTTTGCCAAACATGGGGATGATGGCCATGAATAATATCAGCACCAGCATCAACTAATTGACGAGCAAGATTTTGGCGCCATTTTTCAGGTTCAGGTAAGTATTCATTTCCCCAATGAATTGAAATTATTAGCCAATCTACATCTGAATCGTATTTTTTAACTTGAGAAAGAATAGTGGCAATATCGGTTTGAGGATAGGTAATAAAATCGTAGCCTAAAAAGCCAAAGTTAATACCATTGATAGTTTTAGTATAAAAATTGTCAAAAAAATAATCGGTTTGGAGATAATTTTTTGTTTGAGAAAGACCAGAAGGGCCGTAATTTAAAATGTGATTATTATTTAAATTGAGAACCAATTTATGTTGCTGAAGGTAGGGCAAAAATCGATCATCACCACAAAAAGTAAAAGTGCCAGTAACCCCTAGGGGGCAATCTTTAATAATTGGACTTTCGAGATTGGCCAAATTAAAATCGTTGGCTAAAAGCCAAGGTGAGATTTTTTGAAAACTCCAGGAAAAATCATTTTTCGATCTGGCAGTAGAAGTGATGTGACGGCCAAGACCAAGATCGCCAACTAAACCGAGAGTTACTGTTGGGGTGGGAGTGGGAGTAGGGGTTCGAAGAGGAGTATTAATCGAAACCAGAGGCTGAGTAGTACTTACTCCGAGGAAAGTGAGAATTGCTAGAAACAATGACTTCATGGCTTTAGTATACTTGAATATGGCCGTAAAAAAATTTGGATTGATTGTTTTGACCAGTTTCTTGTTGTCTGGGTGTAGTCTACTGCCGGAGAAAGCGGGGGTAGAGCTATTAAGCTATCCAACAGCTAAAGTGTTTATAGATAATAAAGAAGCCGGAATTACTCCTTATCGAAACAATAATCTAAAGCCAGGGAAAATTAGTGTAAAACTTCAGGCTGAAGGAATGGAGTGGAAAGGAGAAATTAAGCTGATAAATGGAACTAATACGGTAGTGGAAAGAGATTTGAATAAAAACAATAATGACAGTGGTGGCTATGTTTTGAATTTAGAAAAAAACGGAGACAATAAAAAATCAGGGTTGATTGTGGTTAGCAATCCCGACCGAGCGTCAGTGTCGATTGACGGGGAAATGAAAGGAATGACACCACTGATGATTGATGATATTGGCGAAGGTGATAAACAAATAATTATTTCGTTTCCGATGTATAAGAAAATTACGGTATTCGGAAAAGGAATACCTGGATATCAATCGGTGATTACCGCCGACTTAGTTAAAGAAACAGAAGTAGAAGAGGTTGAAAAAGTAGTGGAAAAACCAATAATTAATAAAATTAAAATTAAACAAACTGAGACTGGATGGCTAAGAGTGCGATCGACGCCAGATAGTAACGGGAGCGAAATCGGAAGAGTTAAACCCGGTGAAGAATATCAAATTTTAGAAACCAGAGATGAGTGGTACAAAATAACTTTGGATGGAGAAAAGATTGGCTGGGTTTCGGCTAAATACGTCGATAATATTTCAGAATAAAACCAACAAAAAGCAAGACCAGAGCAATAATGGCATAGATTTTTTGTTGACTATTTAAAAAGAGAGAGATAAGCCCAAAGATTAAAGTAACTGACCAATAAAAAACAGCGATTTGAGGCCGGGACCAACCATTTTTAAGTAGTTGGTGGTGAAGATGGAAGTTGTCTCCTAGATAAATTGGTTGATGATTAATTAGCCTTCTGATAATGGCAAAAATGGCATCGAGCATGGGAATACCTAAGAGAATAAACAAAGTGGCTAATTTGGCACCAGAGAGTAAAGATAAAACGGCGAGCATAAAACCAGCCAAGCTTTTACCACTATAACCAGGCTGGATGCTTTGGTGATAAAAATTGAAAGGCAAAAAACCCAAATAGGCACCTGAAAGTGCTCCGGAAAGAATAATCAAAGGGAGCTGGTTGGGATCGTTGACAAAACGAAGCCCAAGAATACCAATAATAAAGGCTGAAACAGCCACATAACCGGGAAGCTGGCCTTCGATACCAGCTGACCAACCAGTAATATTCATGCACCAAATAATCCAAAAAATAGTGAGCACAACAGAAATTATTTGATAAGAAGAAAATTCAATAATTCCACCAAAGGGGTTGGTTAAAAAAGTAATTGAAACTCCCGAAGCAACAATAATAAGTGCTGAAAGAAAGTTAGTGACTAAACGAATTTTTGGACTGATGTCTTTGATGTCATCCCAAATGCCAATAATAAGGTTAAAAAGTGCGGCAATAAATATAAAAATTAATTGATGATTGAGAGGAGAAAAAAATAAAGTAGTTAAAACTAGTGAAACAAAAACAGCAATTCCACCACCACGAGGTACGGTTTTAGTGGCTGTCGCATTGCCAGTTTTTTGCTGTTTTAAAACTGGATCTTCTACCCAACCTCGAGAAATAAAAAAATTTCTAACTAAAGGAGTAAGGACAAAAGAAAGAAGAAAACTAACGATAACTGAAAGAATAAGTGTGGGCATTAAAGAGCCAGAATAATAATTTGAAATAATGAGTAAAGTGAGAGAAAAGCAAAAAGAATAGATGACATAACTAGAAGACGAGAAAATAATAAAGATGATCCAAGATAAACCGCCGAAAGAAGATTATTAACTAGTAGGATGATGATGGAAACAACCGGGAAATAGAAAAGATTAGAATAAGAACCTAGTTGCATTTGCCCCCATGGTTGGGAAAAAAACATAGGAATTACTGGGGGTAATTGAGGGTAATAAATAATTAATAAAGCGATTTGAATAACGATAAAAACTAGATTCCAACGAAGTAATCGAGCATTAAGTTGGTCATGCCAAAACTGACCCAAAAGGCTGATTGGTTTGAGAATAGATTTCATTGATTGATTTCGTAGATTAACCCTTGACCGACAGTTTGCCGAAGATGATAGAACTTGGCAATAAATTGATCTAGGTCGGAAAAAGGTCGGTTGGGTTGAGAATAATAAACAATGAACTTTGGTAAACTGGTTTTGATGGATTCAAAAGTTTGACGATATTGATTGAAGTCGGCAACGTGATAGGCGACGGTATATTTGGAAACCGGAAGACGATTGGAAAGCGGATAAATATAGGGTTCATCGCCCCAGATAAAAATTCGATCGGAAGAAGTGGAGTTGGTTTTAATAAACTCGGCAATCTGATAAACATCATTAACTCCCCAACCAAAAAAACGACGATAATCGTTTTGAGATTTTTGATGAAGAGCGTATTGATAGAAGTTTTGATAATAACCAAAGACTGGATAAAAATAAAATTTATATTTAAAGATGATTAAAAAGATGGTGACTAAAATAGTGATAATAATTGGCAAATTTATTTGAACTAAAAGTAATGAAAGTGGAGGTAGGAGTTGAATTAAATAATGAGGGTATGGTCGGCTTGAAAGCAAAGCTCCAAAGACAGTAGCGGCAAACCAACCAAGAACAAAGGTAATTTTTTGATTAAGAATTTTTTTACGATAGAGTAGATAAACAACTAGCCAATAGATCAATAAAAAGATTAATCTAGTTACTAAACCACCCTGAGTGGCGGAACCGGAATGGCTACCAGTTGACCATGAGGAAAGATATCCAAAGTTTTGGAGCAGTGAGGCAAATAAAAATTCTGAAAAAGCATTTTGAAAAATAAAATAAATTGACCAAAGAACAATGGGGATAGTAAAACCGATTCCGAGTTTAAGAGGAGGCAAAATTTTGAACGGTTTTTGAATAAAGAAGACCCAGATGACTAAAAATAATAATTCAACAGCTACTGGAACCTTGATGGTAAAAGCTAAACCTAAAAGAAGCCCGGTGTATAAATAAGACTTCTTAACTAAATATAAATAAACTCCCAATAGAGTGGGGAAAATCATAAATATTTCGGCGTTGGCGATATTGCCTTCAAAAAGAGGGGTTGAAGTTAGAATTAAAAATATTAAGGTAGCGATTTGGGATGATTTGATGGATAAAAATTCTTTGGAAATTTTATAAAAGAAATAAATTGAGGGGATCATGAACAGGGAAAGAAGTAGCCGAAATCCAAAAACAGTTTGAGCAAAAGCGGCTAAATAATAGAGAGATGGTGGTTTGTTGTCGTGGATTTGACGAAACAAAACGACTCCATGATTGATAGCCTGACCAAGGGTTAAGTAAATCCCCTCGTCTCCATACCAATAAGGTTCAAAAAGGGAAGGAAGCCGAAGGAGAATGAATAAAACAGAGAGTAAAACAAAAAAACGATGCTTTTTGATTAAACTAACCATAAATAATTGTAGCTCATACTGCCTTCTTTTGAGTGGTTTTATAATCTAGACCTTTGCCAAGCATTAACCGAGTATGAGATTGAAGCCCGGGGAGAACTGATAATGCTAAAGTAGCAATAGGCATAAGAGGCCATTGCAAAATATTTCGAAGGATATTGCCTAAACCTTTTTTCTGAGAAGCCGGGCGAAGTTTCCAATCGAGAACAATCAAAACAAATAAAGGGAGAAGACAAATAGTAAGAATAATGTTGGAAATTCTTGGTAAATTAAAACCAATAGTGGTTTGGAAAAATTGAGGGTTGAGAATAACTGGAAGCGAAGTTCCCAGAGTTAAAATGAACCAATTGCTCGACCAAATAAAATGAGTTTGGATCAACTTATAAACACGAAGGACACGTCGGACAAGTGGGATTTCGGGATGATTGATAGCTTGGCTAATAGCATAGGGAATGTCGGTGGCGCCCCAAGCATGGCGGACGCATTGTTGATAGCGATTTTTAAGAGCATCAAAATAATTTTTACCATCCGGAGCATCAACGATAGTCGGTAAAAAGATGGGTTCAACCATGGTTCTACCGCCAGAACCAAAAAATGTTTGTAAAAATATATGCCAATCTTCTGGGATAACATCACCATCCCAATAACCAACTGAATCGATTAATTGATAGGAACTAGAATAGCAAGAATAATTAAAGAATAAGCCATCGGGTTCTTGAATATTACTAATATGAATGACATTACCGGCAGTGCCAATAATTCTAATTGGAGCGGGAACACTATTGATATTGTGGTGCCAAAAAATTGGTGATTGCCAAAAACGATAGTAACGATCGGGATTTTTAGAAAACTGATAAGTGAGACCAGAAAAATATTTAGGGTTAAAGATAGTATCAACGTCGCAACTAGTTAAGGTTAAATTACGAATGTCAAATTTTTTACTATTAATATATTTCGATTTGAAATACTTGGCGGCAAAGGCTTCGTTACTATGTTTACCAGCAGTTTCTCCGGGAAGACCGGCTGGATGCTCGGTAAAAGTTAGACTACCAAAAATATGTTGGTATTTGGCTTGAAAATAATCGATGGTTTTTTGATTGTTTTCTTGACCAGCTCGAGCTTCTTGTCCCAAAACCAAATGAAGATGTTTTTTGTCGATATCAACTTGATTACTAAGACTGGTAAAGGCCATTTCGATAACATCGATGGGTTCTTTATAAGAAGAAATAATGATGACATGATGGATATCTTTTGGGTTGAGCCAATTTGGTTTAAAATCAGCGGCTAGTTTCTCTTGCCAATTGGTTTTTAGAGAAGTCTGAATTTTTTGATAACCAATAACAGCAAGAATTGAGGATTTAAAGGACTGATAGAGCCAATAGACTAAAAAAGCGATGACAAAATAGGCCACAAAACGAGGTACTAAAAAAGCTCCCCAAATGGGAAAACTGATAGTAAACCAGGCAAGAATACCTGGAATCATTTCAAAAAGACGATATAGTTTAGAATCTTTAGATGTCATTTCCGATGTTTTTATTATACCAACGGGTATACTTAATAGGTGGAAATAATTAGAAAACAATATCAAAAGACACTAAACTACTTTAGACAAAATAGTTTTGAAATAAGCCGTGAGGAGTTGAAATATAAAATGATTGGGGAAAAATATTTTAACGATCAGGAAATTGATAAAGTAAATCGACTAGAGAAAATAGAGAATAAATATTTTTTAGATAAACTGGAAAAAGCCAGGGAATTAGCAAATGAATTGAAACACTTTAACGAGATAGTGATGATTGGAATTACTGGTTCGGTGGCATCAGAACATCCTGACAAGAATGATGATATTGATTTAATGATAGTAACCAAAAATAATTGTTTATGGAAAACCAGGCTAAAATTAAAATGGTGGTTAATGAGAAATAAAATTAATCATCGTCGAAAAAATAAAAAAGAAATTAAAGATGATTATTGTTTTAACTTATGGTTGGAAGAAAGCTACTTAGAAATACCCCAAACAAAACAAAACATCAGAAACGGCTTGGATTTAATAATGGTAAAAGTGCTAGTTGATAAAAATAGTTACTATCAAAAAATGCTTAAAGATAATTTATGGGCTAATAAAATTGTGACTAATGGCTACCAAAGATTAATTAAAAAAACAAAATTTGAGAAGACAAAGAATCGATTTGACTTGGTAAATTTTGGCTGTTTTTTGGCCCAATTTGTTTATATGTTACCAACAAAATCTAAAGAATTAGTGAGTTTACATCAAGCTTTTTTTCACCCATAACTGTATAATTAAAGTGTGCCGTTTAAATTGAAAAATAACTTGATTTTTGGATTGGGATGGAGATTTTTGGTGATGGTGATTGGAGGGATGATTATGTTTTTATCAGTAGCCAAAATGATGGCCGAGAAGTATTCGCTGATTGAAAATGAAAGAAAAATAAGAAGTATAAATTACGAGTACTGTATTGAGGGAGTTACTGGTCAATACAAGTTACCACAGGTAACTATTTTGCCTAATTTTTGGCAATACCCATTGAAACTAATTAAAGATGAATTATGGCTTTACTTTACTAGCGAGGCAGACAAACCCAGAATAAGCCTGTTAATTGCCGATCGAAGAATGATGGAGGCAATGAAAATGTATCAACAAAAGAAAGAGAAACTAGCAATTGAGACTGGTATCAGAGCTATAAATAAATTAGAATATGCGGATCAACTAACTTCTAAATCAAACAAGGATAACGGGGAAATCCGTTTATTAAAAAAACAATTGTATATTGCTGGTTTGGTTTATAAAGAAGCATTTGGGAAGAACTTGTCTGAATGCAAAGAAGCTGATTTATTTATCAAACTAATTAATGATTGGAATAATAAACAAATTTCAAAGAAAAGCGCGTGGGAAAACTAAAACGGGGTGGCTGATTCTAGGTGCCTTGATTTTGGTGGCAACAATTGTTTTGTGGTTGTTATTAAAAGATTTACCAAACCCGAAAAAATTATCTTTAGATGAATATCCCGAAGCCTCGCAAGTATATGACCGCAACGGAAAATTATTGTATGAATTTTACTCAGAAAAAAGAAGAATAGTGTCGTCTTTAAACGAAATTCCTGATGATTTAAAAAAGGCAACTTTGGCAATTGAAGACTCTAATTTTTACAAACATATTGGTTTTGATTTTAAGGGAATTCTAAGAGGTTTGTATCGAACAGTAATTGAGAAAAGATTACAAGGTGGTTCTACTTTGACCCAACAACTGGTTAAAAATGCATTATTGTCTCCTGAAAGAACTTGGACTCGAAAAATTAAAGAAGCCGTACTAACAATTGCGACTGAAGTGCTTTATTCCAAAGACCAAATTTTTGAAATGTATTTTAATCAGACACCTTATGGAGGAACAATGTGGGGAGTGAAAGCAGCCGCTAAGGGCATTTTTAATAAAGAAGTGAAAGATTTAACGCTGGCAGAATCAGCACTTTTGGCCGGATTGCCAGGATCGCCGACACGATATTCCCCTTTTGCCCACCCAGAGGCAGCTAAAAAAAGACAAGAAATGGTGTTAAAAAGAATGAGAGAACTAAATTATATTTCGGAGGAAGTTTATCAAAAGGCTGTTAGTGAACCTTTGAACTATTACTTAAGTAAAACAAATATTGAAGCACCCCATTTTGTGTTTTATGTTAAGGAAAGATTGGTAGAGAAATATGGGCTAAAAAGAGTTAACGAAGGTGGTTTAAAAGTTACCACTAGTTTGGATTTGGGAATTCAAAAACAAGCCGAAGAAATTGTGGCTTCAGAAACTGCTAAGTTAGCTAAAATGAAGGTAAGTAATGGTGCGATGTTGATTACTGAACCAAAATCTGGTCAGATTTTAGCAATGGTGGGATCAAAAGACTATTTTTCAAATGATATCGACGGAAAATATAATGTCACCACAGCTTTACGCCAACCAGGATCATCAATTAAACCGTTGAATTATGCAGTGGGAATTGAAATGGGCAAGGTAACGGCAGCATCGGTATTCGATGATAATCCAACTTGTTTTGCGGTGGCCAATCAAAAGCCATATTGTCCGACAAATTATGGAGGTGCCTATCATGGAATTCAGTCATTAAGAAATTCTTTGGCTAATTCATTAAATATTCCGGCAGTTAAAGTTTTAAAACTTAATGGTTTGGAAACATTTATTGCCTCAGTCTCGGCAATGGGAATTTCAACATATAAGGATCCGTCACAATATGGTTTGTCGTTAACTTTGGGCGGCGGAGAAGTAATGATGACCGACATGGCAACAGCCTTTGGGGTTTTGGCAAACTCGGGATTGAGACAAGATTTAGACCCAATATTAAAGGTGGAAGATAATAAAGGTGAAGTAATTTACCAATATCAATTTATTCCTGGGAATAGAGTATTGTCTCGTGAAACGAGCTACATTATTACCCAGATATTATCGGATGATGGAGCCAGAGGAATGGTGTTTGGGCGAGGATCGATGTTGAATATTAAAGGCCACCCGGAAGTAGCTGTAAAAACTGGAACAACCAACGATATGAAAGACAATTGGACAATTGGTTACAGCCCAGATTACGTAGTAGCAGTGTGGGTGGGTAATAACGACAACACCAGAATGGGCGGATTGGTTTCGGGAACAACTGGAGCGGCACCAATTTGGAATAAAATGATGACGGCATTATTGAAAGATAAAAATGTAAAAAAACCGACAATGCCCTCTGGAGTAGTTGGAGTTCATGTTTGTAATTTAACTGGACTAGCAGTTCCAGAAAGTGGTTGTGAATCGCACTACGAATATTTCAAAAAAGAATTTTTACCAGCAGCTAGTTATGCTTTAAGACAAAACATTTTAATTAATAAAGATACGGGAAAAATTGTAGCCGAAGGGGAAAATATACCCAATGCTGAATGGCAAGAACATAGTGTGGTGATGGATGTGACTGGAACCACTATTTGTCTTGATTGTCCTGTTATTGATGGTGCTGAAAATAAACCGGTAATTATTCGATGATTAAAATTATTAGAGGATTAATTATGATCGGCAAGCCAATATTTCGAGGGTTGAGTGGTTTGGCAAACCAGGCAAAAAGACACTGGAAATATTTTGTAACCGGATGGGTACTACTAATGGTGGCAATGATAATGCTTTGGGGTTATAGCCAAGGATTATTTGCAATTCCTAATATTAATAGAATCTATACCCCACCAAATTTATCAACCACAATTACCGATGTTAACGGCAAATTGCTTTACAAACTTTATGACGGAGAAAACCGAACCTGGATAAAATTAAACGAAATTCCAAATAATTTGATATGGGCAACTTTAGCAATCGAAGATAAAACCTTTTTTAAACATCATGGAATTTCGACAGATGGCCTAATAAAAGCAGTAATCTATAATCTTAAAAATTGGGGAAGCGGAAAATTTAGAGGTGGATCGACAATTACTCAACAATTAGTTAAAAATGTATTTTTAAGTAGAGAAAGAACTTGGACTCGAAAATTTAAAGAAGGGTTGCTGGCAATAATAATTGAATTTCGAATTTCAAAGGAAGAAATTTTAGAAAGGTACTTTAACCAAGTGGCTTATGGTGGAGAAATTTATGGAATTGCAGAGGCGGCCAATAAGTATTTCGGTAAAAAAGTTGGCGAATTATCGATAGCAGAAAGTGCTTTTATTGCCGGTTTACCAGCCTCGCCATCAACTTTTTCACCGAACAGCGCTCTTGATTTAGCAATTAGACGACAACACTTAGTGCTAAATGAAATGGTGAATGCCGGGTTTATTAGCGAAGAACAAAAAAAAGAAGCGATTAATGAAAAATTAAAAGTAATTAATAATAAGCAAAACATTGAAGCACCCCATTTTGTGTTTTACATCAAAGACAAAGTTGAAAAAGATTTTGGTTTTGACAATATCAATACCAGCGGATTAAAAATCAAAACAACTCTTGATTTGGATAAACAAAAAATGGCTGAAAAGATTTTGACTGAAGAGATGGCAAAAATTAGCCGTTTACGAATTAATAACGGGGCGGTGTTGATCTTAGATACTAAAACTGGAGGGGTTTTATCGATGGTAGGATCAAAAGATTTTTGGGATGAAAAAATTGATGGCAAATTTAATGTGACTACCGCTTTACGCCAACCAGGATCATCAATAAAACCGATAAATTATTTACTAGCGCTGAAAAATGGAAAAAGCTTGGCGTCGACTGTGGTTGATGAACCAGTAAGTTTTATTATTCCTGGCCAAAAACCATATGTACCTCATAACTATACTGGTGGTTATATGGGCCGGGTAACCTTAAAAACAGCTTTGGCGTCTTCTTTAAATATTCCTTCAGTAAAAATATTGGCTGAAAATGGAGTTGATAATTTTATTGATATGGCCGAGAAAATGGGAATAACAACCTGGACACCGAGGAATAGATTTGGACTGTCGTTGGCACTCGGCGCGGGTGAGGTTAAAATGACTGAATTAGCGGGAGCTTATTCGATATTCGCTAACATGGGAAACAAAGTGACGATTAATCCAATTAATCAAATTGATAATTATTTAGGGGAAAAAGTTTATCAAAAACAAATTGAGTCAAAAGCAATTGTTGAGCCTGAATATGCGTTTTTAATCAATCAGGCTTTGAGTGATAACAAAGCTAGAACACCAATTTTTGGACCAAATTCGAAATTATTGATTAATGGTAAAACTGTAGCCGTAAAAACAGGAACCACCAATAGTTTAAAAGATAATTGGTGCATTGGTTGGACACCTAAATATTTAGTGGCAGTATGGGTGGGAAACAATGATGGTAAACCAATGAGTTATGTGGCTTCAGGAGTAACTGGGGCGACACCAATTTGGAATCGGATTATGACAAATCTGTTGGCAAATGAAAAAGATGAACCTTGGCCAAAACCAGAAAAAATTGTAAAAACAAAAACTTGTCGCGGAGAAGAATATTTAGTTAAAGGAACTGAAAAAACAGTGACCTGCCCAACACCAACTCAAAGTTTGATGCCAAACCAATAGACTTGATTAAGCAGATTTTGTAAATCCTGATTAGCAGGTAGAGTTGGAGAATTAATCACAAAGATAAATGGATCTTGAGGGGTGATAAATAGAAATGAATGGTAATCTTTGGATGAAAAATATTTAAGGCTGATTCCTTGAGGTAAAAAAGCAGAGGTGTCGAGAGATAAATTTTGAGTAGATTTCTGGAGTTGAGAATAGATAACATCATAATTTAACTCAGTAGAATTGGTAAGAATACGTTGATTCTTTTTGAAAGAATAAGGCAAGCTAAGGTTTAAAGTGGGAGAAGTAGCAGTAGTAAAAGTTGGTAGCTTAAAACTAAAAGACTTTGAAGAAAAATAACGATAAGCCCAAAAAATAAAGCTTAAACCAAAAGTAGTAATTAAAAGAATAGCTACAAGCCGTCGTTTGGCAGCAACTTTAACTTCAGGAGAAATTTCTGAGGTTTCGTCGGTGGGGGTAAGATTTTTTTTATTTTTTTCTGGTTTCGGAAGCACTGGAAATTTCTTTAATAGTTAACAAGCCTTGTTTGGCTCCTAAATAGGATACCACCGAAGCCGAGTTGGTAATCCCCCATTCTAAAGCTTGTGTTGGGGTTAAGTGGTGGGCCAAAGCGGCGACAAAAGCCGATCCAAAAGAATCACCAGCACCAGTTTCGTCAACAGGAGTGGTGTTGAGAATTGGAGAAAATAATTTTTCTTGAGGTGTGATGACATAAGCACCTTGGCGACCATAGGTGACTGCCACCACAGGAACTTGGTAGGAAGAAAGAGTAGTCCAGAAATTTTTATCAGTTGAATTGAGATTGGTAATCATTTGAGATTCGGTTTTATTGAGCAACAAAAAATCAAGATGACGAAAAAGTGAGATTAACTTGGCTGGCTGGTGAAGCTCTCGATTACCTGGATTTAGGGCAATTTTGATGTGATTATCTTTGGCAAAACCAATTAAATGCTCAAGTAAATCGAGATTACCCTCAAGAGAAGTTACATACAACCATTTGGTTGATTTTAATTTAGACCAAGGAATTTGATTGATTTCTAAATGAGTGGAACCACGTTGAGTAAGAACAGTTCGACCACCATCGGTAGCCACTAAAATCACTGAAAAATCAGTAATTTCAGTTTTGGGTTGGATTAATAAATTAGTTGATACTTGGTTAGAAGCTAGATCTTGAAGAACATAATTAGACAAGGGGTCGGAGCCGAGAAGCGAAAGACAAGCTGATTTTAATCCTAAACGAGAAAAAGAAACGGCTGAATTGGTG
Source organism: bacterium (assembly GCA_029561175.1). Lineage (GTDB taxonomy): Bacteria > Patescibacteriota > Microgenomatia > UBA12405 > UBA12405 > JAKQJL01. Next base: position 15,372 of record JAKQJL010000033.1, read on the forward strand.
GCGCCGCCACCAGAAGTAATAAGGCTATTTGATATTTCGTTTTTAGAAGAGTGCTCAAGAATTAATTTTTCCTCTTCAACTTTAAAATCTGCTGATTTAACAAAAATGTCGACAGTAGCTGCCCCAACAGAAATAATATCGATCATGATTTAGGTTGATGAAAATTAATTAATCTTTGTTCAATTAAAACCGATAGTTGATCAATGGTGGGGATAAAATAATCGTAGATTTTTTCTGATTGTTGAAGAGTTAGTTGATGACGAAGTTCTTTGAGAAAAGCCAAACGAAGATCGGTGTTGATATTAATTTTGACAATTCCAAGCTTGATGGCAGAGTCGATTTGATCTGAAGAGATCCCTGAACCACCATGAAGAGTAAAAAAAGTGTTTGGCAGAACCGATTTAATTTGGGAAAACAAAGAAATATTTAATCTTTCTTCGGCTTGAGTGCTGACACCGTGTAAATTGCCGATGGATACAGCTAAAATATCAGCTTTGGTTTGGTTGATAAAATCAAGGGCAGACTCGGGAGTGGTATAACTAGATTCGTCGATAGCACTACCAACTAAATTTATATGATTAAACTCGGCTTCGATTAAAATTTCAGGATTAATAGCTTTAATTTTTTCTACAAAATATTTTGTAGTAGAAAGGTTGGTGGGATAGTCCATTTTAGAACCATCAAAATGAAGCATGTCGAAACCAAAACGAGCCAGGGTGAGCAAACGATCAACATTATTACCGTGATCCATGTTGAGATAAATTGGCAATCCATGAAGATTGGCTTTTTTAACTAAGAGACAAATTTTTTCGGCTTCAAGAAAAGAATCTTCGTTGGGTGATAGCTGAACTAAACAAGGTAAACCAGTTTTGGTGACAGCTTTTTCGACAGCCTGATAAATTTCGAAAGAATCAAGGTTAAACGAAGGCAAGGCGGTATGCTGATCAATACAATTTTGAAAGACTGATTTTAATGGGGTCATAATTATTTAATGGCCTTGATTAGGGCTGATTGGTCTAAATGATAATGAGAATAAAGTTGTTGATAATCTTTGGCTGAGGTGCCAAATGAATCGTTGATGGCTAAATGAATAAATTGAAAAGTGAGCGAGTGAGAGGCAAGAAAAGCGGCGACAGTTTGACCAAATCCACCATTGGCTTGATGATCTTCTAAACAAATTAGTTTTTTAGTTTTTTTAACTGAAGCAATAATGGTATCGGAATCGAAAGGTTTTAAAGAAGAGCAATTAATAACATCGATAGAATATTTTTTATCGAGACTTAAGGCTTGATTAAGAATTGGACCGTAGCCAATAATTGTTGCCTGAGTGCCACGGCGAAGAACTTGACTATGGCCAGCAGTGAAGTGAAGTTTGGGAGGATAACTTAGTTCAGTTTGAGGCCGGACCAAACGCAAGTAAGCAGGGTGGGGTTGATTAACTAAGCTTTCGGTAATTAATTTAGTTTCAGTGGCATCTAGCGGAGCGTAAACTTGCATGCCGGGCATGGTTTGCATTAAAGCCACGTCTTCGAGCATTTGATGGGTAGCCCCAAGATCGGTAGACATTAAACCAGTATGAGAGCCAATGATGATAACGGGAAGTTTTTGATAACAAATTGATTGTTTGATTACTGCCCAGTTAATGGCTGGGGAAAAACAAGCAAAAGAAGCTAGAATGACTTTTTTACCAGCCTTAGCTAAACCAGCAGCAATTCCAGCGGCATTATTTTCGGCAATGCCGGCTTCAATAAAACGACTTTTAAACTTATTGGCAAACTTATCAAGACAAAGACTACTGCGAAGACCAATACTAACTACATAGAGATTAGGGTTTTTAGACCCTAATTGAAAAATAGTGTCACCGAAGGCTTGTCTGATTGATGAAAGTTCACCAGTTGTCGATTTCATAGCAGGCTTGAAGATATTGGTCTTCGGATAAATTTTTAACATCATGATAGTTTGGATCGTTTTCCATAAAAGAGATGCCTTTACCAGAAATAGTTTTGGCAATAATACAGGCAGGGTAAATAGTTGATTCTTTGGCCTTAATTAGGGCTTTTTCGATAGCTAATGGGTCGTGGCCATCAACGGTGGTAACCGTCCAACCAAAACGAAGATATTTTGAGGCTAATTCATCGAGAGGCATAATTTCTTGAGTAGTGCCACCTAGTTGAACATTATTACAATCAACCAGATTAATTAAATTTCCTTGATGATATTTGTTGGCGAACATGACCGCCTCCCAAATCTGGCCTTCATTGTGTTCACCGTCGGTAGTTAAACAAAGAGTGTGACGATCTTTGGAACCAAGAGCCAAACCACAAGCGAAAGATAAACCCTGGCCGAGAGATCCAGAAGAATACTCGACCCCAGGAACTTGAGTTGATTCATGGCCCTGAAGTGGAGATTCAAAAGAAGCATAGGTTTTAAGTAATCTTTTGGGAAATTTATTTAGATAAGCTAGAACTACATAATGAGACAAACATAAGTGACCAGCCGATAGAATAAAATGATCTTTCTGAAAATTAAAAATATTAGAAAGATAGGTAGTGGCAATTAGATCGAGGGAAGAAAGTGAACCACCGATATGGCCAAAACCAGCCTGGTAAACAGTGTCGACCAGATCGTGACGAAGTGACTTAATAATAGGAGCCAACCGAGATGGCGGTGGCGAAAAATTAAACATGATTAAAAAAGTATAGAGATATTTGGGCTAAGTTAAAAGAGACTGGTTGTGGTAATCTATCGGTACAATGGAGGAATTCTATTTAAAGTATTATAAAAGTGTTCGATCTTTTCTAGAAAATAAGATCGATGATTCGGACAAAGTTGAAGAACTAGCTAACGACGTGTTGATGGCAGCCTACAATTCACTGCCAACTTTTAATCAAAAATGTAGTGAGTTCTCTTTTATTTGCTCAATCGCCAAACACAAGGTGGTTGATTATTATCGAAAGAAAAAAATCAAAACTATTTTATTTTCAGCTAATCCAATTTTTGAAGAAATTGCTGATCAATCGTTATCACCAGAAAGAGATGTGTTAAAAGAAGAACTAAAAAAAGAAATCGGCAAAACTTTAAAAGAAATAAAAGAAGGGTCGAAAAAAATTCTACGACTAAAGTATGTACAGGGTTGGACAACTCTAAAGATAGCTAAGGCATTTAAATTAACTTTAAAAGCAACTGAGTCAAGATTATTGAGGGCTAGAAAAGAGTTCCAACAAAGTTGGAATTATGATAATAAAAAGGCTAAAGAAACTGTGGAAAATAAGCGGACTAATCGCGATTAGGCAGGGGTATTTTTTGTTAAGAAATTGGTATTTAATTTTTCGAGAACCTTACTTAACTTTAAAGGCAATCAAAGATAAGGGTGATAAGTCTCAATTTTTATTAGTATCGGCGAGTGCTTTGGCCCCGATTTGGATTTATATTGCCGCCAGAGTTATTTACGATTTGTGGAAATACCAGAAAATGATTTGGATCACCGGGAGAACATTTTTAGTAATCGGAATAATTCAGTTATTAATTTTGGGCTATTTAGCCTACTGGACTCTAAGAGTTATTAGAGAAAAATAAGATGTACGTAGCAGCATACAATAGAACAAAAAAAGAAAGATATGGTTTAGTGGGAGAGATTTGTCCACATTGCAACAGAAAAGTTTTTCCACGAAGGGCTGTTTGTCCTGGATGTGACAGCTTATTAGAAGGAGAACAACAACCTATTTATGATAGTGGTGCAATTGATGTAAGTGGAGAAATTAAAGTAAGAGTTATCACTAGTGAGACCCGGGCGGGAGTTGAACCCGCCTGAAAGGTTTTGCAGACCTCTGTATAACCGCTTTACTACCGGGTCAAATTGTTAAAGAATCGACTATGCGTGATTTTAAAGCATTTCGGGCATTACTTCCAGACTTTAAATATTTTTCTTCTGATTGGATATCTTTTTTAGATTTAAAACGAAGTCTGCCCACCTACGTCCTTCGACAAGCTCAGGACTACGGCGGGTAAATTTGAAGGATTTTTAAATATGTAGCGACTAAGTAAATATGCAAACAAATAATCCTGAAAAAAAACGAGATTTACAAAATGTTAAAAAGGCTGTTGTTGAAGCCGGGAAAGATCTTGTCGCAGATATGTTTAGACTTGGTTTAGCTTTTGCACCAGTAATGGATGGAGATGATAAACCGTTGCCAACAAAAGAAGAAGTTAAGGATATTATATTTAGGAAATAATCTTGATTTGAGCTTGGCCGCGAGCTTTAACAAGCTTGTCGCCAACTTTCCAACCCATATTTTGAATTTTCTTGGTTTTACCGTTGTCTAATTTAATGTAAGCATAGGTTATATCTTGAGATTCGGTACCATCTTCATCGGAAGTGTAAACAGTTTCGGTTTTAATTTCAACCACAGTCCCCGACCAGTTTTCGTTAAGAATTTTAAAAACAAAAAAGAGGGAAATGAGGGCGGCTACGGCAACACCAGGAAGAGATTCACCATAACCAAAAGCTGAAACACCAATAGCGATAATTATCCAAATAATAGCCCAAATTCCTAAGAATTTGATCATGTTTATTTCAGACCGCTGATAAAAATAACAAAGTTTTGGTTGGCTCTGACACAACCAGCATAATTTTTAGGCAAAGTTAGATTGCTTTTGGCAGTAGAGGTCCAGTGATCAACAATATTTTTTGCGGTGGAAGTAGAACTAAGATTGTAGACATTTTCATTGATAGCTGAGTAGCCTTTGAAATAACTTTGGGTCATGGCTGAATCAGCAGTATCTTCAAAAAACCCTTTACCATCATCGTATTTACCAAAAGAATTAAGTTGTTGAAGTCGTCGTTGAGCATAAGCGCAAAAACGATTTTCTAATTCCAATTGATTTAGTTTTAGTTCAGCTCTTTTTTCATTAATTAAACTGAAAGTATCGTCGCTAATATTTGAAGTTTGAATAGTAGTACTAGGACGATTATCGAGTTTGGATTTAAGATCTTTATTTTGGACTGAGAAAATGGCGGCTAAAATAATAACTACAAAAAGGCCAGTAATTAAAAAACAAATTAAACCCATGAGAATATAGATACCAGTTCGATGACGATCGTCTGTTTTAACAACAATAGTGTTGGCGATTTTATCGTGCCAACCTTGTTTTTTCTTATCAAAAGCAGCAGAAATATAACCTAAGCAAAAAACTAAAGAAGAAAGATAGTAGCTAAAAAATCGAACCACACCGGTACCCAAATCGATTGACTCACCAGTTTCTTTTAAGATTCTAACTCCCATAATTTTCTTACCAATGGTTTGACCGTCAAATTTTATCCAAAGGAATAGGTAATAACCAACACTGATAATAAAGGCAATTAAGGAACTCTGATTGATATCGTCACCAGAGATAGAGTAAGAAGCACCGGCAATAATGCCAACAATAAGAGAATCTAACCAATGAGCGGCAAAACGCCGCCAAAAACCAGCATAACCAAATTCTGGCTGATATAGGGTTGGGGCAGTAGTTTTTTCTTTCATAACAAATAATATACTAAAATCCCCCACTTTTGGTGGGGGATTTTGAATTACATCATACCGTCCATTCCGCCCATTCCGCCGCCGGGCATTGGAGAGTCTTTCTTTTCAGGAAGATCGGTGATCAAAACATCAGTAGTTAAGATCATGGTGCCAACCGAAACAGCGTTGGTTAGTGCAGACTTGGTAACTTTAGCAGGATCGAGAATTCCAGCTTTGGTCATAGAAACCATTTCACCAGTAATGGCATTGTAGCCAAGATCTGATTTGGAATCGGAACTAAGGGCATCCTTGATTCGATTTAAAACGAAACCTGGATCTTCACCGCAATTAATAGCTAGTTTTCTAATTGGTTGTTCGAGAGCGAATTTTAATATATTTAAACCAATTTGTTCTTCATCAGAAGCGACTTTGACCGAATCAAGGGCAGTCGCTGCTTTATAAAGAGAGATGCCTCCGCCAGGAAGAATACCCTCTTCGACAGCAGCCTTGGTAGCACCAATGGCATCTTTTACTCGCTCAAGTCGTTCTTTCATTTCAACTTCGGTAGCACCACCAACTTGAAGAACAATGGCTCCACCGGCTAATTTAGCAATTCTTTCTTGAAATTTCTCTTTGTCATAATCGGAAGTTGATTTTTCCATTTGAGTTCGAAGTTGAGCTACTCGAGATTTAACATCGGTTTCAGAACCAGCGCCACCAATAATGCGAGTTTTATCTTTGTCGGAAGTAACCGAGTCGGCTTGACCACAATATTCGACTGGTTCAGCAGTATCGAATTTAACACCTAAATCATCGGAAATAACTTTACCGCCAGTTAAAACGGCAATGTCTTCGAGCATGGCTTTACGACGATCACCAAAACCAGGAGCCTTAACGGCCAAAACGTTGAAAGTACCTCGAATTTTGTTAACTACTAAGGTGGCCAAAGCTTCACCATCGATATCTTCGGAGATAATCACAAAGTTTTTGGTGAGTTTGACTAGTTTTTCTAAGAAAGGCAAAATTTCTTGAATTGAGCTGATTTTTTTGTCGGTAATCACGATATATGGTCGTTCAATAGTGGCTTCCATGGTTTCGGTATTGGTGGCAAAGTAGGGAGACAAAAATCCATTATCAAATTCCATACCGGAAGTTTCTTTGGTTTCTAAACCAAGACCCTTGCCTTCTTCGGCAGTAATTAAACCATCACGGCCAACTTTAACCACTGCTTTGGCAATAGTTTCACCCAATTCTTCACTACCAGCAGAAATGGTGGCTACGTGCTTGATACTATCGAGATCATCGATTCTAATTTCTTTCTTTTGTTTATTAAGCTCGGATAAAACAGCAGCTAAACCTTTTTCTAAACCATAACGAACCATCATGGGGTTGGCACCGGCAGCCACAGTTTGCAAACCTTTATTAACGATAGCTTGGGCTAAAAGAGTGGCGGTGGTGGTACCATCTCCGGCAGAATCGTTGGTTTTAGAAGCAGCTTCTTTTAATAATTGAGCACCCATGTTTTCGTAGGGGTCAGCTAATTCAATTTCTTTGGCGACGGAAACACCATCGTGAATAATAGATGGACCGCCCCATTTACGATCGATACCAACATTGCGGCCTTTGGGACCAAGAGTGGTGGTAACGGCATCGGCTAAAATATTAATACCTTTTGATAATGATGCTCGAGCATCTTGCCCGAATTTTAGTTGTTTTGACATAATTTTATAATTTCCAAAATACAAATCCCAAGTATTCCAAACTTATATTTGTTTGTTTCTTGTTATTTGGTTATTGGTTATTAAACTAATAATTATTTAACGATAGCCATGATGTCGTCGAATTTTAAAAGTAATAAATCGACACCATCTTGTTTATATTCTTTACCACCCCATTCGCGATAAATAACCACGTCGCCGACTTTTACGGGCGATTCTTTTTTAGTGCCATAATCGGTGAGATAAGTTTCACCAACAGCAAGAATTTTTCCCTGTTGAGGTTTTTCCTGATGTGATTCGGGAAGAACGATACCTGAACTGGTAGTTCTTTCGGCCTTAACGGGCTCGACTAATAAATAACCTGATACTGGTTGGATGTTTGACATAACTTTTATTAATTAGTAATAGCAAAGGAAATGGTTGACTGCTAATATTATAATTAGCTATGAAACTAAGTCAAGTAGTATTAGACAATAAAAAGTTTTTTTACCGCAAAGATGACAAATATATCGGTCAAAGAATTGCCTTGGGTAAATACGAAGAATATGAGACTAAATTATTTTTAAGCCAGATTGATAAGAATAAAATAGTAGTAGATGTGGGAGCAAATATTGGCTACTACACGATATTAGCCGCAAGTAGGGCAAAAATGGTATATGCTTTTGAACCAGATAAAAACAGTTTTGAAATTTTGAAAAAAAATATTGAAATTAATAATTTTAAAAATGTCAAAATTTTTAATAAGGCGGTAGGAAATAAAAATATAAAAGTAGGGATAATAACTAGTAAGGATAATTTTGGAGATAATAAAGTTAAAGAGGGAAATGAAATTGATTGTATTAGGTTGGATGATTTGATCGACAAAGCCGATATCTTAAAAATCGATGTTCAAGGCTGGGAACCAGAGGTAATTTTGGGTGCCAAAAAAATAATTAGTAAAGACAAACCGATTTTGTTTTTAGAATATACACCCAGTGAATATGCAAATGACGAAATGATAAATTTTTTAAAAAAGAATTATGGCAGTATTAGATCGATAGATTATTGGTATTATGTGGCCAAAAAAGGAATTCAAATAGACAAGAAAACTGGTTATGTTGACTTGTGGATAAAAAAAGAATTAAGCTTGATTGATTACATAGAAAGTTATAAAAACATACAGATAAAAAAAGTTATTAAAGCTATAATGGGTATATGGCAAAAATAAAAAAAATAACTGCAAG
>JAKQJL010000002.1 GCA_029561175.1 bacterium
CCTTGTTTAAGACAAAATTTACTTTAAAAGATAAACAAATTTTCAAAGTTAAAAAAATAAATTAATTAAATTATTCGTATTTTTTAACTACTTCATCAAAGTTTTGAATTATACCTAATTTTTTCCATAACCCCTGAACCCATTGTCTGTCTGTAAGTTTGTAGTACGAATAATGATAGTAGTAAATAATTTTATTATTATATTTTTGTTTAAAGTATTTATTAAAATATTGAGCAAGTAAAGAATTTGGAGTTCCTAAAACAATAAAACATGTTTCATTATCTATTTTTATATCTTTCATCTCTTGTTCAAATAAATTCACATTTTTATTGATTAGTTCATCTGTAAGAGTATTTTTAAGTTTTGCAGAATTTGGTTCATCAATACCCTTGAAAATATCAGTTATATAGGAACCACGAAGTAATGTTTCATTACATGCATATTTTAATTTTCTGTCATGTTTCCCAAGTCTAAAATTAATCCAATGACTACCTTTTAAAGGTTTAGATATATTTAATCCCAATAAGACAAATTTTGCATGTAAATCTCCAATATTTTTATCAATAATTGATGAATCTTTTTGATTTTTATAATCCCAAATTGCCCAACTAGAATAAGCACCATATTTTGAAACTAATTCAAGATATTCTTTATTTGGATACATATGGCAAATTGTATCACTTTAATAAATATTAGGATTTAAGTTTAGAACTTTTAGATATTACCTAAGGGAGTGAGTCTGGAACTTTTTTGAAGCTAAACAGGAACAAATCAGAAATTTATCAAAGAGTATCATTGCCTATATTACACGGTACAACAGGGTAAAAACGACATTTGGCGGAGGGAGGGGGATTCGAACCCCCGAGCCTTTTACAGCGCACGCTTTCCAAGCGTGTGGAATGAACCACTATCCGATCCCTCCATAAACTACAGATTTTTTATTTCCACTCTGTAGGGTGGAATTTTGAGGAACGATAGTTCCGAAAATCCCGACCTTGCGTCGGGAAACCACTATCCCTCCAATAACTTCTGATTATACTATATCTTTAGCTTAAAATTATTTTTTTAAAATTTGTTCCAATCTGTTTTTTGCTTTTCGAAGCAATATTTTTTCCGAATCATAAGCCAGCCGCTTGTTTGCCTCTTCATATTCAAACCATTCTTTTCCTAAAACCGGCTCATTATCAAAGTAGCGAATATCGCTTTCACTTTCGTATTCCATTAGAAAAAAAGTAACTTTTTTAATTATTTTTTTATTGGTAACTTTATCCCATAAAACATAATCATTCGACCCAATTTTAGTCACAATTTTACATTTCATCTTTGCCTCTTCTTCTACTTCTCTTAAAGCCGCCGCTTTTAACACCTCGTTTTTGTTCAAATGACCTTTGGGAAATTTAAAAACAGTTTTATGATTATTGTTTTCTCCTAGTCGAATTTTTTTGGCATATGTCTTAATTAACAACCACTTAGGCTTGCCATTTTCAAGTTTATAAACAATTCCTCCTGCCGATCTTTCATCGTAATACAAGTCATCATGAATTTTTGTTGCTTCTGTCATGCCCTATTATACTTTAGAAATCAATGGTGTTCCCGGTGGGAGTCGAACCCACATTACTCCCTTCGGAGGGGAGCGCTCTATCCATTAAACTACGGAAACCTTAGTTCAACAATTTTACTACTAGCTTGTCTTTTTCTTTATCGATAATCATTGCCCCTTCAACTCCTTCTTCGTTGTCCAAAATTTCTTCAGCAATTTTATCTAAGACTTCAGTTTGAATTAATCTTTTTAACGGTCTGGCGCCAAAGGCGGGATCATAGCCTTTATTTGCTAGCCACTTTTTTGCTTCATCGGTGGCAGTTAAAACAATTCCTTGTCTTTCTAATCTTTCTTTAACAATTTTTAATTGAATCTCAACTATTCTTTCTAAACTTTTTTCACTTAATTCTTTAAATTTAATGATTTGATCAATTCGATTTAAAAACTCTGGTCGAAAATATTTGTTAACCTCATCTTCGGGCAAGTTTGAAGTCATAATGATCACACAGTTGGTAAAATCTACTGTTTTTCCTTTCCCATCGGTTAATCGGCCATCATCAAACACTTGTAAAAAAGTATTAAAAATCATCGGGTTAGCTTTTTCGACTTCGTCTAACAACACCACTGAATATGGTTTTCTTCTCACCGCTTCGGTTAATTGTCCGCCCTCATCATAACCCACGTATCCAGGAGGGGATCCGATCAATCTGGCCAAGCTATGAGCTTCTGAATATTCACTCATATCTATTCTAATCATAGCTTTTTCATCATTAAACAACTGTTCTGCCAATGCTTTGGCTGTTTCTGTTTTTCCTACCCCTGTTGGCCCTAAAAATAAGAACGTGGCTACTGGTTTTCCTTCATCTGCCAAATGTAGTCGCGACCTTCTAATTGCGTTCGCCACCGCTTTTACTGCTTCTTTTTGGTCAATCACTCTTTGTTCCAATAATTCATCTAAATTCTTTAGCTTATTTTGTTCAGATTTTAATAATCTGCTGGCAGGAATTCCAGTCCATTTAGCCACTACTGCCGCCACTTCGTTTTCGCCCACTTCTTGTTTAATTAATTTTTCTTCCTCGTCAATTATTTTCCATTTTTCTTCAGCTTTTTTCACATCTTCACTCATCTGAGGAATTTTTCCGTATTTTAGTTCGGCTGCCTTGTCTAACTCTACGTTTCTTTCCGCCACCTCTAATTCATGTTTCAGTTTCTCAATTTCTTCTCTGCCTTTTTGGATTAGATTAATAATTTCTTTTTGTTCCTTCCATTTTAATTCCAAGTTTTTCAACTCTTCTTTGTCATTGGCCAATTCTTTTTGAACTTCGTCAATTCTTGGTTTTAATTCTTCTTTTTTCTCTTTCAATAAAGCTTTTTCTTCTATTTCTAGTTGTCGAACTTTTCTTTGTAAATTATCCAAAATTATTGGGCTACTCTCACTTTGAATTCTCAACCCCGAAGCGGCCTCGTCAATTAAATCAATTGCCTTATCGGGTAAAAATCTTTCTCGAATATATTTTGTCGATAGTTTTACTGCCGCCACCAAGGCCGAATCGGTTATCTTAATTCCGTGGTGGACTTCGTACTTTTCTTTCAATCCGCGCAAAATTGCTATACTATTTTCTTCATCTGGTTCCATTACCATTACTGGTTGAAATCGTCTTTCCAGTGCACTGTCTTTTTCAATATATTTTCGGTATTCACTAATAGTGGTCGCCCCAATCACTCTCAATGTTCCTCGAGCTAAACCAGGTTTTAGCATGTTGCCAGCATCAACCGCTCCTTCAGAACCCCCAGCTCCAACAATAGTGTGCAATTCATCGATGAATAAAACTATTTTCCCTTCCGATTTCACCACCTCATCAATCACTGCTTTTAGCCTCTCTTCAAATTCTCCTCTAAATTTTGCCCCCGCCAGCAACGACGACATTTCCAAACTCAACAGTTTTTTATTTTTTAATGATTCTGGCACGTCGCCGTTAATAATTCTTAACGCCAAACCTTCCACTATTGCCGTTTTTCCCACTCCTGGGTCTCCCACCAATACCGGGTTATTTTTAGTTCTTCTAGACAATACCTGCATCACTCTTCTAATTTCTTCTTCCCTTCCAATCACTGGGTCTAATTTTCCATTTTTAGCAATCGCAGTTAGGTCGGTAGTATATTTTTCTAAGGCTTTATACTGATTTTCCTGGGTTTCGCTTTCAACTTTTTTATTACCTCTCAATTCATTAATTGCCTCTTTAATTTTATTAGTATCCAAAATATTTCTGGCTTCACTATTTGTTTCGATTATTCCCCACAACAGCATTTCCGACGACACAAAACTATCTCCTCGATTCTTGCTTTCGGCTACTGCCGCCTGAATCGCTTTTTGAAAATCACTACTCGGAATTATCTGTTTACTTTTCTCGCCGGTGGCCAACCTATTTAGCCAGCCAATTAGTTTTCCCTCATCAATATTTTCATCCAAAATTTGTTTTACTGGCCCATTAACCTTTAGCATTGCCAGTAATAAATGGGGGATTTCCAAATTAACATTCAACCTTATATCTGCCTCTTTATAGGCAGAATCCAAGGTTTCGATTGCCATTTGAGTGAATTGTGGTTGTTCCATAATTAAATTTTAAACCACCTAGCAATCAATGTCAACGACTGCTAATTATCACTTCTTTCACACTTCTTCTTGGCGCCTGTTCTCCGCTTTTAACTGCTACTCCAATTCTTAGTAGCAATTGTGGTTGCCCTTTAATTCCCAGCAGTTTAATTAACTTTTTTCTCTGAGTTTCTAGCTCAATAATCGAGTTAAAAAACCCAGTGCTAATTCTATTAATTGCTAGTTTCAAACTAATCTCTTCAAATCTTTCACCCGATTTAACCCAGTCGTTTTCCACCTCATCTTTACTATAAATTACTGCCAACAGTGGTGCCTCTTCCACCATCTTTTTATTTCTTAAAGATTTAGTAATTTCATCTTCCGACATTTTTTTAATTTCTTCCAACAGGTTTGCCGTTCCGCCCTTATGTAACCAGTATTCTAGTTCGGCTAACAACTTTTTACTTTTAAACCACACAATATCACTCTCATAAACTGCTTGGGCTAGCTTTTGTTTCATTTCTTTTTGGTCAACCACCATCACCCCTTCCATCTTTTCAAAAATATTTTTGTCAATTTGTTTTGGCAAAAAATCTCCTCGATCAGTTCTTCTTAGGGTGATTCCTTTAAACAATTTATTCTTACCGCTCTCTTTTTTACCGTTCTCAAAACTGAATTTTAATCCATCTTTTTTAAAGATCATTCCAAAATAATCAGCTGCGATTTCAACGTTTTTTGCTGCCGCTCCCAAACTTATATATAGTTCCCGATTATCTGGGTCTAGTTCACCCAAACTTCTTTCAAAGTCTGGCAAAATTTCCAAACTATTATCATCTATTAAAAATTTCCATGGTTGGCTATTGTGGGTAGATGGCGCCAAAATTCCATATCTTACTAAAAATTTAATCTTTTGTTTTAAGCTACCGTTTGTTGGAAATTGGCTTTCCTTAACATTCCAGACCGCTAAAGTATTTTTACTCATATTTTTCTTAATTACTAACTAACACTAATCTAGTAGTAGTTAAATTATAAAGTTTTTGTCTTAAAAAACAACATCCAAATTATGGCTACTACCAATAGTGGAAATATTATCCAATTCTCCACCCAGCCACCTGAATTTATTCTGAAGATTCTAAACTTCCATTTTATTGGGAATAATAACGGCACCCCTTCTTCGGTTAAAAAATCTAAAAAAATATGCGAGCCGTATCCAATCAATAATGATCCTAACACTATTTGACTATTAACCAATTCGCCATTAAAAATCATTCTAATTATCCAGTCATTAATTAAATAAGCTATCCCAAATCCAAGTAACGAGTGGGAGATTGTTCGATGAGATAAAAACAAATTCCTAAATACTTTGCCAATCACATTTCCTCCGGGCAACAAATCCCATAACCGGTTGCCGGCTTGATCTAAATCAGGCAACAAACTTCCTACCACATTGGCAATCAATGCCACTAATACTGTCGCTCCGTTTGGAATTGGCTGATTCGTCAACATCGTCATCGCTATCAATCCTGCCAAGGCTCCCGTCTGATGTGTCCTTGATTGCATAATTAATTCTAGCAACTCTTGGTTATTAAGATTAATTATGAAAAAAAGAAATCGGACCGGAGTTGAAAAAGAGAAACCATATGGTTTCAAATTTTCTTCTCCGGCCCTACCTGCTATTTAATTGTGAAATACCATAATACTCCCTTCTCATCTACTACCGCAAACATTGTTTTGCCAGCCTGACTTGAGATTTGATAATCACCCATACATCTCGAGTCACCACAGGGGTAATCGATTGATGAATTAACGTAGAGAGTTTGTCCATTCTCCTTTTGAACTAAAAGACATTCAGTCATTTTAATCCACACCTTCCAATTGGTGGTCTCTTGAACAAGATGATATTGGTAAACAATATCTTTTAAGAACACCTTTTCTCCATTTTTGAATTCCGTTGTTTCGTGTGAGCGATGCATGAAAAGTATTGGTTTATCATCCATGTTAGGTTTTGATGTTTTTTCAAACTTTGTTACCTGAACATCGATGATATTAATAATCATCTTTCCTTCAGTATATTGCGGTTCGAAGTACCAGGTGAAAAATGTATTGGTGTCAACCTCTACTAATGAACGAAAGTTCCACGGATCATCAGTAATATAGGTGCTATTACACACAATATTACTTTCTGGAACAATAATGTCCATTTCTCCATCCATCTTGATTGATTCAGGATAACAGATCTGATTTCCATCAAACGAAATCCCCATGTCTTTAATTGTGGAATATTCTTCCATAATTATTTTTGTAGGGAAGTCGAATTTTAAGTCACCAAATCCAGGATACCGTTCAACGTTGGGTTCCAAACGAGTCCTTGATTCTTGAACTGTATAGAAAGCATCTCCTTTTTGGGCAATTGTGTTTAAATCAATCAAATCAGCTTTTGCTTTTTCGATTAATTCATTTGTAGTAACTTCACACTCATCTTTGCACTTGATAACCCGAGGGTTACCTAAATCTTGATTGGGAAGTACTAAACCCAATTGGCCAGATACCTCTTCTAGAGCTTTTACACATTCTTCAGACAAGGGCTTCTGATTCCAAATATCACCATGATTGTCAAGAAATACTCCTTCATCAAAACTGCTTGCAAAATACATATAACTACAAGAGTTTTTGATTTTGTTTGACTCTGAAGTAATTTCCTTCCAAACCATATCTTTACTTTGACCATTTGCATCTTCTTTTATTAACCAGTCAATGGAGTATTCTCCATAGTTTTTTGGATCATAACTGAAGCGGATGTCAAAACTGTAAAGAGTCGGGATGGGTGCGTTTGTTGGAACAACAGTTGGAATAGATGTTAGTTCAACTGTTGGAACAATGGCGGGTTGGACCGGCACGACGGGGGTTGAAGCAACACTGCTGTTGCACCCGGAAACGACAAGAGCCATTAAAATGGCAACGAACAAAACAAGCTTTTTCATTTTTTCCTCTTTTGAAATCGAAAAAATTTTTTGTCCTATACCAAGTCGGCGACCCTTTGGTCAACTTCATAAAGAAGTTATAGGCAATCTAGACTCAAAATCTTATAAGCCCAAATTGCCTACAACTTCTTAAGGCAGAAATTAAATAGCAGATTTTTAAAGTACTATCAAAACCTCTTTATATTTGCTTTAAACATAATTTGATTTTGATAATACGATTATCCTATAAGTATTAGATATATACATGACAATCATCGGACAAAT
>JAKQJL010000006.1 GCA_029561175.1 bacterium
GTAATGGCTGAAAGAAGAAAAACTGGTCTTAATTTGGTAAAATTCATCTGTTTTAATTGTACTACAAGGTCCCATCGTCTAGTGGCCTAGGACAGCGGATTCTCATTCCGCTAACCGGGGTTCAAATCCCCGTGGGATCACATATTGGGAATGTTCGTCTAAGTGGGTCTCGTGACGTCGCGTGAGTACGACCGCGCGTAGTGTCGCAATCGGCTTTTTTAAATCGATTATCAATTCTCCCTCCTTCAAAAATAAGTTCGAGCTGATATTTTTAGAATCGATGACAATCGACTCAAATTTTCTTTTTTGCGCGCGCGAGTCAAAACAACAAAATTATAAACTGTATTCGGAAAATCAAAAACATCTCATTGACTATATTAAAGATATTATGCAATATTAAAGTGTGCAAAGGAAAACTATTCAAAACTATATCCATGTAATGAAATACATGGGTTCAAAAAGGGAATTGCTTGAGTCAATTTCTACAGTTATTGATACAAAGCTAAAAAATGGGTCAGTGTTGCTAGACCTATTTTCAGGTACATGCGGAGTGGGATCATTCTTTAGAGATAGATACTCAATATATTCAAATGATATACAAACATATTCCTCAGCTATATCAAAAGGAATTGTTGAATCAGAACTAATACAAATTACCAAAGAAAAAATCAAAGAGTTGTTGTTACCTAATTTTGACAAAAACAAACAAGCAATTTTAAATAACATTCCAAACATATACAAAAAAAGCAGAAACTTTATCGAAGAAAATAAATGGAATACAGAAAGTCTAAAAGAATATTTAAGCTTTATACAATCTTTACCTGATCCATCCTTAAATGGCCAATACAAGTCAGACGATAAAGAAAATACTTGGCTACACAATACCTATTTTAGTCACCAACAGAATCCATCAAAATTACCATATATACAAACAACCTTTCTATTTTCTGAAATGTATTTTAGTCTTGAACAGTCTATCGACATAGATAGTATTAAGTTCGCCATAGACAAACTTGATAATGAAAATTTAAAAAATATTTTAAATACCGCATTAATTCATGCTTATAGCTATAATAGCGCAGGGACAGGACATTTTGCACAGTTCAGAGATTTATCAACCCTTTCTTCAGTAAAAGACGTATTTTTGTACAGAACCCGATCTGTATGGGACTATTTTTTGAGAAAGGCAGAGGAAATTATAATGGGTACAAAAATAACTCAATACGCTTCCAGATCCAAATCATTTTCAATGGACTATGTAGATTTGCTTAATAATAAGGAACTTATGAGTAAGGTAGGGTTAATCTATGCTGATCCTCCGTATAGTTTTGTCCATTATTCGCGTTTTTACCACGCTATCGAAGACTTATGCAGATATGACTACCCGACTGTAGAATTTAAAGGAAGATACCGGATGGACAGACATCAATCACCGTTTTGCATAAAATCTAAAGTACCAAAAGCATTTGAAACTTTATTATCTAAAGCAAAAGCCTTTAACATACCTGTGTTGATATCGTATTCGAATACAGGGATGATTGATTTAAATAGTATTATTTTCATTAGTGAAGAAGTGGGCTATAGATCCGAAGTTATAAAATTAGCGCACAAGCATTCGACAATGGGTAGATTAAACGATAAAGACAGAGACGTAACAGAAGCACTAATTATGTGTAGCTAAACCTTAATACAAGCTTTTTGAGAAATTGCGAACACAAGTAATGGGCATTCTGCGGCGCCTCCACCAATAATCTTTGGAGTTAGTTTCCCCAAGTGTGTTGTAGATGCACCATATGATTTACCCTTTTTCAATTTTACAAACAACTCCTGTAACTCATCTGCTCTTGTTACCATCACACCGACACTGATTACACCTAGTTCATGCAGTAACCTGAAATTATTTAAATCACGATCAAAAAAAGGATCCTTATTGTTCCATTCAAGCTCCACTGCTACCCTATTTTTATAATAATCAACATTATGAGTTGGAGATGGAAATTTATTGCCATCAATATTGACATTTATATCCCATTTCTTCTCCTCCCAGCCTTGTGAGTATAATTTGTGATCAAATTTTTCTGCAATAGGGGACTTCCTTCCTCCGGGAGTAGTTATTTCTTTGTGTGAAATTGTAAAATTTTCTAATAATTCAACAAGTTCTTTAAACTCATTCGGAAAATCATTTTTAAGTATGGTCGCGGCATGACGATAGTCAGAAATTTCGTACTTATTCCTTATGTTTTTCGAAAAAATGTTGTCCAACGTCATAATAAGTTATTCTAACAAATTATTTACATTTATATTTAATCCGCTACATATTTTCTCCAATGTCAATATTGATACGTTCCTCTCACCCTTTTCTACGGACATAATATAATTTCTGTGTACTTTACATAAAACAGCCAATTCTTCCTGAGTAATGTCCTTAGAAATTCGATACTTTTTTACATTTTCACCGATTCTTAATAGAAGAAGGCTTTTCATATAATTTTTAGCAGTTAAAGTTTAAACCTAACCTTTTCTTTCTTCTTAAATTTTATCTTAGCCTCATTAATTGCCTCATCTATTACTCTAAAGATTTTTTCTACTTCCTCATCTGTAAACTCATATATTGCTCTGTTGGAGCAATGTGACAATACATTAATCGCAGATAGTAGTTTATTTGTTCTATTTTCTGCAAGGGTTTTAAACCTATCACGAGAGTTTGTAAAAGATTGTCGCTTCATTAGTAAAGTATATCAAAGTAGTACAGATTTGTCTAACCAAATTATTATTTCATATATCATACATTGTAATCCCTTAAAATATGATTAAATCCTATTGAAAATGAAATATGATAAGAGTAGAATTAAATCAATAAAAAAGCCGCCCCGTGAAGGTAACAGCTTTTTTACAAGGCTCTTGACGCCTCTTATTAACATCTTGTCAGGAAAGGAACTAATTGTCAATCATATGGCAAACTCAGGTTTATGTGGTCCGTACACTCTAACATCGGAAAATATCGATATAATTGTTACACGGATATCTCCAGGGGCTTATGCGCTAGGCTACACAGATAACAGTGGAACTTTTATAATCCAATATGTTGGTAGATCAGATAACAACGTAAACAACCGTTTAAAGTCATGGGTTGGGAAATACAGACAGTTCAAGGTCTCGTATTTTAATAGTCCCAAAGAGGCCTTCGAAAAGGAATGTACGCTCTACCATGATTTTGGTGGGACAGATAACAAAGAACATCCAGCAAGACCAGAGAATTCATACTGGCTTTGTCCTATATGTAAAATTTTTGGATAAATCGGCACATTAAAAATTTTTGCGTTTTCATTGAGCCGATATTTTTTCCGCCAAGCGGAATTATAAATAACTCGAACAGCTAGGCCCACCGGTACAGGCGGCGGGCCGACGCCGTGAACAACAATTTAATAATTATTCTTAAAAAACGTTCAAATTTCGTTATAACAGCTCACAGTAAAAATCTTGGACTGCTATAATGATTTATGGGAGAAACGTATGGTTGGTATTCGATGTTAGTGAAACCTGAATGGGCACCACCAAGTTGGTTGTTTGGACCAGCCTGGACACTACTTTATATATTAATTGCGATTAGTTTTGGAAGTGTTTTTTACTTAGTGATTAAAAATAAACTACCAAAATCAGTAGCTTTACCTTTTGTTTTGAATTTATTTTTTAATTTTTTATTTACTCCGATTCAATTTGGGTTAAGAAACAATATCTTGGCGTCGATTGATATTTTGGCAGTATTAATAACTATTATTTGGATGTTTAAAACTATTTGGCCACATTACCGATGGGTAGTGTTGATAAATATCCCCTATTTAATGTGGGTTTCATTTGCCACCGTTTTACAATTAACAATTACTTATTTGAATCTCAAATAGTTTTCATGGGTGTGGTAACCGAAAGAAAAATTGGACAATGTTTAATAAATAATAAGGCAATGGTGATTGTTAATGTCGGAGAAGAAGAAGTGATTAATCCAGGCTGCCAAAAAGCACTTTTAGAAGTAAATTCAACCAGAAGAGTAAATATTTATGGGTATCGATGTAGCCTTGTAAGTTTAAAATGCATTAATTTGCGTTGTGAACATTGTGAAGAAGAATAATTATATTTAGGGTTATAATTCTTTTGTTATATTAATTACATATTTTATGTCTATTCAACAATCTGTAAGAATATTAAATTGCGGAAATAAAGAAAATCACCTCTGTGTTGGTGTCGAACCTGGTTCGCCCGATTTAGGTAAATCAACTGCTTTTGGAATAGATCCAAGGTGCCCATGTAGAGGCAAAGCTTTAATAGTAACTACTGGCGAAAAACTTGCTCCTAATATTATGGAAATTATCTTAAGATGCAATAATACTGAATGTCCAGACAATCAGCAAGGATAACTGATATATTATTAGATAATGAGATTTAAGGTAAAAGAGATAAAAGATAAAACAGGAGTGGGATTTGGAACAAGTGGAGTTAGAGGCTTGGTAACTGACTTAACCGATGAAGTGGTTTATGGCTATGTACTTGGTTTTTTGACCTATATTGGGGAAATAAAAGCTGTAGCAATTGCTGGTGATTTGAGAGATAGCACCGATCATTTAATGCAAGTTGTGGGTAAAGCTGCAAAAGATTTTGGAGCCGAAATTATTAATTGTGGCAAAATCCCCACCCCAGCCGTGGCCTTTTATGGAATTCAAAATATGATACCAGCAATCATGGTGACCGGCAGCCATATTCCAAGTGATCGGAATGGAATTAAATTTTATAAACAAAACGGTGAAATACTAAAATCTGACGAGCAAAACATTTTAGAGACAGAAGTAGAAATTAAAACAAATGATTTTTTAACTGAATTACCCGAAATTGATTTAACAGCTAGAAATATTTATCTGGACCGATATAAAAAAATGTTTGAAAATGATTGTTTAAAAGGAATGAGAGTTGGCATTTACGGGCATAGTGCTGTGGGAAAAGATATTCTTAAAGAAATATTAGAATATTTAGGGGTAGAAACAACAATGTTTGGAGTTTCTGATGTATTTATTCCAGTTGATACTGAAGTAATTAACCCAGAAATTTTTGAGATTGGAAAATTAAACGGTTTTAAATATGACGCTTTAGTTTCGACCGATGGTGATAGTGATCGGCCACTGTTGGGCGATGAAACTGGAACTTGGTTAAGATCTGATATTTTGGGAATTTTAACCGCTAAGTATTTAAAGGCAGAAATAGTAGTTAATCCAATTAGTTGCAACACGGCTTTAGAAAAAACTGGTTGGTTTGAAAAGATCATTAAAACAAAAATTGGTTCACCATATGTGGTTGAAGCCATGAACGGCGAAGACAAGGTAGTTGGTTATGAAGCCAACGGTGGTTTTTTTACCCAAGATTTACCTACTCGCGATGCTATTTTACCCTTACTTTGCTGGTTAGTTTTAGCTAGAGATAAAAAGATTTCTGAATTAAAAAACAACTTACCTCAGCGTTTTACTTGGAGCAATGAAGTTAAAGCTATAGTTGATGAAGAAAAAATTCTTTCAAAAGTAAAATCTTTATTTAATATTGTAGAAACTAATACTATTGACGGTTGGCGTTTTTTGTTGGATAATGGCGAAATTATTCATCTGAGAGCTTCTAAAAATTCGTTAGGATTTAAAAACTACTGTGAAGCTGATTCTGAAAATAGAGCCATAGAACTATCGGATGAAATTAATAATATTATTAAAAGTTTTATTATAAATGGATAATTTAATTGAATATACTGATTTTGCTAAAGTTGAGTTTAAAATTGGCGAGATTATCGAAGCGGTTGAGGTTGAGGGTTCGGAAAAACTACTGAGATTAATTGTTGATTTTGGAGAAGAAAAAAGAGTGGTGTTTTCGGGAATAAAACACTGGTATTCTCCAGCTGATTTATTAAACAAAAAAACTGTGTTTGTGACCAATATGAAACCTAAAAAAATTATGGGTGAAGAATCGAGTGCCATGATTTTTGGAGCCGAAGACAGTGAGGGAAAACAGATGTCGATTTTACTATTAGATAAGGATTTACCCGTAGGCGCAAAAGTTTTCTGATAAAATTGGCTATGATTAAAAAAGAGTTGGCAGAAATTTTAAAAAAAGCCTGGGGAAACGATGTTTTTTTAGATTATCCAGTTAATAACCAGTTTGGAGATTTAGCTACCAATTTTGCAATTATACATAAAGAAAAAAGTGCAAATGATTTGGTAGGGCTGATTCCTAAAATTGACTGGTTAGAAAAAATTGAAATTGCCGGGGCTGGATTTATTAACTTTACGATTAAACCAGCTAAGCTAGTTGACGAAATTGATAGAGAAATTGACAAAATAAACAAAACAATGGTGATCGATTACAGTGCCCCAAATATTGCCAAACCTTTTGGAATTGGCCATTTAAGATCGACCAACATCGGCCAAGCTATTTATAATTTGTACCAATATTTAGGTTGGAATTGCGTTGGTGTTAATCACTTAGGCGATTGGGGAACACAGTTTGGAAAGTTAATTGTAGCCATCAAAAAATGGGGTGACAAAAACTTAGCTGAAATGACAGTGGAAGATTTAGAAAAAATATATGTTCGTTTTCATCAAGAAGCGGAAACTGATTTGGAGCTGGAAGAACATGGTCGAGACTGGTTTGCCAAACTAGAAAATGGTGATGCCGAGGCTAGAGAAATTTGGCAAAAATGTATTGAAATATCTTTAAAAGAGTTTGATAAAGTTTACGAAAAACTAGGAGTAAAAATTGATTATGCTTTGGGTGAATCTTTTTATACCGACAAAATGCCAGCCATGATTGAAGAATTGAAAAATAAAGGTTTAGTAACTGAAAGCCAAGGAGCTAAAATAATTGAATTTGAAAAAATGCCACCAGCAATGGTGATTAAATCGAACGGAACGACCACTTACTTCACTCGGGATATGGCAACGCTAAAATATCGAGTAGAAAGATGGCAACCAGATTTATTAATTTACGAAGTTGGCAGTGATCAAGAATTACATTTTAAACAAGTGTTTGCTACAGCCAAGAAACTGGGGATTGAAACTGAAACAGTCCATGTTGCCCATGGGATGATTAGATGGAAGGACGGTAAGTTTTCGACTAGGAGTGGCAAGACAATTCACTTAGATGAAGTAATTGAAAAAGCTAAAGAAGAGGCTAGGAAAATAGCTCCAGAAAATAATGAAGAGAAAATTGAGGCGGTGGCTATTGGGGCAATTAAGTTTAGTGATTTATCGGCTGACCCTAAAAAAGATATTATTTTTGATTGGGAAAAAGTGATGTCGATGGAAGGTAGCTCGGGACCATATTTACAATATACTTACGCTCGATGCATGAGTGTTTTAGAAAAAATAAAAGAACCTACAAATAATATTTTTAGTGACTTAAATTTAGAAGAGAAAAATTTATTAATCGAACTGATTAAATTTAACGAAAAAGTAGTTGAAGCGGCAGAAAGATTTAACCCAGCGGTTTTGGCTGAATATTTACTTAGTATTGCCAGAAAATATAATGAATTTTATGCCAAACACCGAATTGTCGGTGAAGCTTCTGAACAGTGGCGAGGATGGTTAACCCAAAAAACAGCCGAGAAACTAAAAACCGGCTTGACACTTTTAGGTATCAAACCGGTTTTGGAAATGTAAACTAATTAGAAATTAGTGTAGTTTCTTGGTTGAACAATAATTGGATTAATCTGTTTTGGAGTTAAGATTGTAAAAGTCTTGTCGGAAGAATCGGTAACGATAGATCCACCAACTCCGGTAGCAGAAATAATGATTTTGGCATTTTTAGTAGCAGCTAAGCCAGATAATTTCCAATTATAACTATTACCTGAATAACCAGTGGCAAGATTTTTCATAAAAGGACCATTGGAATAGGCAATATTAACTGTTTTAATATCTGAAGAAGATTTCCAGGTGATTTGATAGGTATTACCATTCATTAACCATTCACCACCATTTGGTTTAACCACAGTGATAAAAGAATTGACCACTGGTGGAGTAACTGGAGGTGTAAGAGTGTAAGCGTAAGAAGTAGTAATTACCTTAGCCATTGAATAAGGCAAAATAACAGCTAAGATTAAAGGTAGAAAAAGTTTGAATTTTTTCATATGTTTTATTTTTTAATAACTTTTAATTTTTTGATATTACCTTTGCTAAGTGGGTGGTTTTATCCAGATAGTTTTGAGTATATCAAAGTAATTAGTTTTATAAGTGTAACTAATGTGTATTTTTTTATCACCCGAATTGTACACCAGTCCTATAATATTTTCAAGTGGACAGTTTTAGATTGGTTATTGATTGGTTTTTGGTTGTGGTTGTTGATAGCTAGTCTGCTAAATAGTTCTCTAACTATTTCTATTTTTGGCCAATATTACCGGTATCAAGGCATAATTACTCTTTTTTGTTTTTTAGAGTTTTATTATTTAATAGTAATCAGTAAATATCAGATTAGCAAAGTTAAGGCATTAATTTTTTTATCAGGAATACTTAATTGTTTATTTGTTATAGGACAGTTTTTATTTAACTCAGCTAGTTTTTATGGCCGGTATACAGCTAACTTAGGTAACCCAAATTTTACCGGTGGGTTTTTGGCTTTATGCTTTGGATTTAGTAACATTTTATTCTTCCCTTTATTTTTAGTGGCGATTTTATTGACTGGATCGAGATCGGCGTTATTGGCTTTAGGGGTGATGATGGTAATTAGGTTGTTTGGCTTGATTAAAAACAAAAAGATAGCGAGTGTATTTATTTTAGCAATAGTACTAGGGTTGGTTTTAGTGTTCCCTAAAAGAGAAATTTCTAGTTTTGATAGCCGATTTGAAATTTGGAACAAAGCGATAGTAGCAATCGGGAATAAACCAGTGATTGGTTATGGGGTTGAAAACTTTGATCGGGCTTTTACTTCTGTTTTAGGAAATTTAGATTTTGACTTAAAAAATATCCGAGTTGATAAAGCCCACAATGAATTATTGGAATATACCGTGGCGGGAGGAATACTTGCTGGTTTACTATATGGTTCAATAATAATTTATAGCTTACTTAAAATTAAAGAAAATTGGTTGGTGGCCACTTTCGTAGGATACCTAATCATTAGCAGCCTAAACGTAATGAGCGTGGCCGAATACTTATTCTTTTTCTTAATTTTGGCAATTATCAAGCAAACAAGTGTTGATAAATTTGCTGATAATGATCGACAGGAATAAATTTAATCGACTTTTTGACTTCGGTGGGGATATCTACTAAAGATTTTTGGTTGTCTTTGGGGATAAAGATAGTTTTTAACCCTGCTCGACTGGCTGCTAAAGATTTCTCTTTTAAGCCACCAATTTCTAAAACATTACCTCGAAGAGTAATTTCACCAGTCATACCCACATCTCGAGGAATAGGTTTATTGGTTAAAGCCGAAACTAAGGCAGTAGTGATAGCACTACCAGCTGAAGGACCATCTTTGGGGGTGGCACCTTCGGGAACATGAATATGAATATCGATTTTATGAAAATCTTGGGTAATTTTCCATTTTTTAGCTTGACTGCGAACAAAGGATAGGGCTGCCTGACAAGATTCTTTCATAACTGAACCAAGTTTTCCAGTGAGGATTAGCTGACCTTTTCCAGGCATAATATTGACTTCGATAAAAAGAATATCGCCGCCAACTGAGGTCCAAGCTAAACCAGTGGAAACTCCGATCTCGTCTTTTTTACCTTTTAATTGAGAAGAGAATCTTTCTGGCCCTAAGAATTTTTGAATTAATTTATTGTCGTTAAGATCGACTACTTGAGTTTTAGTAGACACCACTTTTTTAGCAACTTTGCGTAAGATAGTAGCGATAGTGCGAGTTAAACCCCGGACACCAGCTTCTCTGGTATATTTATCGACAATATATTTAAGAGTATCGTCGGCAATAGGCTTAATATTTTTGCGAGTTAAGCCGTTTGATTTTAATTCTTTATCGATTAAATATTTTTTGGCGATATTAAATTTTTCATCGGGAGTATAGCCAGAAAAATAAATGATTTCCAAACGATCTCGAAGAGCATAGGGAATAGTAGAAATATCGTTGCCGGTTAAAATAAAAAATACTTTGGAGAGATCGACAGGAAAATCTAAATAATGATCTGAGAATTCTCGGTTTTGTTCTGGATCTAGGGTTTCTAGTAAAGCAGCAGATGGATCACCTCGGTAATCGGCACCAATTTTGTCAACTTCATCAAGCATAAATACTGGATTCATTGATTTGGCGTCTTTTAAACCTTTGATAATTCGCCCAGGCATAGCGCCAACATAAGTTCGACGATGACCTCGAATTTCAGCCTCATCTCGTATTCCTCCTAAAGAAGCGCGAATAAACTTTCGATTTAAAGCCCGAGCAATTGATTTACCTAAAGAAGTTTTTCCGACACCCGGAGGACCAATAAAACAAAGAATATTGGCGGTTTGAGAATCTGAAGTGTCTTTAATTTTTTCTTTTAGTTTAATGACGGATAAGTATTCTAAAATTCTTTCTTTGGCTTCTTTGATTCCATAATGATCTTGATCAAGAATTTTTTTAGCAGCATTGACTGATAATTTTGAAGAATCATATTTTCCCCAAGGCAATTCGACCACAGTTTCTAAATAAGTTCGAACATAACTTGATTCGGGAGACATGGGCCCCATTTCTTCGAGTCGCTTTAATTCTTTAAGAAGTTTTTTACGAATTTCATCGGTGACAGCTAGTTTTTTGATTTTAGATTCGAGCTCTCCAAGGTCACCCTCATCGCTTTTTCCCATTTTTCTTAATTCTTTTTCAATTTGTTTTTTTCTTTCTTCCAAAACATTTCGCTTCATACCAACGTTAAACTTTTCTTGAGTTTTTTCTTCAATTGATTTTTCTAATTCAGCTACCTTCATTTCCCTAATTAAATATTCGGTGGCAGTTTTGAGACGTTGATTAACCAACATGGTTTCGAGTAATGCCTGTTTTTCTGGTATTTTTGCTTCTATAGAAAAGCTAACTTGATCGGCTAAATCCGAACTACTTACCCCAGATGATAGTTGCATCATGGCGGGAAGATCAAACTGACGACCCATGGCGAAAGCTTTTTTAAGTTGATCGAGTAAAGCTTGAGCTGATTGCTGAATATCGGTAGCCGACTCGGTGATGATAGGTAGATCGACAAACTCGACTTCATAATAAGGGCTAACTTTAATTAAATCGACAATATTTACCCGAGAAACACCTTTAACGATGGCATGAAGACTACCGTCGGTATGGAGAATGTGTTCGATTTTTGCCAAAACACCAACGGTATAGAGATCTTTTAACTCTGGATTTTCAATTTTTGAACTTTTTTGAGTGGTTACAATGACCAGTTTATTAGTGTTGTCGTAGGCATGTAAAAGTGAGTTCATCGACTCTTTGCGACCGAAAAACAAAGAGGTTTCAACCGACGGAAAAAGAACTAAGTTTCGAAGAGGGATTAAAGGAAGAATTTTTTTGATAGGAGTAATTTCGTTGGGCATATATTTAGCAGTCTAGCATTTGTTTTGCTAAGTGTCAAAGAGGCAACTTTAAGTTACAATACACCATGACTGAAAAAATAAAATTTGGACGAGTAGTGATCATGGGCCGACCTAACACAGGTAAATCTACACTCTTAAATGCATTAATGCAACAAAAAGTTTCGATTACTTCACACCTACCTCAAACTACCAGAAAAGTTTCTCGAGTAGTCTATAAAGATAGTACTGGAGTAATTATTTTTTCTGATACACCCGGAGTTATTGGTAAGGTTTCAGATTTGGTTGGTAAACAAATTAATATTGAAGCACCCAAAGAATCATCTTTGGCGGATATTATGATTATGGTGGTTGATGTTAGCCGACCAAAAAATGAGGAAGAAAACAAAGCTCTAGGAATAATTCGTAAGACCAAAGCCAAAAAGATTTTGGTTTACAACAAAATTGATAAAGTTGAAGATGGAATTGATCACAAACCTGAATATTTATACTTAGAGGATGAATTTGATAAAGCCATCTCGATTAGCGCTATTAAAGAAAAACATATTAAAGGATTAATTAATTTAATTTGGGAATTGTTGCCCGAAGTTGACCAAAAAAGTGTCGATGAAGAATTAAAAGGATTTGGAAATGAAACAAAACCACTGATTGGAATGGATTCAAAAGAATTTGTTAGCGAAATTATTCGGGAAAAAGCCTACTTATTTTTACGAGACGAAATCCCCTACTCAATTCAAGTGAAAGTAGAATCGATAAAAAGTAAAGGAACAATGTTGGTGGTTAAAGCCGATATTTTATGCCGAGAAGATCGATATAAAAAAATAATTATTGGTAGAGAAGGCCAAAAAATTAAAGAAATTGGTTATAATGCCAGAAAGGAACTTGAATTGATGTCTCAAAAGAAAGTCTTCTTAGAGCTAGAAGTAAAAACCGATAAGCATTGGATGGAGCGCTTTAAAGAAAACTATGATATTAATTAATTACCTATGCTAGAAGTTACTGAAATCAGTAAGTATTTTGGTGATATTAAAGCAGTTGATAATGTTAATTTGAAAATTAGTAAAGGGAGTGTGGTTGGTTTATTGGGACCAAACGGAGCCGGAAAAACAACTTTGATGAGGATAATTGTTGGTTTTTATCAGTCAAATACTGGCAAAATTAAATGGAATGGAAAATTGGTGAAAACCAAAAGCCGAAAACATAGGCAAAGAATTGGTTACCTACCAGAAAACAATCCCTTATATTTGTCGATGACTGTGGGAGAATATTTATCTTTCGTGGCTGAGCTTAAAGGCGTTGATGATTTAGATAACATTAAGAAAGTAATTAGAAAATGTGGGTTAGCTGATTTTGGCAATAAGTCGATAGAAACTTTATCAAAAGGATATCGTCAAAGAGTTGGCTTGGCGGCGGCTTTGTTGGGTAACCCAGAAATTATTATTCTGGATGAACCAACTACTGGGCTGGATCCAAATCAGATTATTGAAATAAGAAACTTAATCAAACAATTAGCTAAAGACCGAGTATTGATTTTTTCTACCCATATTTTGCCGGAAGCCAGAGAAATCTGCGAAAGAATTATTATTATCAACAAAGGTAAGATTGTTCTAGACGAAAAAACAAAAGAAATTAAAGATTTAGAAAAGAAATTCATTGACTTAACCTCATGAAAAGAATTTTAGCCATCACTAAAAAAGAGTTATTAGTTTTGTTTTATAGCCCAATTGGTTATATTTTTGCAGGTTTATATTTTTTAGTAATAAATTGGTTGTTTTTTAACGATTTGTTTATTTTAGGGCAAGCTGATTTATCTCCATACTGGAACGTGGCGGTTTATTTGTTGTCATTATTTATTCCAGCCATTTCAATGGGTTTGATAGCTGAAGAAAAAAAGAATAGTACTTGGGAAATGTTGTTGTCGTTGCCAATCAATGAAACCGAACTGGTGGTTGGTAAATATTTAGGCGGAGTGATTTACTTGTTATTTTTCTGGTTAATGAGCCTACCAGTAGTAATCACTATTTTTATTTTGGGTAAACCAGAGTTTGGATTAGTAATGGCAGGATTGATTGGAGTAATAATTTTAAGTATTAGCTATTTGGCGATTGGTTTATTGATTTCTACAATTTCAAAACAACCAATTGTGTCGTTTTTAATTACAACTGTTTTTTTAATTATCAATTCTTTAATGGGGCAGGAAATTTTATTATCTCGTATGCCATTATTACTAAGAGATATTTGCCAAAACTTAAGTTTAAATTATCGATTTTTAAACATAACGACTGGTTTAATTAATTTGAGTGATTTAGTGTTTTTTGGTTCAGTAATTTTTGTAGGTTTATTTTTGGCGTCGATATTATTAAAAGAGAACCATCAAAAATGAAAAATAAATTGTTTGGATTTTTAAAAAAATTTAATATTCTAATAATTGTTGTATTAGTTAATGTGCTGTTAATCAGTTGGTGGTCAATAAAAATAGATTTGACAAAAAGTAAGGTTCACACCGTATCTAAGATTAGCCGAAACATTGTAAAAGAGCTGGAAGATATTGTGGTAATTAAAGTTTATCTAACTGAAAATTTACCACCAACAGTTCGTCCGATTTCTAAATCGCTAAAACAAATTCTTAAAGAGTTGGAGTCGGCTAACAAAAATAAATTAAGAATTAGTTATCTTGACCCAAACAAAGATGAAAACGCCAAAAAAGATGTTGAAAAATATGGTATTCAAAGATTGCAATTTTCAGAAATTAAAAGTGATAGTTTTGAAGTTTTGGAAGGATATTTTGGATTAGTAATAATTTATGGTTCTAAACAGTTGGTATTACCAATTGCTGGAGATATCGGTAATTTGGAATATTACATCGTATCGGGTATAAAAAAATTAGTAAGCGATAAAGTGGTGAGCGTTGGAATTATTGAAGATAGTAACAATCCATCGTCGGAAATAAATTATTTAAGAAAATATTTAGAAAGAGATTATGTGGTTGTTGATTTAGCCGTTGATCAAAATGAAGATTTTAGTGATTCTTTAGACACGATTCTGATAATAGGTAGTTCGGCAAAATGGAATGAGAAAAATATTGGCAAACTTAAAAATTGGGTTAACAAGAATAAAGGATTAATTATTTTAGATGATCGGATTGCGGTTGACGATAAAATGACAACATCAAAATTAAACAATACTTATTTTGAAAACTTTTTAAAAGATTTAGGAGTTGAAGTTTTACCAAAATTAGTAATTGATGACTCGGCCGCAATCGCAAACTTTAAAGTAAATAATGGATCATATATTTTAAAGTACCCTTATTGGTTAAGTGTGAGAATTGAAAACATTGATCAATCATCACCGGCTTTTACAGGAATTAATAGCTTGTTGTTGCCTTGGGTGTCGCCAATTGCCTACACTAATGATTTTAAGCCAGTAATTAAGTCTTCAAACAAATCTGCTCTTGATGAACAAATGATTGATGTAACACCTAAAAAAATTGATTTAACCAAAGAAAATAATCAACAAGTATTGGCAGTAATGAAAAATAAAATAATTGTTTTTGGAGATAGTGATTTGATTAAAGATCAGTTTGTGGTGAGCAATCAAAACAACTTAATGGCCATGGTTAATTTGCTTGATTACGTATCATCGGATAGTAAACTACTAACCATTAGAACTAAGAGTTTAACAGTAAATCCACTAATCTCGATTGATGACAAATTTAAAAACTTAATTAAAATAATTAATTTAATAATACCGATAGGATTTTTACTGATAACTGCCTTGGTGACAAAATTTATTAGACAAAAACATAATCGACAGTATGAAAAAGAATAATGATCTTGGATTAGTAATATCTAGCATAGTTATTGGATTGTTGGTTTTACCATTGGCGATAAGAATTATTTTGAAGGATTACAGCGGAAAAACAAAGAATTTTTTTATTAATGAAATAAAAGGTTTTTGTGTTAACGATGTTTGTTTATCGAAAGATAATGATAATTATTTTGTTGAATATAAGGGAGTTAAAGTTCCGGCTGATAACGAGAAAGTAATTAATTTTATTAAGTTAATATCAAAGATTAAATTAGAGGAACTGGTGTCGACTAATCCTGAAAGATTTAAAGAATTGGGTTTTGATGATCAAAAAGTGATTTTAAAAGTTGATAAACAAGAATTGGAAATTGGAGGAATGAACCCTAGTTTTGATGGCACATTAGTTAAAGATAATAATAAAATTTATTCGATTTTATTGATTTTAAACAAAGTAAATTTAAGTAGTTTCGAGTACTGGCAAATTAAACAACTGACTAATTTACCCAAATTAGAGATTATTAAGATTAGCGCCAAAACTCCAAGAAACACCATTATTGTTAAAGACAATAAAATAATTGACAGAATTTCGAATTTACCAGTCGTTAAGTATTTACCAGTAATTACTATTGATGAAAAAAATATTTACAGTTATTTGATTGAAATTAGAGACAATTCAAAAACAATTTATTTGGGAAGAGGTAAGGTTAATGGCAAAAATGTGTATTGGGCATCGACAGACCGAACTTACTATTATGAAATTTTAGCCAACGACTTCAATTTGTTGACAGCCAAAATAAAGTAACTTAGACTTAATTATTAATTTTTATTCTAAATATGTCAAAATCAGGCGGTAAATTTTTCTTAGCAGGTGTAATTGGTGCATTAGCTGGTACCATTGGTGGATTATTATTAGCCCCTAAGTCTGGTAAAGAAACTAGAGATGATATAGCTAAATTGGCTTTAGAGATTAGTAAGAGAATTAAAACTGAGACAGATGAAACTAAAAAAAGAGTTAAAGAAATTTTTGGCAAAGTAACAACTGATACTACTCAAAAATATAAAGAGATAAGAACCTCGGTGGTTACCAAGGTGGCTAGTGCCAAAACTGCTGGCAACGAAATTGATAAAGATAAATATGCAAAAGTGGTTGATGGTGTGATCGAAGAATACAAAGATGATTTAAAAGCGACTAAAGAAGGAGCCACAAAAATATCTGGGTATTTGAAAAAAGATTGGGAAAAAGTAAAAAAAGCTTTAGTTTAAAGCTTGTTGGATAATCTTTTTTAAAGATTTTAAACTCTCGGGGTCAATAATTGAAACCGAGAGTTTTGCTTTGGTAAGCTTGACGATTTTAGCTAATTTTTTGGGATCATTAATTAAGTTATCGGCTTTGGTTATGACAATTATCTCTGGTTTTTGAGTAAGTGAGGCTGAATAAGCGGCTAATTCTTGGCGGACTGATTGATAATCTGCCAATGGATCGGTAGATTCGCAGGATAAACAGTGAACTAGAATTCTGGTTCTTTCAATATGTTTTAAAAATTTAAAACCTAAACCTTTACCTTCGGAGGCGCCTTCAATTAAACCTGGAATATCAGCCATTACTCGACCATCATCCATGACACCCAAATTTGGTTCGAGAGTGGTAAAAGCAAAATTAGCGACTTTAGCTTTGGCGGTAGTTAATTCATTTAATAAACTTGATTTGCCAACGTTTGGAAGACCAACTAAGCCAACATCTGCGATTAATTTTAATGCGATATGAAGATTTTTGGGACGAGTGACAAAACCAGGTTTAAATTCTTGAGGCTGTTGATTGGTGGAAGAGCGATATCGGAAATTACCAACCCCACCTTTACCACCCTTGGCGACTAATTCAGTTTGGCCAACCGTAGTTAACTCAAGGCTAGTACCATTATCGAAATTAATTATTGAGCCAACAGGCAACTCGAGAATTAAATCTTGACCGTTTTTGCCAGTACAATTATTTTTTTGACCTCGGTCGCCATTAGCAGCTGAAAACTTTTTTTCGTGTCGGAATTGATAGAGTCGATTAATATCTGAAACAGCTTTGAAATAAACCGAACCACCAGTGCCACCATCACCACCGTCGGGACCACCTTTTGGTCGCCAACGATCACGGTAAAAATGGACAATACCATCACCACCATTACCAGCTTTAATTGTAATATCAACTTCATCAACGAGCATACTATATTTTACCAGTAGTATAGGCTAATTGACCACAAGCGGAATTTATCTCCTGTCCGAACGATTGGCGTACTGAAAAATCAACTTGGTTTTGAGTTAGGTAATTGACAATTTGAGTTAATTTGGTGGAGGCTTTTAAACCATTTGGCACTTGGTTGACGGGAATTAAATTAAGATAGAAGAGATAGTTTGATTTAATAAATTTAGCTAGGGAGGCAATGTCTTGGGGCGAGTCATTGATATCTTCAAACAAGGCATATTCAAAAAATAATTGACGGCGAGTGAGTGAAACATAATTTTTAGCTTGATCAAGCAACTCGTTTAAAGGATATTGTTGAGTGATAGGCATAATTTTTAAACGAGTAGATTGGTTGATAGCATGAAGAGAGATGGCTAAATTGATTTGAGGAAAATCGAGAGCAAATTGTTTGATTTGAGGAATAATCCCGGCAGTAGAGACACTTATTTTTCGACTACCAATTTTTAGAACAGTATTGATAGTTTCGATAGCTAATTTTAGATTTGAATAGTTTAGAAATGGTTCCCCCATGCCCATAAAAACCAAACGATCAACCGGAAACTGATTTTTCCAAAGAATTACTTGTTCAACAATTTCTTCGGCAGTGAGATTGCGTTTGAAGCCCATTTTACCGGTGGCGCAAAAAGCACAATTTAAAGGGCAACCAATTTGAGTGCTTAGACAAACAGTATTCCACTCAGGATATTGCATCAAAACTGATTCAAAATATTGATCGTCGGCAGTTTTGAATAATATTTTTTGAGTTCCAGATGAAGTGAGAGTTTTCTCGACCGAAAGAGAGTAAAGTGGAAATTGAGACTGAAGATATTGGCGAAGATCGAGCGACAAGGAAGTAACTGCCAACCAATCTTTAAAATGACCAGAATAATAAGCATCAGTGATTTGTTTTAGCCGATACTTAGGCTGATTTAGAGATTCTAGTGTTGAAGATAAAAGATTAAAGTCCACTGATAGCGGCGAGGTAGTCTTGTTTTGATCGTAAACCGATAATGGTGCTGACTACCTGACCATGATTAAAAA
Source organism: bacterium (assembly GCA_029561175.1). GTDB lineage: Bacteria > Patescibacteriota > Microgenomatia > UBA12405 > UBA12405 > JAKQJL01. The sequence continues at coordinate 18,622 of JAKQJL010000006.1, forward strand.
TGATGACGGTGGGAATTGAATTGACATTGTAGGTTGAAGCTATTTCAGGACAACTGTCGACATCAATTTTAACTACTTTGACTTTGCCAACAGTTTCTTTTTCAATTTCTTCAATAGTTGGCGAAAGCATTTGGCATGGCCCACACCAAGTGGCCCAAAAATCGGCTAAGACAACACCTTGGTATTCTAAAACTTCTTTTTGAAATTGGTCGCTATTGATATTCATAGTTATTCAGCTTTTTTAACTAAATGAGCACTCATGACAATTTGTCGAAGAATTCCATCTTCTCCTTCAATTTGATTGATGCCAGAAATAGTGACGTATTGAGCTAAATAATCTGAGAGAGCAACTTTTAATTCTTTGGTTTGAGATTGAATATCCTTAATTTTTTCAACAATTGTTTTTACTTCGGGCCGAGCAATGACTTGAGCTTTGGCCACAGTTTTTTGTTTGGCAAATTTCTTGGCTTCCTTAGAGGCTTCTTGAAATGCAGTATCATTTTCAAGAACATCGTTAAGCATTTCTTTTTGAACTTTGAGTTCATCGGAAAGAGTATTGAGTTTAATATCGTGACTTTTAATTAAGTTTTCGATATTTAACAGAGTAGCAGCGTTTGGTTGTTGATTATCCATAAGTTCAACTTTAACAGTTTAAAAATTCTGGTTCAAGAGCTAAAAGTTGATCGATGGTAGTCAAAGTGACTAATTTTTGTCGAAGTTCCTTGGCTTTGGGGTGGGAGTGAGTATATAAAAGATAATGACGACGAAGAGGATCTAACCTTGAATTGGGATATAATCGCTGAAATTGCTCTGTATGATAAATAAGAGCATTAAACTTTTCTAACCAAGTGGGCTGATGATCTGAAAAAACCCAAGGGTTACCCATGGCGGCTCGGCCAATAAGAACACCATCTAAACCATATTGATCAAGATATTCTTGCGCTTGTTTTAAAGAATTGAGATCACCATTACCAAAAAATTTTGAAGCACAATTATTTTTAATAATTTCTTTGGCTTGATTAATTAGTTGCCAATCAGCCTGACCCGAATAGCCTTGTTTTAGAGTTCGACCATGAAGGGTGATTAGATCTAAATTAAATTGACTTAGAAAAGAAATCCAGTCAAGTTTGGGGGACAAAACACCTAAACGAGTTTTAAGCGAAATAGTGGGGTGAGAAACAGCTTTTTTGGCTAAAGGTAAAAGAGCTGTGGTAACTTTGGGAGGTAAATGTAAATGATTTAAATTTTTGGCTGAGGAATAATCGGCAACTCCCCTTTTAACAGCTAAAATAATCTCTTTGGCCAAATCTGGCTTATCGATTAAAGAAGCACCGGAACCATGTTGGGTGACAGTTTTAGCTGGACAACCCATGTTAATATCTACTCCATCAAAACCTAAATGCAAAACGATTTGAGATGCAATGTAAAAAGACTCAGGATCTTTACCAAACAATTGGGCGATAATTGGTCGCTCTTGGTCTTCAAACCAAAAATGAGAATAAAGTTTTACAGCGTGATGAGCTAAACCTTCAGCACTGACAAATTCAGTGAAGATAACATCTGGCCTGGCGACTTGTATTTGTGTCAGACGAAAAGCCTCGTCGGTAATACCGTCCATGGGTGATAAGCCAATAAAAGTTTTTTTTTGATCTAACCAATTCATTTATTTCGATTTCTTTTAGCAAATTTAGCGCCGACTTTAGAATGATGAGCCCGTTGATCGTAAACAGTTTGACGATCGGCAGTAATTTTGGGAGAGAAGGGGCGTTTGGCACGAGAATCTGGTCGAGAATTAGTGCTCGAACTGGGGGTAAAAGTTTTTTGGGGGTGACGAAATTTCTTTTTAGATAAAGCCTGAAGATGCCGGGCTTTACCTTCTTCAGTTAAAAATGGATCTGGTTTGGAATAGTCAACAATGATACTTCTTTCTTCAAGTTGGTAGTTGTGCATGGCCTCTTTGGCTTTAACCGCCGATTCAAGAGCATCAAACTCAACAAAACCAAGACCACGGCTTTTACCCCATTGGTTGTGCATAATTCTCATGGAGATAATTCGGCCAAAAGGTGCAAACAAAGTTAAAAGCTCGCCTTCATTAAACTTGTAGGGCAAAGAACCAACAAATAATCGTTTACTCGGAGATGTCATAGAATTCTGCCTTATTATCCATGTTTATGAACCGAAAAGCAAGGTCTGGGTTTAAATCTTGAGGAATTGAAAAAACCACAGCAGTGGTTACCCACTGATCACCGTCAAGAGTAATCTTGCTAAGTTCGAATAATTTTTTAGATTGAGTGTAGGCATCACTAAAATAAGTTTCTTCAACATAAGAAATATTTTTAGACTTATCGACGACAACAAACTGAGGTGAAGGTGTGTCGCCAATTTGATTAAAGGTGGCTGGTTGACCTTTATTTTTTGAATTACCTTTAATCGATAATTCTAATAAATATAGTTTTTTACCACTATCGGGACCGACGTTTCCAGCTGAAGTGATTGGTTTAAAACTAACTGCTTTGAACTCGGCCAAACCTTCGCCAGCAGGATCGACAGTTTTATATTTTACCTTGAATTCTTCTTTAAGTTTTTTAGTTTGAGAAATATCAATTTTAGAAGTGGCATATTTATCGGAATAGGTTTCGACATTCTCGATTGGTTCCTCTTTTTCGAATTCAGGATTAGAAAAAGAAGCGGTATTTTTTTTAGAACCGCAACCAGACAATAAGAAAACAGATAAAATTACTAGAGGTAGATATAATTTAGTATTCATGAATTAATTATATATGCTTTCTTATAAAATATTAACTCTAGGAGAATTAGAGACTAACTGTTATTTAGTTTGGGAGACAGAAACTAAAGAGGCAATAATAATTGACCCGGCAGATGAGGGCGAATTTATTGCCGATGAATGCGAAAGATTAAGACTAAAAGTGAAATCGATTGGCTTAACTCATGGACATTTTGATCATGTTTTAGGAGCCATGAGTTTAAGTTTGATTTTTAAAGTGGCAGTGGGATACAGCTTCTTAGATAAATTTTTGCTGAAACGTCAGAATGATACGGTTAAATATTTTTTAAAAAAAACTATTCGAATTCCAAGTTTTAAAAACGAGATTGATTTAGATCAAATTGAAGCTATAAACTTAGGCCAAGACAGTTTAAAAATAATAAAATTGCCAGGTCACACTCCAGGGGGGATTGGATTTTACAATCAAAAAGATAATTGGATAATTAGCGGAGACACTGTTTTTGCTGATGGAATAGGCAGTTATGACCACAAGTATAGCAATAAAAGCGATCTACTTTTAAGTGTTAATAAAATTAGAAAATTAAATGAGGTACTTATTTTGCCAGGGCACGGGGAGAGTACTTATTTATCAGAGTTTTAATTGTCTGAAAATCTTTTGAGTGGCAAAAAACTCCAATCGGAAAAAGCCCTAATCGACCTTTAGAAAAATAAAAATAGTTTTTAGCTTGATTAATCTTGATTATTTTAATTTCCGACCAAGCTAAGAAACGATCTTCCCCGGAGGTGGCTGTCAAACCAGCCCCAACAGCTCCCGGAGAACGCCCAACTGCACCAGCTAAAGTAGTTAGGCGGTTGACTTGTTTTACTCGAACCGAAGCTATTTGAGAAACTCCTGAGGAGTTAATAGTGCAACGATATCCAAAACCTTGTGGAAATAAAAAAAATAATGATAAGTACGTAATAACAAAAATTAACCCAACAAAACCAAGACCAAAATAGATATCTGGGGTTAAGGTGCTCCAGTTGCCACCATTAAGGTAAGCAGTTAATCCGATTAAACCAAAAACTACAAAGAATATAGCCAAACCAACCAACATTCCTTTAATAATATAAGCACTAAAAACTGGAATTGAGTAATTCCAAGAAAAGCTATCTTTTTGACTGTTTTTTGGCATTTTAAGGTTTAAATGAGGATAGGATAACGGATTTTTGAACAAACTCAGGAGTAAATCTAAAGATATAGTAAAAATCGTCTTTTTGAAAAATAAAGTTGTTGGTAGCTTGATCTGTTAAATAATTGTTTTGACCGTACTGAACATTTTGACCACTTTTAATAATTTTTTGTTCTTCATTGTTAAGATATAGAGAAGAATCGTTAGAATTAAAATATTGAAAAGAGAAACGAGAATCATCTTTAATACTTTCAAAAAAAGTAACAGTTTCTTGGGAAACAAGATAGTTCTTGGGATAATAAAAACTTGATTGATTATTGGTATCTGAATAAAAAATCAAACCAGAGGTTTTTTGATACTTGAGAAAATAATAAACACCAAGACTAACAACAGCTATAATAGCCAAAACTAACCAGCCAAAATAATGTTTCACAATTTAGTATAAACCCAAAAGATAAGTTACAATATACCCAGGTACGATTCCCCGTCGTCTAATGGTAGGACACGACGCTCTGAACGTCGTGATTGTGGTTCGAATCCATGCGGGGAAACAAA
>JAKQJL010000018.1 GCA_029561175.1 bacterium
CCAGACGGAAATAAGCAGCTTTGTGGATGAACTGAAAGAGGCTAAAGTATTTAATGATAGAAAGAGTTATACCAGCCTCAAAAAGAAAATTATTGAAGTGGCCACAAAGACGGGAACAGCCGTACCAGATGAGCTACTAAAGGAGTTGGATAATGAGATCAAAAACGTTGGGGCTTATTCTTGAATGCTTATAATAAGATGTACTTTGTTACCAAAAATTGGTAATGTTATTTACTAAAGTAGTGATAAATAGTTATGGGGAGAAAAAGAAACGATGGCAGAGGCAGGATGGGCGGGCGGGGGCCTGGAGTACCCAACCGGGTTACAAGTAGTGTAAGAACGTGGCTAAGTGAGTTTGTTAATAACAACCGGGAATTGATTGAAAGCGATTTCAAAAAAATGCAGCCTAAAGACCGGGTGCAAGTCTTTGAACGGCTTTTGCAATATGTACTACCAAAGCAGGCAGCCGTTGAGGCTCAAATAGACTTTAACGCTTTAACAGAGGCTCAAATAGACGATATTATAAGCTCCATTAATGAAACCATAACAGATGAAACAATACAATAATAAGTTATATTAAAACTATGGATGAAATAAACATAATAAAGGCGATTGAGCCAGATGGAGCCGGGCGGTATCAACTTGATCGGCAATTAAAGGCCACCCTATTGCAGGCCTTAAAAGATGGCTTTCTAACTACTGAAGCCGTTGATGTTATTTTGGGTAAAACAATGGGCTACCGGCCACAAATAGTAATAGAATAGTAATACAAAATTAGTGTAAAAAAGTAGCTTTTGGTTGAGTAGTACACTTTTAGTACACCATTAAAAAACAAAAAGGGCTGTAACTTAATTAGTTATAACCCTTTTTCTGTACCCGGAGCCGGACTATAAAATTGACTTTTTGAAGCCTTATAATTGTGCTGAAAATCCCATAAAACCTTATAAAAACCACTTTTTCAATATATTGGCAAAAGTAATAAAAAGTAATTAAATATCAAAAATGTTTCACCAGATGTTTCACCAGTGAAAAAAAGGGTTATATTTGCACCTGAACAACCTTCAGGAATTATGGCAACTTTCACTTTTGAAATCAAAAACAGGCCGAACCGGGCAGGGAAATTTCCAATCTATTTGAGAATTACCCAGAACCGGAAGCACAAAAGAATCAAGACAACCATTGAGCTGAACCGGATGAATGACTTCAATCCGAAGGCAAAGCAGGACAACTGGATCAAGAAGCAGGAACCAAATCATAAAAAGTGGAATGATATTCTGGCAAAAGAACTGGAAAGGGGA
>JAKQJL010000025.1 GCA_029561175.1 bacterium
AAAACCTATAATATTATAATGATATTTTACCTCTTTAAACCAATTTGTCAATAAATTAGCTTGGAAAATGGTTCTGCATATCAGTTGTGTATTTTTGCCCATCCTGTCACCTCTTTAATATTTTTCATTTGGTGGTTTTTATCACCAATTAAGTAAAATTTTTTATCACCATAAGTTTTCCCTAAAGCTTTTATTGTTTCTCGATTATCATCAATATGTAAATCACCACGAATTAAGCCAAAATACTTAATCTTATAATCAAGTGCTCCCAAATCTTCGTTATTAAAATAAAATTCATCAAATAATTCAAATAAATTATTTCTTTTTAGCCATCGGCGGGTGATTTCCTCAAATTCTTTTCTTCTGCTCGTCAACAAAACTATCTTATAACCTTTGTTTCTTAAAGTTATTAAACCTTCTTTTACTCCTTCAACTGGTTTTCTCCAAGTATGATTAATCATCGTCCATACCAGCCACCACCAGTTAACCTTTCGAATTTTTTTGCATCCCACCCACTCACGGCCATAAAGCTTTTCAATTACTACCCCGTCAAAATCTATGCAAGCAATTGCTTGTTTCATCTTTGTTATAATTTTCTAATGTATCTTAGCAAATTTCGACTCTATAGTCAGGCCTATCACGAGTACATCCATCTCTTTTTTGGGCTAGTTTCTTTTTTCATTTCTCTTGGCCTTACTGGTTCTCATCAAATCTTTTTTCTTTTTGCGCTCTCCTTGTTTTTCACCTTTTTTCCCGATCTTGACCATTTATTTTTTGTCTTTATTTATGGCCGGGGAACCAAATATTCTCAAGACATCCGCCATCTTCTTGGTCTCCGCCAACTAACCAATTGTCTTCATTATTGCCGGTCCAACCACAAGAATAATCAATTTATTCTTAGTCATAATTTATTTTCTTTTGGCCTTTCTTTTCTAATTGCTCTTTCTGCCCATCTTTCCCATCACGATTTTATTTTAGCCTCAGCCCTAGCTGTCTTTTTCCATTTTTTGTTTGATATCATTGAAGACTATTTATTTTTAGGTCGGCTCAACCCCAATTGGTTGCTTCAATTTTCCAAAAAATCACTATGAATATCCCCAATCTTTTAACTCTCTATCGAATTGTGGTCATGATTCCTTTGGTTCTAACTCTTACCTCAAAAACCCCCAACATTTATTTAGCACTATTTCTAATCGCCTCTGCCTATTTTTCCGATGCCATCGATGGCATTATTGCTCGTCGGTTTAATCAAGCCACCGATTTTGGTGCTCGCTTCGATATTGCCGCCGATCGCATCATCGAGTTTTGTTTATGGGTTGTTTTTTGTAGCCTGGGAATTTTTCCCTCAGTTATGGCTGTTATCGCCATTGTCCGCGGAATTCTCACCGATTCTATTCGCGAATTCTTTTTTATCAATCAAAAACTAAAACCCTTCGAAGTCACCGCCAACTCTTGGGGCAATTTTATCGTTTCTTCTCGAATCTCTCGTGGTCTATATGGGGCCATTAAGCTTATAGCCTTTGTTTTGGCTTTGTTTGCTATTCAGTATCCCTCTCTTTTAAACATCACTTTGGTTTTTGGTTGGATTTCTATTGGCTACAATCTTCTTCGTGGCCTACCAGTTCTAATGTCTATTTCCAGTCTCTTAAAAAATTATTAGCATGATCAATCTTTTTGAAATTTTAATTTTTGCTGGTTTGGCCAACATGGCTCCGCCTTTGGTGGTACCGCTTTTCCCCAAAATGAATACTCCGCTCGATTGTGGTCATAGTTTTAAAGGAACTAGGATCTTTGGTGACCATAAAACCTGGCGTGGGTTAATTTTTGGCACTCTAATTAGTGGTCTTGCTTGGATAATTTATTCTTCACTAACCAAAACCGATCCAAATTTGTTTTTAGGTTTTCAACTTGGTTTCGGCGCCCTAATGGGGGATGCCATCAAAAGTTTTTTCAAACGTCGAGTTGGTGTTAAGTCTGGCCAAAGTTGGTTTCCCTTCGATCAAATCGATTGGGTTATTGGTGCCAGTCTTATGGTTATCAACCAAATCAATTTTTTGAAATTTCTTCTTTTACTCATCCTCGGCCTCGGCCTTCATCTTATAGTTAAACTTCTCGGTTATCTCCTCAAAATCAACCCGACCATCATTTAACGTATATCGTATATCGTATATCGTATATCGTATTACGTCTTCCTATATTCCTTCACAATTTCCACCATCAATAAAGTCAAAATAATTTGTACCACCGCGCTAAATTGTTCAAAATAAAATTTAAACGGCGCCGCCAAAATAATATTGGCATACATCCCCCAAACCATAAAATTCAATCCTCTTTTTTTCTTAATAATCAGCCACCAATAAATCCCCAAAATTAGCAAAATTGCCGTCAACATTTCGAAAACAATTTTTAAACCAATCATATAAAAATCCGCCCCACCAAAAAACTGGTAATCATAAAATTTAAGTAACATCTCCAATTTTTCGCTCGACAATCCAATTCTAATTGCATCCGCAATTTTATCTATCGACCAAAAACCGCAATACATCCACATAATAATCCGCACCAATTTTCTCTTAAAAATTTTGTCATAACTCAATCTCCAGCCTTTTTCCAAATTTTCAAAGAAACTATATCTTTCAATTCGATCTTCTTTTAATTTAACTTTTTCAAATAAATTAACAATTAATTTTTGGTTAACCGACAAATTTTTATTAGTTAGTTTCTTTAAGCTTAATTTAATTTTTTTTAAATCGCTTGGCTCCAAGCTTTCATCCAGAGCTTTTTCATATCTTTCCCAAATGGCAAACAGCAAATTTGTTGGGTCATTATCATTAAATTTTTTAATTCGTAAATAAATAAAAAATAATCCAATAAAAATTAAATAAATAAACACTACCGCTGGCCGAAACCAGTAATTATTATCCGCTGTTAAATATTTCCCCAGTTCATCTAAAAACAACCCCAATCCAATTCCGCCCAAAACCGAGCCGCTTCTTCTGGCATTTTCACCATTAAATCCCAGCAAACAAATCAATCCCGCCACCATAAATGCCCCTCCCCACAGTGCATGAGCAATATGCCAATTGCCATTTCCCAGTTGAGGGTAGCCAGTCATCATCAAAAAAAATCTGGTACCAAACAAGCTCAAAATTCCCCAAGTAATCATTAATAAAATTAATTCGCCACCATCATCTCGTTTAGGAAACAACTTCATAAGTAGTATTCTATACTATAGATGAGTCTAATTTTAGACCTTTTCTACCCCGTCACTTGCTATGGATGTGGTCAAAAAGGGGAGTACCTTTGCTCTCGTTGTCGTTCAACTCTGCCTCTTATTGGTCTTCACCACCAGCGCATCATCAGCCTCTATCCTTATTCTTCGTTTATTAAATATCTTCTTGTCGATTTAAAATACCATTTTGTCACTGATCTGGTTTTCCAGTTGGCCCAAACAATTTCTCAAGACTTAATTAAATATTTCCCCAATCTGGTCGATTATTGGCAACAAAATCATTTTGTCCTTACTTCCATTCCTCTCCATTTTTTAAAACAAAATTGGCGTGGTTTCAACCAATCTAGCTTAATTTCCCAAGAACTGGCCAAATTATTAAAACTAGATTATCAGGAACTTATTATACGCCACCAGTTCACTTCCCCCCAAGCCAATCTCAAAGATCCTTCTGCCCGCCGTGCCAACATGTCCTCAGTCTTTGCAATTAAGCCTCCCTTGTCAAGGGGAGGTCCCGAAGGGGGAGGGGTTTTAACCAATCTCATTATTTTTGATGATGTCTACACCACTGGAGCTACTCTCAATTCCGCCATCTCAATTTTCCCTAAAAATTCTGAAATTTATGGTCTCACTCTCGCCGCTTAAAGATTTTGAATATTTCCCGAGATTAGTCTACCTTGTTTAATTTCTTCTTCAGTTTTAGGAGCTGTGGCCTCGTTTGGCACCACTTCTTCTCCTACCGCACTGCCCTCAATTGGGGTCAGCGAACTTAAATAAAAGTTTTCCACATTTAATCCGTGTGAAGTTAACGATTCTTTTAATTCGTTTTTAATTTCTTCTTCAATAATGCTTCTGTCGGTCGACAAAGCTTTGCTCAAAGTGTGGTTGGTCAACACTTTTCTAATTCGGCTTCTAGTTACTGGTCGAACCACTTTCGACACAAAATACTCACCAATATTTTGCCAAATCTCAGGCAATCTTTCAGTGTCAAGTTTAATCAATACGGTTGCCTCAACGGCGACAAATTTATTATCCGAAGTAACTGAATTAATCACTTCATCACCCATAATTTCTTTATTGTCTTTTAAAACCACATCTTTAGAAACTGTATATTCAATTAATTGAGCATTAAATAATTTCACTCGGTGAATTATTGGAATTTTAAAATGCATTCCTGGGTACCACACATTTTTCAATACTCCTCGAAAAATTGAATAGATACAACCAACGTGTCCGGGTGGAATAGTGACAATAAATCCACCAACAACTTCGTCAACGAACAAAGAAACTAACAAATTATCAATCGATGCCATATATTAAAAAATTATACTCTAAATCCTTTCGCAAGTTCTAACAATTTTGCTTTTGGATCCTCCGATTTTACCACACTTGTCGCTACTAATACTCCTTTTGCCCCCAATTGACAGGCAATATCTACGTCTATCATAGATTTTATGCCCGCACCTACCAACACTTTTTTATCATCTAAAAACTTGACCATTTTTTCAATTGTGGTCGCCTTTTCTGAAGATACCGATTTTTCACTACTACCAATATATTCTTTGGGTTCAAAAGCTATCCATTGATTACTTAGTTTTTTACCCCATTTTTCTGCCTGTCCTAAGGTCGATAAGCACACCATTAATTCAAATCCCTCTGGTTTCTTTTTCACTATTTCTCTAATTTGGTTAGGAGTCAATCGGTAATCCGAATGGTTAATCAAACTTCCTTTTATCCCCATTTTGTTGGCTTGTTCCATCATCTCTGGTTTTTGCAACCATACTTCGGTAATTTGATTTAGTTTTTCGGCCGCCAGTTCGGTCACCACCGGAATCACTTTAATTCCCGTTTCCTCCATCACTTCTTTGCAAATTCTAGCCAACTTTTCACCTTTTTCTCCCTCCGTCTCCGGATATTTTTTAAAATTTACTAAGATCATATATTTCTATTCTATCAATAACTAATCAAAGCCTCGCCCTGCTTGCCCGCCTATGGAGGGGTTAAATTTTATATTTCTCCTTCAATTGTTTTATTCCATTAGTCAGATTAGTCATCACTGCCTCGTCAACTGCTCCTTTGGCAATTGTCTCGTTAATTGCATTTCCAAAGTATCTGGCCATTTCCTCATTAATCCCATCACTATCAAAAGTTCTCGAACACAAATACCAACTACTCGCATTCTCAGCTCCCTTAACAAATCCTTTTGTCTTTGGATTCGTTTCCATTTCATTTATCATCGAAACTCTCGGGTAAATTTCTCCAAAGGTTCTAATTTGACTGGCAGCGGTAAACATTTTTTCTAACGATTCTTTCGAGGCTAAATATTCCAAAAACTTCCACGCTTCTTTTTGTTTGCTGCTTTTAGCGTTTACTGCTTCCACCCAGAACGATGCCCAGTGAACATTGGTCAAATTTGCATCAGTCGAGTCCAAAGAAACATTTTCCGAAGTTGATAATTGAGGCACCGAGGTAATCTCATAATTCAATCCATTCTTTTTCATTTCTTCAATATCAAACACTCGCCAAGATGGTCCAAAATAAAATGCCAATTTGCCTTCAGCAAACGCTTTAGTCGAGTAGGGTAGAGTGTCATCCCAAACTTTGTGCTTACTAAAAAATAAGGTGTAATAAGTCAAGACATCGCTCATTTTTTTAGTTGCTGCCGAATCAGTTGGGTCAACTCCGCCTTGTTGAAGCATTAGTCCTAAAATATCGCTCCAATGATCCACATTATCTGTCAATCCCAAAGCCGCTCCAGCTACCAAAATTCGATCATTTTCATCTCGAACCGTTAGTTTTTTAGCCGCCGATTCCAGTTCCCACCACGATCTGGGTGGGTTTATTCCTGCCGAGTTTAGTAAATCTTTGTTGTAAAACAAGGCCAAACCGTCATACATTATTGGCACTGCCAAATAATTACTTCGGCTTTTAATTGTTTTTTTATAAACTTCAAAAAAATCGTCATCTAAGCCAATTGTTTTTGCTGTAGCTGCTGGCACTGGTGCCAACAAATCCGAAAACATTGGCATCCAGCTTTGATGAATTCTAAAAATATCTGGCACCTCATCCTCACTAGCTCCGTTCATCAGTCTCGATTGCAACACTGTTCGATAATTCTCTTGGCTTTTTTTTGTATATTTAATCGTTACATTAGGATTTTTGGCCTCATACTCGGCAATTGCTGCATTTATCACCGCCTCGTTTTCCCACATTCCCCAATAATTCAAAGTTACTTTTTCTGGCTTTTTAGTTAGTTTGGGAATAAGAATTACCAGTAAAACTACTACTAATATTCCAATTATTCCAAAAATTATAAATTTTGGGTCAAATTTTTTAATTGTTTTTTTATTTTCCTCACCAATATCGTTTATCGAATTCTGTTTAGCCTCCCCTGTCAAGGGGAGGTCCCCGAGCTTGTCGAGGGGGGAGGGGTTTTCTACTTTTCTAGCTGGTAAAGGTGAGTTTAATTCGATCTCCATTACTTATGATACACTCTACCCATGTTAATTCCAATTAGTATCGCCACCGGTTGTCTCTTAGGTAACGTCTTTTTTCACCTCCTTCCCGAGTCAGATAATTATTTTTTAGTTCTCCTTGGTCTTCTTTCTTTTTTTATACTCGAAAAAATTTTAAAATGGCACCATTGTCACGATCATGATCACCACCATCATCTTACTCAAATGAGTTATGTCGGTGGTTCAATCCACTCCCTAGTCGATGGCGCTCTCATCGTTTCTCAGTTTTTTGTCTCTCCTTCTTCTGGTTTTGCTACTCTTTTGGCCATCACTCTCCATGAAATTCCTCAAAAACTAACCTACTATTCGATTTTTGTATCTCAAAAAATGTCCCATCTTAAGGCAATTGGCTTATCGCTACTAACCTCGGCTCCAATGTTTTTAGCCGCTCTGATTCTCTATATTTTTCGTCAGAACCTCGACACTTCTTGGTTAACTCCTTTTACTGCTGGTTCTTTTCTCTACATCGCCACCTCCGATTTAATTCCCGAGCTCCATCATCACAGTGGTCTCAAACAAAATTTAATTCAACTCTTTTTCATTTGTCTTGGTCTCTATTTTATGTTTTTCCTTCTTCGTTTCGAATAGTTTAATATTACTATTATGAAAATAAAAATTTACACCGATGGTGGTTCTCGGGGAAATCCTGGAATTTCTGGGTTTGGTTTGGTGGTCATCGATGAAGCTAATCAGATTGTCTATCAACAATCTCAATCTTTAGGCATCAAAACCAATAATGAAGCCGAATATGCCGGTGCCCTGTCCGCTATTTCTTGGCTGGTTGCCAATCAATCTCGTTTTACTTCTGCCCAATTTATTTCCGATTCCCAGTTAATGATTTGTCAAATCAACGGTCAATATAAAGTTAAAGCCGCCAATCTCATTCCTCTTTACCAACAATTGATTAGTCTAATTTCTCAGGTTAAAATACCTCTAACTTTTTCCCACACTTTGCGGGAAGGCAATCAGTTAGCCGATCAGTTAGCCAATCAGGCCATGGATCAACAATGACCACAAAAATAATTCACATCATTAGGCCAATACTTTTAGCAATTCTGTTTATTGTCTTAGTAATGTTTGGGCCTTTAATAATCAATTTTGGTAAAACTGGTCGCCAAACTACTGTTTTAGGCAAAGACTATTCGCTTCTTTCCAAATCTCAAATCATCGCCAAGTTAGCCGTCGATTTTCCCAATCCTACTAATTTTAGTTTTACTTCTGCTGGCCGTCAGTTCGATCTTCCTCTTTCTTCCGTTTCTGCCTCCATAAATTATTCCACTACTGCTTCCAACCTATTATTTCGTCGTCTAAACCAAGGATTACCCCAATACTTTCGTTCATTTTTCGAGCCACGTAATTTTAATCTCGAAATCGATTACCGTCCTGAACTGTTGACTTCTCAAATCGATGCCATCGCTTCTCAAATTAATCGGCCCTATATTCCCACCGAATTAGTTCTCAATCCCCAAACCAAAAACATTGAAGTTAAAGCCGGTCAGCTTGGTAGTCAATTAGATCAGTCAGCCCTCAGCCGTCAGCTCATTTCAAATCTTACCAACTATCATCTTCAACCTTTTGAAATTACCATCGAAACCAAAGGTACTTTGCCCAATCAATCTCAAATCGATCAAACCATTTTAAAAGCTCAAAAATTAATCGATAAAAAAATTATTTTAAAACTTCCCGATCAGGAAATTACTCTTACCGACCAAACCCTAATCAACTGGCTCGACTTCGATCAAAATTGTCGCACCGACAACATTTCTTTCTACGTCGATTCGGTTGCCACCAGTATTAAGAAAGATCCTATCGATGCTGTCTTTCAATTCGAAAATGGTAAAGTTCTTGAGTTCAAACCAGCCACCAAAGGTTATTCTCTCAATTCCACCGAATTAAAAAACCAACTCTGTCCCTCAGTTAATCAAATTATTGCCAGCTCATCAAATCAAACCATCGAAACCCCATTAAATTACACCGATCCTACCACTCAAAATTCCATGGTCAACGACTTAGGCATCAAAGAATTGCTCGGTCGGGGAGTGTCAACTTTCAAGCATTCTTCCACTATCCGCAACCACAATGTTGAAAAAGGTGCTTCAATTGTCAATCGAGTTTTGGTCGCTCCCGGTGAAACTTTTTCCTTTCTTAAAAATCTTGGTGAAGTTAGCCTCGAAACTGGTTTCAAAAAAGCCTATGTCATTCGAGCCGGTAAAACCGAGCTTGATGTTGGTGGGGGAATTTGCCAAGTATCTACCACTCTTTTCCGGGCCATGCTCAATGCTGGTCTCAATATCACCGAGCGTAAAAATCATGCCTATCGTGTTGGTTATTATGAAGAAGACATGCCCCCAGGCTACGATGCTACTGTTTTTATTCCCAGTCCCGACCTTAAGTTTATCAACGACACTGGCCACCATCTTTTAATCCAAAGCACCTACGATGGTGTTAATAAAAAACTAACCTACGATATTTATGGCACTTCCGATGGTCGAAAAACTGAAATTACTAACTATCGTCAATGGGGTGCCGCCCCACCTCCACCAGCGGTTTATATCGACGATCCTACCCTAGCTCCGGGCAAAGTTGTTCAAGATGAGCACGCTATTGCTGGTCTCAAAACCTCTTTTGATTGGAAAGTTACTCGCGACTCCCAAATTATTCATCAAAAAACCTTTACCTCTAATTTCGTTCCCTGGGCCGCCGTCTATCGCCGTGGCCCCACCCAATAAAATGTTCAAAGAATATTCCAATATTGTAAAAGTTTTAAAATCTGGTGGTCTTGTCGTTTTTCCTTCCGATAGTGTTTATGGTCTAGCCGTCGACCCACTCAATCCCAAAGCCGTTGCCAAGCTCATTGCTTTCAAAGATCGTTGGCCAGGCAAGGCTATTTCGGTGGCAGTTAATAGTCTCGACATGGCCAAAAAATACGCCAAAATCGACACAAAAGCCGAAAACATTTTTAAAACTCTACTTCCTGGCCCTTTTACTGTTATTGTCCCGGGTCTTCATCTTTTTGCTCCTGGCATCGAAGCCGAAAACGGCACCATCGGTCTTCGTTTGCCCAAATATCAATTCATCACCGATTTAGTCACCGAACTTGGTTCGCCTATAACCGCCACCTCTGCCAATTTATCGGGCAAAACACCCCACTATTCCATTCCTTCTTTGCTCAAAACTCTTTCTGCCAAAAAACAAGCTCTGATCGATTTAATCGTCGATCATGGTCAACTTCCTAAAAACCAACCCTCAACTGTCATCGATATTTCCCAGCCAGAACCTCAAATTCTTCGCGCCGGCGATATCCTAGTCGAAGCTGGCACCAAGTTTGTCTCTCAATCCGAAGCCGACACCCGTCGTCTGGCTCAATTTATTTTTCAAAAAATAACTCCCGATCATCGGCCAATTGTTTTTCTACTAACCGGCGATCTAGGTGGTGGTAAGACCGTCTTTTCTCAAAGTATTGGCAAATATCTAGGAGTTAAGGATCAAATTACCAGTCCCACTTTTGTGATTTTAAATCAGTATCCCGCCACCCTTGTTAAACAATTTCTTCATTTCGATCTCTATCGTTTGTCAGCTGGTTACGAGTTTGATGAGATTAAATTCTTAGATCATTTTCAGCCCCAAACAGTTTCTTGCATCGAGTGGCCCGAAATCATGAATCCTCAAGATTTACAAACTATCCGTCAAACCTGCCAAGTAATTTCGGTCTCTTTTACCTATCTTTCCCAGAATAAACGGCTTATTGAGTATTCGTTTTAATCGATTTCCATACCTGTTCACATTCTTCTTTTAGTTTTTCAATATTGTTATGAACACATTGCAAGGTGTATTTCATTTCTCCGTTTTCAAAATCAATCAATTTTTGTTTGCCCTCAACTTCAAAAATCGATGCCCCTTCTGCCATTTCTCGTCCTGGGTTGTTCCACGACCACACTGTCCCTTCATGAATAGTAATAATTCCTTGGTTATCGTATAAAACGTATCTCAGACCACTTTTTTCTTTTTCCTCATAGAACTTTTTATAACTCGGATAACTAAAACTTAGCAATCCATCTTTGGCAGTAAAACTCTTTATGGTTGGTGTTGGTGTCGCTGCCAAACTCGACTCGGTCGCTTCAATTGTCGGTGTTGGGCTACCAATTTCAGTCTTTACTGTTTCAAAACTAGTAGTCGTTTTTTTAGGTCTAAAGATAAAATAGACTCCAACAATTGATAATCCCAATAATACCAACGAAAACATAAGGTACTGACTGTTTTTGTTAGAATTCATAATCTATAATACCTAAAATATGAATCAATTGGCAATCGAAACTAGTTGCGACGACACTTGTGCCGCTGTCCTCACCGACGGCCGGTTGATTTCTAGTGTCATTTCCTCTCAAACCAATCTTCATCAACAATGGGGTGGGGTAGTTCCCGACATTGCCAAACGAGCCCATCAACAAAACATCGATCCGGTTGTTCAAACCGCTCTCAAACGTGCTCATTTAAAACTCTCTGATATCGATTACTTAGCCGTCACCCAAGGGCCAGGTTTAGCAATTGCCCTAAGTGTAGGTGTAAATTATGCCAAAGATTTGGCTTTAAAATTAAACAAACCTCTTATCGCTGTTAACCATATTGAAGGCCATTTGCTTTCTCCTTTTATTACCAATCGCTCTGGCAATCCAGTTCGTCAATTTCAATTCCCCTTGCTTTCGCTCACAGTTTCCGGTGGCCATACCAAAATTATTCTTACCCAAAGTCTTGGGGATTATCAAATTATTGGTCAAACTCTCGACGATGCCGCCGGCGAATCTCTCGACAAAGCTGCTAAACTTTTAGGTCTTGGCTATCCTGGTGGCCCAATCATCGAAGTTCTCAGTCGTCTAGGCAACCCCAATTTTTTAAAATTACCCCAACCTCTAAACAATAAATCTATTTTGAATTTTTCTTTTTCTGGTTTAAAAACTGCCTTCTACTATCAAATAAAAAAAATGTCTCCAGAATATATTTTGGCTCATCAAGCCGATTTAGCCGCTTCTTTTCAACAATCAGTTTTCTCCTCTCTCACCACCAAATTTGGGTTAGCCATTTCTAAATACTCTCCTGTTTTACTATCAGCTAGCGGGGGAGTTTTGGCCAATAAAGCTCTTCGTGCTCAACTTCGAAGTCTGGCCAAAAAGCATCATTTGCCCATCTATTTTCCTTCAAAATTAGCCCACAATACCGACAATGCCGCCATGATCGGCCTGGTTGCTCATCACAAATTTCTCCGCCATCAGTTTGCCAACCCTCTTCTCCTCGACCGCGACCCCCGCCTCCAACTATAATAATTCAGTGATAAAAAAGAAGTTTTCTTTTATTACCTTCAATATTCAAGGTGTTCCCCGAAAGTCATCAAAAATAGTTGAACGTCTCAACCAACTAGCTCTGAATTTAAACCAACAAACAGTAGATCTTATCAATCTCCAAGATGTGTTTACTTATCAGCAACTAACTATTTTGAAAAACAATTTAACTTCGTATCCTTATTGTATTTTTCAACCAGCAGTTTTTGGGCCAAAAGGTGGCCTGGTCACTTTTTCAAAACACCCAATAAAGTCTCATAAATATTATTCTTTTGGTTTTTCCTTTCATTTCTTAAAACAATTTTTTAGAAATATTTTGTCAGATAAAGGTTTTTTAGTATCTTATTTCAATGATTATCTTGTAATCAACACTCATTTTTATTTTGCGTCTTTAAACAAAGAAAAAACATATCATCACCAAATAAAAAAATTATCAACAATTGTCAACCGAACAACAAAAAAAACCATCCTAACCGGCGATTTTAATATTCCCAAAAACCATCACCTCTACTCCAGCTTAACTAATAGTTTAAATTTAATTAACCCTTTTCCTCAAAATTTATCTCCCACTTTTCATCAAGAATTTTTGTCACCAGATCAAAAAGGTTATTGTCTCGATCATATTTTTATTTCGCCTAACTTAAATCCCATTATTCAGAATTACTTATTTCAACAACCAATTATTTCTAAAAGTAATAATCATGGTTTTCTTTCCGACCATCTGGCCATCAAAACCATCATTTCTTTTTAACTACTTTTTATGTTTATCCCCCTCTGGTCAAAGAGGGGGTAGGGGGAGATTGAAATTATAAATTATTTATATCCCCAAACATTCAAACAACCCTTTCATCTCTTCCCATCTTTTAAAACTTTCTTCGCCGTATTCTTTCATCTTTTCTTCAATTTCTTCTGCTGTATGTTTTTTGCCACTTTTAGAAAAAAACTTGTCAGCATAAGCCACAATTATTTCTTCAGTTGTCACTGGCAAGTGATTTAAATCAGAATTCAATCCTTTTTCAATTGCCTCTTCTCTTGAAAACCCAGTTCCTACATGGCTCAAACAAAATCTGGCTATTTTTTCATCTACCTCTTGGCTCTTTAACCACCAATAACCATCCTCTCCATGGGTAACCGCTTTCCCTTTTTCTGTTTTAGTACTCAAACAGCCAATATCATGAACCATCGCTCCCGTATAAATTAGCTCTTCGTCTAATTTTATTCCTGTTTTGTTAGCATACAATTTAGCCAAAACTAAGGCATAATTAGCCACTTCTTGGCAGTGCCGGTAAACTACTTCTCTACCTCTTCCGTTTTTATCCCCCGCCAAATCATATAAATTATTTATTTTCATATCATTCGTTTTTCTATTTATTTCTCTTTCGTTCATATCTTATTTTAACTTATTTTGTCTTACGTATATCCTATATCGTATATCGAATTACGTTTTGTATTTTCTAATGTTAAAATAATCACATTCATGGATAAAACTTATCAGCCCAGCTCCGAAGAAAATATCTATCAGCTTTGGGAAAATTCAGGTGCCTTCACTCCCAAAATCGATCAATCTAAAACTCCTTTTACTGTAATTCTTCCTCCACCCAACGCCAACGAACCTCTTCATGCCGGCCATGCTCTCTTTACTGTCGAAGACATTATGGTTCGATATCACCGAATGTTAGGCGATCCTACTCTTTGGCTCCCTGGCACCGATCATGCCGGTATCGAAACCCAATTTGTTTTTGAAAAACATTTAAAAGCCGATGGCAAATCCCGTTTTGATTACGATCGCGACACTCTGTTTAAATTAATTGCCGACTACGTCAACACCAATCGCGACATTGCCAAATCTCAAATGAAACGGCTCGGTTTTTCTCTCGACTGGACTCGTGAACGTTTCACTCTCGACCCCGAACACAACGCTCGTGTCTTTGCTGTTTTCAAAAAAATGTCTCAAGATGGTCTAATCTATCGTGACGAAAAAATCGTTAATTACTGCACTTTTTGTGGCACCGCTTTTAGTAATCTTGAGGTCGTCCACAAAACTGTCGACTCTCATCTTTGGTATTTAAACTATGGCCCACTTGAAGTTGCCACCACTCGCCCCGAAACTATGTTAGGCGACACTGCCGTGGCCGTCAACCCCGCCGATCCTCGTTATCAAAAATTAATTGGTACTAAAATTAAACTTCCTTTAACCGATCGAGAAATTCCTATTATTGGGGAAGATTCTGTTGATCCCAAATTTGGCACTGGCGCCGTTAAAGTTACTCCTTCTCATTCTCCCGAAGACTATGACATGGCCAAAAAGCATGGCCTCGAATTTATTCGCATTTTCGATTACGATGGCCACAGCAACGACAATGTACCGCAGAAATACCGCAACCTTTTTCCCAACCAGCTTCGTCAAGCTGTCTTAGATGACCTTCAGCTTGCAGGATTGCTAACGAAAATAGACAATTATTCCCATGAAGTCGGACATTGTTACAAGTGTGGTCGCCCAATCGAGCCTATCACTGCTCCTCAGTGGTTTGTCAAAGTCGCTCCTTTAGCCCAAAAGGCCGCCGAAGTTGTTAAAGCCGATCAAGTCAAAATTTTCCCTACTCGTTTCAAAAAACAATTTTTAACTTGGATGAAAGATATTCGAGATTGGCCAATCTCTCGCCAAATTGTTTGGGGCCATCGCATTCCAGTTTGGTACAACTTAACTGAAAATCCAAATATTCTAATCACTTATCTTGATCAAGATAAAAATATTATCACTAATTACGCTAAAAATTTAACAGAAAAATATTCAGAAGTTGCCGCTGGTTTACAAACTTTGCTTGCTCCCATCGGCGCAAAGTATTATTTTTCTAAAGAAGAAGCCTTAAAATCGAGTGAATTTGTTCTTCAAGAAACCGACACTTTCGACACCTGGTTTAGCTCTGGCCAATGGCCCTATTCCACTCTTGGTTGGGATCCCAATGGCAATCATTCTCCCGATTTCAATTATTTCTATCCCACCTCAGTTCTCGATACCATGTGGGATATTCTCTTTTTCTGGGTGGCCCGGATGATTATGATGGGCATCTATGTTACCGGCGAAATTCCTTTTAAAGTGGCCCACATGCATTCTCGAGTTCTCGACGGTAAAGGTCAAAAAATGTCCAAATCCAAAGGCAACACTATCAATCCAGTTACTATTGCTCAAAACTATGGTGCCGATGCTCTTCGTTTGGCTCTAGTTATTGGTGTGGCTCCTGGTTCCGATATTGCCCTATCAGAGGATAAAATCAGAGCCCAGCGCAATTTTGTCAATAAAATCTGGAACGCCTCTCGTTTTGTCATGATGATTATCGACAAATATCCCGAGGCTGTTCTATCAGGGGGAGATTCAGATCCATTTTTCTCTAAGCTCAACTCTTTAATTGCTTCCACCACCAAAAACTTAAACACCTATCGTTTCGGTCAAGCCTCCGAAGATCTCTACACTTTCTTCTGGCATGAATTCTGTGATGTTTATATCGAATCAATCAAAGACCGTGGTCCCGAGATTGTTTATCCTTTGGTCACCATTCTCACCACTCTCTTAAAATTAATTCATCCTTTTGCTCCTTTTGTCACCGAATCGGTTTATCAAGAACTCAACACCAAGTTGAAATTGCCACCATCAATGTTAATCACTTCACCTTGGCCCCATGAAATTCGCTAAACCCACTCTGCTGTTTATTTTAGTTTTAATACTACTAATTAATTTAGTTAGTTTTGCCAGAAACTACGACAAATACCGTCTAATGTCTTCAGTGCACACAATTTCGGCAGGGGAATCATATTATAGTCGGCTTCAACTTTGGTATCGTTTGGCATATTTAGGCAAATGGGATCAAGCTCAAAGTTTGGCTCAAAATCTAGTCTCTTCCGATTATTCCAATTTTTATTTAAATCATCATCCTGTCGAATTAAAGAAGAACTTAAACCAGCTTGTTTTTAAACAAAATAAAACCGTCGAGGATTGGGCCGAATTAGCTCGTATTCAAATATCTCTCGGCAAAAAAACCGACGCCGTTAACTCTCTCAAATCAGCTCTCAATCTCGATCCTCTTCGTTCCGACCTTTCCCAAATCTACTACTCTTTGAATTAATAAAATACGTATATCTTATATCGAATATCGTATTACGACTAATTCTCTTCTTTCTTGGCTGCTTCAGCTGCGGCTTTTTCTTCTTCAGTCTTTTGGTTAGTTGCTGGAACATCGCCTGGAGCAACAGTTTCCTCAGCTACTTCCTCAACTTCTTCCTTAGCTTCTTCAAGCTTAACAATCACTTGATCCAAAGCAGTTTTAATTTCTACTTTAGCCGTATCAACCACCAAATCAGCTACTGTAATTACTGAATCAACATTTTCTAGTTTAGAAATATCAACTTCAATTTTCTCTGGTAAATCAGTTGGTAAAGCTTCAACTTCAATTTCATCGGTAACTGGAACTAAAATCAAGCCAGCCTTAACGCCAGAAGATTCTCCAATCATTTCCAAGGGCACATAAGTTGAAATTTTTTCTTTCAAATTCACTTTGTAGCAGTCAATATGCATTAAATTGCCCCATAATGGGTGATATTGAGGATTTCGGAACAAAATTGGATAGCTATTTTCACCTACAATTAAATCCACCAAACCGGATTCACCAGCATGATCGTAAGTTTTAATTAAATCTTTTTCAATAATTTGAACCGAAATTGGTTCAAATTTGTGGCCGTAAACAGTCGCTGGCAATACGCCATCTCGACGCAATTGCTTAACTTTTCGGCCTTTAATATCTCTAATTTGAGCAGTTAATTTAGTATTTACTTTTGCCATATCTTCCTTTTTACCTAATTGCTTTCGTTTTCACTACGGCGTTCGGTCCTAATAATAGGGCTATTATAACAGATATCTATCGATTATTACCATTTAGTACCTTTTTACCTCTTTCTTGCTCTCTTTTTAGTTGCTGGGCTTTAGCTCTAGCTTCAGGAGTTTCTTGATGTCTATATATTCCTATAGGTTGTTTATTTTCTATTCCAACATCAAATTTTTTTCCACCAGATTCTATTATTGTCATGGCTGATTTTATCAAAAAGTAATCATTCTTACAAAATATTGTTTTCGTATATCGAATTACTTATATCTAATGTTAAACTCATCTATGTCCAAACCTCGTATCCTTACCGGTGATCGTCCTACTGGCCCGCTTCATATCGGCCATTATTTTGGTGCTCTAAAAGATCGGGTTGCTCTTCAAGATAAATACGACACTTTTGTGATTATTGCCGATGTTCAGGCCTTAACCGATAATTTTCTAACTCCTCAAAAAGTACGCGACAATGTTAAAGAAGTGGTTATGGATAATTTGGCCTCAGGTATCGATCCTCAAAAATCAACTATTTTTATTCAGTCAATGATTCCCGAAATTGCCGAGTTAACCGTTTATTATTCGAATCTAGTTACCGTTTCTCGTTTGGAACGCAATCCCACCACCAAAGAAGAATTAAAACAAAAAGAAAAATTATTTAAAAACAATATTACCTATGGATTTTTAGGTTATCCAGTCAGCCAAGCTGCCGATATTACCGCTTTTAAAGCCGATTTAGTTCCAGTCGGAGAAGATCAGCTTCCCCATATCGAATTAGCTCGAGAAATTGCTAGAAAATTTAACGATATCTATGGCCAAGTTCTTGTCGAACCCAAAGCTAAAGTCAGCAATTTCCCTCGGGTCAAAGGTCTCGATGGCAACTCTAAAATGGGAAAAAGTTTAAATAATGCCATTTATCTTAGCGATTCTCCCGACACTATTCGTCAAAAAGTTAAAATGGCGTTTACCGATCCTCAAAAAATACGTCTAACCGATCCTGGCCATCCGGCTGATTGCATGGTTTATTACTATCATCAAATGTTTACCAATCCTTCCGATTTAAAAGTTATTGAATCAGAATGTCAAAGTGGTGCTCGTGGCTGTGTCGCTTGCAAAAATCAATTAGCCGATAACATTATCGATTTTCTTTCTCCAATCCAACAAAAACGTCAATACTATCAATCTCATCCCGAAATTGTTGATCAAATCATCAAAGAGGGTACCGCCAAAGCCAAACTGGTTGCTGCCGATACCCTCCGCCAGGTCAAAGAAAAAATGTTTTTAAATTATTAATAATTGGCTTATTTTTGCTATAATCCAGAGTAATTGTGAAGTATGGCAGGGTAGCTCAGTTGGTTAGAGCGTGGCATTCATAACGCCAAGGTCGCGGGTTCAAGTCCCGCCTCTGCTACGTATTCTTGTATTACGTATATCGTATATCGAATTACGTATATCGCGTATTACGTATATCGAATATCGAATTGCGAATATGGGCATGTAGCTCAGTTGGTTAGAGCACCGATCTTATAAGTCGGGGGTCCATGGTTCGAGTCCATGCATGCCTACAAAATATCGAGAAAAAACAAAAAAGCCGTCAAATTAATGACGACCTTCTTGTGATAATGTAGGTGGTTAGACTCGTAAAAAGAATTATCACAGCCTAACTCATAAATAATATCAAACAACATCTCACTTGTCCATATTATTCTTTAATATCTCAAACAAGTATTTTAATTGTTTTTTAATTACTCTCATTCCCATACTAGTTTTTAAATACTTTTCTCTAGCCTCTGCATCTTTTTTTAATAAATAAGCTTCATAGTAAATTAGTTTTAGTGGAACATAAGGTGCTGTTGAAAAATTTTTTCCTGAGTTATGTTCTAATAGTCTTCTTTTTAAGTCTGATGTTACCCCTTTGTATAGCCAATTACTTCGTTTTAATGATCGAAGAATATAAACATAATACATAAATCAATCATATACCTTCGGGTTATTATGGTCGCTTCGCGCCCAGCAACCCGATGAGGACGAAAGAAAAAGCCGCAAAAAGCGGCCTTTTTCTTTAATGTCCTCAGTTGCGGGGCCGGGAGTTGAACCCGGCCTGTGAGATTATGAGCCTCACGTGCAGCCGTACACTACCCCGCATATCGTTTCGAACTCTGCTATTCTATCACACTCTTTTGTTTAGTAAACAACTCCCACCATTTCAACCAATTTGGAATTGTTCTGTCTTCAAAAAATTTGTTTTCATTAGGGTCTTCTAACTCTTTTTTCGGGTATTCTACCCAAATATTATTTTCGTCTCCTAAACCATAAACACCTCTAAGAATGCGATACTGATATTCATCCGATTTTTGGTACTCAATTAAAAACTTCAAGTTTTTTATCTTATCCTGAATTTCTTCTAATTCATTTTTAGTAATTAGCAAATTTTCTTCAGCCGCTTTTAATGAATCATACTGTATCCTCAAATTATTTACTGCCGATAATGCCATAAAACCAGCTACTAGCATTATTAAAATTTTTTTAATCATTTAATTGTATATTATCCTAAATTGTGTTACTATAAGCTACATTTTAGCTATCTTATATAAATTATGTCAGATTTGAATCTAGAAAACGCTTTAGTTTCGTTTTCCGAAGCGCTTGCCAAAAAAGGTAAGTCAACTAATACTATTGTAGCCTACAAGGGCGACATTAATCAGCTTAACAATTTTTTAAAAACTCAAAAAGTTTCTTTAATCGATGAGATTAAATCAGATCACATTGAGTCTTTTAAAAAAGATTTGTTAAAAAACAATTACACTGCCAAATCAGTTTCTCGAAAATTAAATTCGATTAAAAACTTTTTTGCTTATCTTCTCGATCAAGGAATGACAAAAGCCGATCCTTCGGTCGAAGTCAAACATCCAAAATACGAGAACGATTTACCAAAAATATTAAAACCAATTGAATACCGTTCACTTCGCGATGCTTGTCGTAATGATATTCGCGCCACCGCCATTGTTGAACTAATGCTTCAAGCTGGTTTGAGAATTAAAGAAATTGAAAATTTAAAACTCGAAAATGTTGCCGACCATGAGGTCTATGTTGAAAGTTACGAAAGTCATTCCGAACGTTCAGTTCCTCTCAACAATTCCGCTCGTACTGCCATTAAGCGTTATCTCGATGACACCAGAAAAGATTCAAAATCAAAAAACGTTTTTGTTACCAAAACCGGTCGTCGCTTATTAGCCCGTAATATTCGTTCATTACTTAATCGTTATTTCGATAAAGCCGATATTAAAGGTGTCAAAGTCAACGATTTACGCAACACTTTCATTGTCTACCAATTAAAATCTGGTGTCCCCATCGATGTGGTTTCCCAAGTTGTTGGTCACAAACGTATCTCTACTACCGAAAAATATTTGGAATTAATCGATTCCAAAGAAGAATCCAAAGGCATCAAACTTAAAGAATTATAAAACTATGTTGGCTAATTACCCAGAAAATTGTCCAAAAGGCTATAGAGGCGAAACAAACGTAGCCTGTTTTGGAGTAAACATTTTAATATTTCCTCTTGGAGTTTGTTCAAGGTGTGATGTATATTGGCAGAATCTTGATAAAAGAGTATTTGAAAGACATAAAGAAGCAGTAAGAACATCTCAACCAACTGAAAAAACTGATTAAAATAAGTTAAAGTCTTGCTCTCTTTGCAATTTCGGCTTCAATAATCTCTCTTGGTTTACCGTATTTTAAGGCCGAAAGACGTTTAATCATTGCCGCTAACTCTGGGTTACCTGGTTTCTTCTTTTCTATTGCTGCCACGTTCAATGAAAACGGCGATTTAGGCACTCCGTTAACTATTGTTTTCATATATATTTCTCCAGTTCCCAAATTTAGCAAATCATGTTCACTAAATTCTGGTTGAAATTGTTTCACCAAAAATCCTGCATCCGAAATACCCACTCTAAAGCTCGAAATTGTACCCACGTTTCCAAATACCGCGTTTTTAACTTCGTCATCCATCTGGGAAATAAACTGGTTAGCCACAATCAAATTTAAATGATATTTTCTAGCTTCGCTCATGATCACTGCAAAATCTTGAGTCGCAAAGTTTTGGAACTCGTCCACGTATAAGTAGAAATCTCGTCGTTGTTCTTCTGGAGTATCCTGCCGGCTCATGGCTGCCATTAAAATTTTTGGAATCAGCACCAGTCCTAAGAATGCCGAGTTCTCTTCTCCAATCGTTCCTTTAGCCAGGTTGATAATCAAAATCTTACCCTCATCCATAGCCCGTCTAAAATTAAAAGCCGACACCCCTTGACCAATAATATTTCTCATCATCGTGTTGGTAATAAATCGGCCAAATTTCGACACAATATAGTCCAACACTTCCGATTTATGGAATTCATTAGTGTTGGCAATTTGATCAGTCCAATATCTTTTCACCATCGGGTCATTAACTTTTGGGAGCAAATACTGAACATAAGAAGGATCAGTTAAACAGCGAACAATTTCAATAAAAGTCGCTCCTGGTTCAGTCATTACCGTCAACATAATATTTCTAATTGCATGTTCAAATCTTGGGCCCACGATACCAGTTTTATAAGGATCGTAAAGTTTATACATTAAGTTAATAATTGAAGAAGTCACAAAATCTTTCTGATCATCACGTTCGCACTCCATCACATTAAAACCCATCGGTCTTTCTGTTTGGCTTGGGTCAAAATAAATCACATCATCAATTCTTTCTGGTGGAATTCTCTCTAAAATACTTTCAAAAGTATCATGAGGATCAATAAAACATACTCCTTTTCCGGCTTTAATATCTTGCAAGGCCATATCTGCTAACAACCAAGATTTACCCACACCGGTTTGTCCGACAATATAAAAATGACGTTGTCGGTCGCTTGGGCTCATACAGTATTTCGTTTTTACTCCTCGATAATAATTATCGCCAATATACAATCCATCTTGAAAAGCATCCGATGGTGCCGGTGCTTTTTTTGCTTTTAGCCAATAAATATTTGGAGTCGAAATCGATTTATTGGGTAAATGAAAAATCGATGCCAATTCGTCCGAAGACAAAATTGTCTTACCTTTGTGCCACCACATTGCCGGATATTTATAAATAAAATCAGTCATAAACATCCCCTTCAACCAAATTTTTCTCGATGATAGTTTGTTCCATGGGCTTTCAAATTGCCCAAAAACAGCCTTAACATTCGAAATATTCATCTTAGCGATTTCTTCCGAAGGTGCAAACGATACTACTCTAATTGCCACTTCAAATCCCACCTTACTACATTTGGTATCAATCGCTTCTAACTGTTTGGCATCAACTTTGTAACTGGCTTTTTCTGGGTTAGCTTCACTTTTTTTAGTTCCACTCACAAATCCTTTTCCAGATTTTGCCCACTTGCCATCTGTTGGTGAGACAACTAATTGTATGGCCACACTCTCGCCCTTAGATATTTTTGATAACGCCGAAGTTAATGCTGCCAATGAATCAGTTGGAATTTCTCGGAAAGTTTTTAAAGGATAAAAAGGATTCTTTTTAATTCCCAACCAGGCAAATTCTGCCTTGCCTTCAGCCATATAAATATTTGGTTCATCAACCACCTTAACTTCGCCGCCGGCATAAATCGAATAGATCTGTTTTTCAATTAAATCTCGATACTTTTTAGGAGTAGAAATATAAAATCTAATATCCTCATTTGTCCCTACTATTTCCAAAGAAATACTTGGTTGAGCTACAAAAGTTTGTAGCCATTTAAATTTGGCACTTTTATACAAGCTCGAAAACGATGCAATAATTTGTTCCATGGCATCAATCTTTACCTCGTTTTCTTCTGGTACTGCAATCAACAATGTTTCCATTTCCAAAGATTTTTTTTCTCGGTCTCGCCATCGGTACCAAGTGGTCACTGCAATCCATAAAGCCAACACTATCAATCCGGCTATCAACAACAATAGCATGTACCCAAAAACCGTTAATAATAGTGTATTAATATCAATCATTCGTCTTCAAATTTTACCCTAGCTTCATTAATTTTAATTAATCTCAAAATAAATACCGATAGCCATCTAGCTGCTGTCGAAACTGGGCTTTTAAACCCAGCGGCAAATCTTTTTTTACCAATTGGTAATTTTATTTTTGGTTTGGCAATTTTAAAATCATCATTGCTGGCTGTTTGATTAATTTGAGTTGGTGCACTTGGGGCTTCTTCCACTTTTTGCATCCAAGTTTTTACCTCTTTAGGAACTTCAGATGACTTTCTCAAATCCACCAAAACATCCGCCTCTTTTGCAACTGGCTTTTCGCTGATTGTTATCCCTTCTTTATTACCTATCATAACTAATAAAAAAGTATAACCTAAACTCGTATATAATTCCCATACATGGCAACAACTTCGTTTACTGAAATTAGGCGTATCGACAACAGTCGTCTCTTCATGCCTTTGCTCACCACCGTTTTGGTAATTTTTATTATTTTAATTAGCATTTGGTTTTTTCGTGGTGGCAGCTTTCGTCTCTATGCCTCGGTATTTTTCACTCTCTACAATTTAACTGGTCAAGTTTGGATTTCAGTGCTGTTAATTGGTATTGTTCAAAACGTAGTTTTTTTGCCCATGCGTTTCATTGGTCTCAAGCTGTCAACCTCGCTCCATGCTTTTGAAGATGAGCTCGAAAAGCAAAAATCCGAAGAACAACAGTATTTTTTATTTACTCAACAAGTTAAGAGGGGGAATCCGGCAATTATCTTTTTTATTTTTAGTTTTATTGTTAATGCTATTGCTTTTTTCTCAGCCGGTCGAATTTTTTTAATCGATTTTTATGCTCAAAAACTAAATCCCCACTATTTATATAGCTTTGTAAAATATCCCGACTATCCGCTTTTAGGCACCGATTTTCATTTTCCTTTTATTAAAATTACCCAAACCTATTCTTTGCCTTGGAATCAAATTTTCACCATTTGGGGGTATGTTCTTATCGCCCTAATCGTTCCTCGGCTTATTTGGCGTTTGGTTAAATTTATTTTTTGGAAAAATCAAAGAATTCTTTCGGCTAGAATCAACTATAATCGAATTATTTTAAAATTCATGGGTTTTGCTGGTACTCTGTTTATTCTGTCCCTCTTTTTTCTTAGAAATATTCCCACTTCTTTTCAAACCCTCACTCTAGTTGCCGATCTTACTCGCCAGAACACCACCATGAATTTTATTACCGCGGTGGGAACTTTTATCACCGCTCTTCATGCCGGCTACACTCGCGAGCGGATTGCTGCCAAAAAAGCTTTGGCTGCTGGTATCGACAAAGAAATTATTAAACGAGCTACTCGAACCAATATTCGAATGTCTTTTCGCAACGCCATTGTTTTAGGTGCTGGTGCCTTTTTGGTTACCAATCAAATTCCCTGTGCTTTTGAACTGTCTGTGGCCACCTTTGAAGTTCTCTACATTCTTTCTCCCTATACTTTCGATAGAATACTAGTTGGAGTTAGCAATTCAGTAAAACCTCAAAATGAACCAGTCGCCCCAACCACTTAATTTTTTAGAAGTTTTAGCCCAAACCAAAACTTCTGTTTGGCCCTTTATTCAAAAATATTTAGTTCAATCGCTTCAATTTCCAGAATTTTGCCAAATCGATCCCAAGTATCAACCCGAGCTCGATTTTCATCAGCAAATAATTTCCGACTACCCAACTCGTCAGGGCAAATATCTTCGGCCTACCTTGGTGGTCAATACTGCTCTTTCCATGGGTGAAAGTTTAGAAAAAGTAATTCCGGTGGCCGCCGCCATGCAACTTTCCGAAGAATGGATTTTAATTCACGATGATATTGAAGACGATTCTCTAGAACGTCGAGGTGCCCCCACTCTCCATCGACAAATCGGTAAAGAATTAGCCCTTAATGCTGGCGATTCGCTCCATGTCATTATGTGGAAAATGATTTTTGATTATCAAAACCCCAAAATTACCGAAGAATTTTATCATTTACTTAATCGAACCACCTTTGGCCAAACTATTGATATCAACTGGACTAAAACCAACAAAACCGATCTTACTGATGAAGATGTTTTACTAATTTTAGAAAGTAAAACTTGTTACTACACCATTTCTGGCCCAATGCGTTTGGGAGCTATTGTGGCTGGTGCTTCTGTTGATCAATTAAATCAAATATATCTGTTTGGTCGCTATCTTGGTCGTGCTTTTCAAATAATCGACGATGTGCTCGATCTAACCTCAGATTTTTCAGGTCTCAAAAAACAACCATTCAACGACCTTTATGAGGGAAAACGAACTATAATCTTATCCCACCTTCTAAGAACGGCCTCTCCTTCAGAAAAAAAGGAAATTATCGAAATCCTTTCCAAAACTCGTGATCAAAAATCCGAAGTAGAAGTAAATCGAATCTTTAGCTTAATCACCCAATATCATTCTCTCGACTATGCCAAAGAATTGGCTCAACAATTTGCCGCTCAAGCTAAAAAAATCCTCTCAGACGATCTAGGTTTTATTAAAGTCGAGCCCTATCGCCATCAACTCGAGATGGCCATCGATTTTATTATCAACCGCCAACATTAAAAAGTAGCTTTACGAACTTTATTAACTTTATTAACTTTATTAACTTTATAAACTGATGACTTCTCAAGTCGAAGAAATTAAAAAAAAGCTCGATATCATTGATGTCATCAATCGCTATCTACCACTAAAAAAACGTGGCCGCCATCATGTTGCCTGTTGTCCTTTTCATGGTGAAAAAACTCCTTCTTTTACTGTCTCTCCCGAACTTCAAATTTTCAAATGTTTTGGTTGTGGTAAATCGGGTGATGTTTTTACTTTTCTTCAAGAATTCGAACGAATCGATTTTCGAGAAGCTCTCGAAGAACTTGCTAAACTTGCTGGTGTTAAGCTCGAGCATTCTGAAGGTCTAACTCAGTCAGATGCCAAAAAACGAGTTTTTTTGGAAATCAATCATCAATTAGCTCGTTTTTACACCTATATACTAACTTCCCATCCTTTGGGTAAAAAAGCTTTGGAATATGTTTTAAACCGTGGTATCAATCTCGACACTATCAAGCAGTTTCGTCTCGGCTATGCCCCAGCCAATTCTCAGCTCACCATCAATTATCTTTTAAAAAAGGGCTATCAAGTTTCAGATCTAATCGCCACCGGCACTTTTGGCCAAAGCCAATATAATCAACGTCTTTACGATCGTTTTTCCGACCGGTTAACTTTTGCCCTGTGTGATTTTCGTGATCGAATTTTAGGTTTTTCTGGTCGAGTTTTGCCAGGGGCCAAGCCAGAATTGGCCAAATATATCAACTCTCCCGAAACCGAACTCTATCATAAATCACACACTCTTTTTGGTCTCAACCTTTCTCGTCAAGCCATTAAAGAAAAGAAGTCGGTAATTGTGGTTGAAGGGGAGTTTGATTTAATTTCGCCCTACCAGTCAGGTGTCAAAAATATTGTCGCCATCAAAGGCACTGCCTTCACTCAAGATCAACTTCAACTCCTTTCTCGTTATACCGACACTCTCATTCTTGGTCTCGATTCCGATTTTGCTGGCACCAATGCTGCCAAAAAGAGCATTGAAATGGCCGATGATATGGGGTTCGATATCCAAGTCCTCACTCTTGGTGATCAGTATAAAGATCCCGATGAAGCCATTCGGGCCGATGCTCAGTTCTTTTATTCTCAGCTCGAAAAAACTCTCCCAATTTGGGATTTCATTATTCAATCAGCCGTTAAGTCCTATGGTATCGATACTATCAAAGGCAAGAAACAAATTCTTCAAACCGTGATTCCGTTTATCAATAAAATTTCCAATCAAGTTATTAGGTCAGATTATTTTCAGAAGCTGGCTCAAGTCATTGGTTCTACCACCGAAAGTATTATTCAAGAATCAAAACATTATTCAACTACTCCGGTTGTTTCCTTATCCACCCCAATTACCAAAACCGAAACTCCTCCTCAAAAAATTGAAAAATTAGAAGAATATCTTCTAACTTTAATATTTTCTTCTCCCAAACCATTAATTCTTCTCCCCAAAGTTTTAGCTCATCTTAGTTTTACCACTTCTCGATTCAATCAAATCATTAGTTCTCTCTCAACTCTCAAAAAATTTAAGCCTCAAAAACTTTCTGCCCTTCTTGCTCCCGAAATTGAGCCTACTTTTATCAATCTCTATCTTCAGGCTACCGAAATTAAGCTTGAAGCTCCCAGTCGCCGATTAGAAATCGAAAAAGTAATCAATCAAATAAAAGGCCTAAAGTATCGGCAAACACTCTTAGAAATCAGTCAAAAAATTGCTAGTGCTGAAACCCTCAATCAGCAATCCGACCTAACGTCTCTCGAAAATGAATACAATCAAACTCTAAATTTACTCCAAAAACTAAATCAAACGAAGTTGTAGACTATTTTAATTGTTTCTTATACAATACAACCTGATGCCAGCATCTCTCGATTTCTCCAAGGTAAAACAATACCTTGTTAAACAGGCAAAAAAGTTACACTACTTGACACAAGACGAGATTTTGGCGCAAGTCCCCGAACCAGAACGATATATTGATGAATTAGATCTCCTTTTTGACTACCTTTTCGACAAAGGTATCGATGTTTTTGATCGAGTCGAATCCCAACAATCAATTCTCGAAGCAAAAAAAGATAAATTAAGTAATTCCGATCTCCTCTCACTTTTAACTCAAAAAACATCGGTAGATTCGGTCAGAATGTACCTCAAAGAAATTGGTAAAATTGATCTATTAACCTTCGATCAAGAAGTTTCTCTTGCAAAAGATATTGAAAAAGGCTCCGAAGAATCACGAGACGACCTTATTAATGCCAACTTACGTTTAGTTGTTTCTATTGCCAAAAAATATATTGGTCGTGGTCTATCTTTTCTCGATTTAGTTCAAGAAGGTAATCAAGGTTTAATGCGCGCTGTCGAAAAATTCGATTGGAAACGTGGTTTCAAATTCTCTACTTATGCTACTTGGTGGATTCGTCAAGCTATTACTCGTGCCATTGCCGATCAGGCTAAAACCATCCGTATTCCCGTCCATATGGTTGAAACCATCAATAAAGTTTACAAAGCCACCAGAGCTTTAACTCAAAAATTTGGTCACGAACCTACTATCGAACAAATTGCTCAAGAAGTTGGTATTAGTGTTGATAAAGTCGAAGAAATTTATCGAATCTCTCAAGATACTACTTCACTTGCCACTCCAGTCGGCGACGATGAAGATTCATTTCTCGGCGATTTTATCGAAGACACCACTCAGCCATCTCCTTATGAAGAAACTAGTGCCGAACTTTTACGCGAATCAATCGAAGAAGTTTTGGGTTCTCTCGACGAGCGCGAAGCCAAAGTTCTCTCGCTTCGTTTTGGTCTTTTAGGGGAAACTCCAAAAACACTCGAAGAAGTCGGAAAAATCTTTAACGTTACCCGCGAACGTATTCGTCAAATCGAAGCCAAAGCCCTTCGCAAACTTCGTCATCCATCTCGCCGTAAAAAACTTCAGGACTATTTAGAATAAAAACTATTTACCCGCCGAAGCTTTAGCGTAGGTGGGCAGGATTATCTCGAATAATTCTCCATAACCAACTGTTTTCACTTCCTTTTTCACCAAGTATAAGAACATTTTAATTACTGCCGAATGCGAAACCACCAATACTGTTTCTTTCTCATGATCATATTTCAAATCATCTAAAAACAACTCAACTCGTTTTTTTAGTTTTTCCAAACTTTCTTTTTTCATCTTCGGTCGAACTAATGAAGAAAAGGCGATTTTAATATCATCATCTCTTAATCTTAAAATTTCATCCAAAGTTTGTTCTGCGCGGTTAGTGTTCGAGCAATAAATAGCGTCAATCTGGGTAGCTTTCAAATTCTCAGCCGCCGATATTGCCTGTTTTACACCTTTAATTGTTAAGTCGCCTTCAAAGGCTTCACCGTGTCTCACTAGAATTAATTTCATGCCGATATTTTACAACAGATTTACTCAAATGATGTATAAAAAGAATCCAAAAAATGAATGATTATAGAAAATAGTTTTATTCCAATACTAATCAAAGAATTATTTTTCAACTTTTCCATAATCCGTGAAGATTACAGTAGCTAAAAACTTCAACATCATTTTCAACCCCTTCAAAGTTTACTTTGGGTTCTTCGTTGGGTTTTAAGAATTTTATTCTTATTTCACCATTCAAAATTATTCCTATCCATTCAATAAAATGTCCTTCTTCCATTGGGTGAGCCACCGATCCAACTTTAACTTCAATTCCATTGGCAGTTTTTTCTACCACTGGTAAATGTTTTTCAAAACCAACATCTTCAATTTTCGGTTCCAACAATTGCATTGGTTGGCCACAGCAAACCAATTGGCCGTTTCCTTCATGTAAAACTCCCACTACATTTCCACAAATCGGGCATCGATATATCTGATATTTATTTGTCATTAATCAACTATAACACTATTTATTTTTTATCTTCTGGGCTCAACCACTTGCTTAGAACTGTAAAGAAATACAACACTGCAGTTATTGTAATGAAAGAACTTATCCATACAATTAAATATTGATCCCAAGAATGTAGGTTGCAGGTGGTGTTGCTTTTATCAATACACCCCAACCAACTAAAAACAGTAAGCAAAAAGCTTATAACCAAACCCCATCTAATTGGTTTCCAACTACCTGTATGTACCGGTAAAATAATCATTTTCTAATTATAAACTATTAAAAATATTTTTAGACTCAATCATCTGATCAATAATTTCTTTAACAAGTAAATCTGTATTTGTTAATATTATTACATGGATACTAACATTGAATCAAAAGAAAAATTATCGTTTATTAAGAATTTAATTACTCATTTGTTTTGGTTTGGTTTTGTTTTTACGATCATTCTTATTAGCTTTAGTAAATTAATTCTAATTCTAATTTTAATTATATCTGCGTTTTCAATGATTCTATTTCCGGGGAGCCCAATTGATTTAGAACCTGTAGGTATTATTCCTTTTTTTACTTATGGGGCATTATTTGTTGCAACTACTGTTGTTATTCGAATAGTAACTAGTAAGCATTATTTGAATTATATTTATTTCTTATTATTTTCACTTATTTCGGTAATATTTGAAAGTTTTTTAAGCTTTTTATTATGTTCAGGGTCATATTTTTGTACCAAAATGAGTATAAAAGAAGTTTTATTATCAATTATTACACAATATATAATCGTTATCGCTGCATTTTTGTTTTCCTTAATTTATAAAAGATCTATTTATTGGTTATTATTTATTTATTTTTCATTATTATTAATAATATTTCTTGGTTGGATGACTATTGGTGATTTTAACTTAAGGAAGAAATCATTTCTTTTCAATAAAGTAGCTCCTTCAAAATTTGAGACATATACTATTCCCGAAACATCTTTGTCATTCGTTATTCCCAAAATATCACCAAGTACAAGAAAGTTATATTCTTTTAATTTTGATCGTGAAAAAATTACTCCAACAAATAATCAATTTGAAAATTATCCAAATTACAAAAATATTTATGAAACCTATTTAGAAGAAAATAATCTGAAAAATATAGGTAATTATTATAATTATAGTATCCTTATTCCAAAAGACGATGCAATTTTTAAATCTGATATAGAATTTTTAAATAGTTGTAGTTCAGAAGAAATTTGTGATGAAAAAGAAAACTTAATCAAATTAAACAATGGCGTAACCTATTGCAAAGCATATTCTCCAAACGAAAAACTTCAAAATGAATCTATGCCTTTTTTCCACAAGATACTATTGTTAACCAAAAGAATAAGAAATACTTATCTAGCCAAACCAACTAACGGATATCAATATTGTTTTGTCATGAGAGTATCCGCTGAATCTCGTTATGCAAAAAATTCAGTTATTGATGATCTTGTTAACTATACTTTAGAAAACAACTTTCTAAAAGTTTTAACTAAATAGCGAGTCCAACCTTGCAAGAAATAACCATAAATCGCAACTTGTTTTTACAAGAACACAAAACAATCCGTAAATAACTGTAGATGATAATAAAAACATAGAATCTAAGTGTTTATTTTATTAAGGAAAGAATCCACCCATCAACATCATCAGTCCATTTAAAAACTAAGTGTTTTTCGTCTTCTGTTGGTGGTTCCATTTCTTTAGTGGTACTCTCAAAATCAGCCATATCAACATCAAAACGTTTTTTAGTAATTCTATTTTCTAATAGTCTTTTAAGTGCTTCTTCTTTGGGGATATCTACAAAAATAGTCGTAGTTTCAATATTCAGTTGATCAGCAATCTTTTTCACCAAATCTCTTTCTGCTTTAGTAAAGTTACCAGTGTCGTGAACCACTGTTTCGCCATTTTCCAACACCTGTTTGATTCTTAAATACATCTCTTGGTAAACTCTATCCCATCCCGATTGGTCAATTTCAACATCAAGA
Source organism: bacterium (assembly GCA_029561175.1). GTDB lineage: Bacteria > Patescibacteriota > Microgenomatia > UBA12405 > UBA12405 > JAKQJL01. The sequence continues at coordinate 31,389 of JAKQJL010000025.1, forward strand.
ATATTGGGGTTAAATAGTTCAAATTTAACCTCGTCTAAATCTATTCGAGTAAAGCCAAGTTTCTCTGCCAGTCTTTTTGCAAGTGTAGTTTTACCAGAAAAGGGGATTCCGCAAAGAATATATAGTTTATTTTTCATAAATAATTATATTCAAACTCATTCTATTTTAATCCAATCAATTCTTTTACTTCTTCAAATGATTCTTCGCGGTTTTCTGGGGTCACCTCGATCACCGCCGCACCTTTTCGAGATAACAGCTCTTGGGTAAATTCATCAGAATATATTTGTGATATTGCCAATATTACCAATCCATCATGCTCAAGATATTTTCTCACCAACTCTTTAAATTTTTCAGAATACAGTTCCATCTGGCCAACTTCATCAATATATAAAACATCTCCGGGGTTTATTTCCGATAATTCTGGAATCACCTTCTCTAAATTTTCAACAATAACTGAATATCTGGAAACCTTAATTGGAGTTTCAACCTCAGTGCTTGCTAAAACAGTTTCAGTTCCACTTGCTGTTACAATTTTAAAACCTTTTCTTAATCCATTTTCACCAGGTATTTCTAAAGTAACAAATCCTTGTCTTTGCGGGAAAGACTCAACAACTCGATTCATTAAAGTACTCTTACCGCTATGGGGTAAACCGGTTATGAATATTTCTTTTTTAGCCATTTTTAGTAATAAATTATTTACAATTCACTTCTTTTCAAGTGATAAATATAAAAGGCACTACTAAAGCAAAGTGCCGACATTATTACAAATAACACCTTAAAACTAAATAAAGTAACCAATGCTCCACCAACCACCGCTCCAATAGCTGTCATAAAATAATTCATTGATTCCCAGGCTCCCCATTGAGTTCCAGATTTATGACCATCCAAATGTTTAGAATATACTGCGTCAAAAGCAGGAGAATAAATAGCTCCACCAAGACCAATAATTGCTTGAACTATAAATAAAAAAACAACTGAATTAGCCCAACAGTATAGCAAGAAACCAACCCCTGTTATTACATATCCAAAAACAACAATCAATTCATTTTCTTTTATCTTATCGCTATATTTACCCGAAATTAGCGATACTAAACCAGCCACAAAAGCAAAAATACCGCCAGCAATACTAGCATCCATCAAATCTCCACCCACTTCTTCAATTAACAAAGCATAAATAGGACTCAGCATTGCCGCTGCCACAATCGTCATCGCGTTTGTTGAAAGTAGTACTCTTAAGGCTTTGTTAAAAGGTAAACAGATCATTTTGTAATTATCGCATGTATGCAACAAGATTAGTTATTCTTTCATTTCTGGTCACCAGGGAATAAAAACCGACACTCTTTTTTTATAATTTTGGAACTCTAAATTATTTTCGTATTTCTTTTCGAGCAATGGCACTCCAGAAACTTTTAAAATTAAATAACTAATTGTTAATGGGCCAACAATCGTCCACCAGTTATTACCAAGATTGAGCAAAAATATTCCCCACCACATGGTAACCTCTCCAAAATAATTAGGATGACGGCTAATAGCCCACAAACCAGATTGCATTATTTTCCCCTTATTACTTGGATTCTGAATAAACTTTTTTAACTGACTATCGGCGGTTGATTCAAAATAAAATCCAATTATCCAAATTAAAATTCCTACTAAATTAAACCATCCAAAAACTCCACTGGAATTTATTATTGGCCAACAAATCAACCACATAAAAAATCCTTGGACTATAAAAACTTGAAAATAAGGACTACTTTTAAAACTTTCATAACGATAATCTTCTTTTTTATTTTTATTACGCTGATAAATATGAACGGCTAGTCTAACACCCCAAATAGAAATTAAAATTATAGAAATTAATAATTTTTTGGTTGGGTTAAAAAGTAAATTAAATCCAGCCACTAAAATAAACCCCACTCCCCAAGCCGTGTCGGCAATATCATTTCTTTTTTTAAGTATTGCCACCCCAAACCACCCCGTCATGTAAACCCAAATTAAAACCGCACTAATTATCAAAGCCATTTGGTTAATATCCAATAACTAATTCCCGCCACCACCGCCGATACAAATGTTCCCCAAATCAAATCAACAATAGTAACTAATATCGGCCAATCTTTAATCGTCGCCAAATTGGTTAAATCATAGGTGGCATAACCACATAATCCAAACAAAGCTCCGGTTAATATTGCCTGCCAGATTGATCCTTTGGCCAATGCTGGTTGCAAAACCAGCACTACCATTCCTAAAATATAAATTAAATAAAATATTCCCGCGGCTGCCAAATTAGGAGTCTTGCTCATTAAATACCCCAAATATTTAGCATAAAAATTCTTAGCCACCACTACCAACCATACTCCATCAATTGCTAAAAAAGTTATCAGTGCTACCAAATATTGTTTAATCATGATTAATGATAGCTTAAATAAATTATTTAATTACAAATCGTATTTGTTAGATTTTTTTCCTAATCAAATCAATTGCCCAGACATAATGGCTAGACAATGCTGAAGCCAGATAACAAGTTATACTTGTCGATCCTGTCCACGCATATTTCTTTTTGGTCGAAAGTTCCTCGTCGGAATGTTTGTTGACAATAGACATCAATGCTTTGTGAGATGTATTAAATCTAGCAATTAAGTCATTCCACTCGATAGATTTATATTCTTGGAATAGTTTTTCATTTAGTTCTGGGGCATCTTTAAAAGTGTATCCAGGGGCGGGGATCGCTGGTTTTTTGCCATTCATCCCTTCTTGGTACCAATTTAATTCCAACAACTGCCACGCCAACAAATGGGCAATAATATCTTTAGTAGTTCGATTATCAAAAACAAATTGTTTATCACGTATCTCAGGAGTAAGAGCGTTTACCAAATTCATTAGTCGGTCAAACTCGTTTTGACCAAATTCTAATAATTGTTGTTTATTTTGTGCTCGAGGCATAATTATTTATTTTTTTACTGTTTCGATTTTGCCCACCGGTAGCCAATCATCCATGTTGCCATAACTACTTTTATCTATGGCAAAGCTTTTTATTTCTTCTACTTGGTTAACTTCGATTAACACTAGATATCTTTTTCCACCCCATTTTTTAAACTGATTATCAGTTAATTGAAGTTTATTTTGATTATTTTTAATTAAAGAAATTGATTCCTCGTTAGTTAAAATTTGAGAATTAAAAACTGAAGATACCACCGCTTTAGCTTTCACTATTCCTTCAGCATTATTATTCAAAAAATATAAAACATCACCAACAACAACTCGTCCGTATGGCAATTTTCTGCCAGTAGCTCCACGAATAATCATCGTTTTGCTCCCGGAAAGTAAATGTGTTAGTTCGTTTGCTTTGGCATCTAGATAAACCACATGGTCCATATTATTTTTTTGTTAAAACCAGCCCTAATCTCGACTGTTTGCCATCTGCACAACTAAAGATTCTAAAAGAAAATTCATTTTGTTTATTTTTAAAGTAGTTTCTAAAAAAAATCAATGCTTTTTCATTTCTTTGTTCATCTGTCATAAATAAATCATCATAATTATCAATTGGATACATTCTAAATTCTCCCTCATGTTTTAAGGTTCTACAAATATTATCTAAATAAACACTCATTTGCGATTTATCTGATTGTTCACTTTTTCTATCCAAATACATTCCTGGCCCCCAAGAATCAATAATCAAATCAAAACTTTCATTTGCAAAAGGTAGTGATGGTTGCAAAGAGGCGACTGAGTTAACAGCTTTTTTTCTTCTATCTTCTTGGTATGAATCAGGCAACACCTCTGGCTCGTCAACCAAGTCAATATCTTTAGAAATATAAGTTGTTTCTTTCCAGCTTTCTCCTTCACTTGTATCAAAAATTCTAAAGTCATTAGGTTCCAAACCCAGAGTGGCGTCCGAAGAAATAACTGTAATATCAGGTCTTAATTCACTAATACCCGCGGCTGTTTGCTGGAAGATGCCTGAACCAACATCTAAAACTTTTGAATTAGGTTTTAGTTTTTTAACGGTTTCTGTTATCGATAAAGCTTTATCGACTTCTTCAAAAGATCTATTGGTCACTCTAAAATATCCAATTTCTTTGGTAGTTGGTTGTAGGTAATCAACTAAGGAATTGTATAGTAGCTTGGCCTTTTCCATATTTCGACTAAATACCCAAGGTCCAACATAATTTTCAATGGTTCCTAAAGCCGCAAATCCAGTCGGAACAGAATTATTTGGTCCTCCTTCTATATTTCCTTGCCATAATCCTTCTTCTTTGCGTCGTAACAATTCATCGTATTCCTCTTGAGAAAAAGCAAATACTTTTGTAAATTTTTTTACTTGCGAAACTTCAGCCCTAATTTCGTTATGTTCCGGTTGTTCTAATCCAATTAATTTTTTCGCTGCCACTCTGTGGCGTCCATCATGAAGAACACCGTATAAACCGTTAACACAAAACAGTTTTGGTGGTTCCATTGAATCAAGATTAATTTCCCCAGATTTAACTAATTGCGATAAACCATAAACTCTTTCAGAGTCTTCAATCGTCCAATTGGTGGCATTGGGAGCAGACACTACTTTTTCAACTTCTATTTGTGACAAAACCGGATCTTCAGTCTCAATACTTGCATAAGTTATCAAATCATCAAGTTCCATAAAAGGTAATTGTCTTAACCGATCTGTTAACTCAATTTTTCTCTTTTCGCCACTAACAACTGATGTTGGTATATTGTCTTGATCTATCACTAAGAAATTATATCAAGATGATAAATACAACCATCTTTCTTATAATCTAGTTATGAGTGACAAAGGAGAAATGCCTTTTAAAAAAGTAGTAGAAGTGATTGGCGAAGATGGATCTTCAACTTTTATTTCCGTTAATCCAGATAGTACTCCCAAAGAATCAATGGTTAGTACCGGTTTATCTGAAGTAATTAAAAAAATACCTACCGATATACCACAAGCATTTATTGATCAAGCTCAAGAAGTTGCTGCTTGGATTACTGCTAATGATAGCGGAAAAGAAATAGTCGATCATGATAAATATCTGAGGTGGTTAGGCCAAATATATGGTCAGATAAAAGATATTATCCGGATATGGCCCGAAGGTAAGTTCCCAAAATGGTTGACTGGGCAAGAAGCAAGACGCTCAATTAATCTTTTTCATGGAGAAGAAAAAATTGAAGAAGAAGAGTATATTGAATCTCGAGCCGCTTTTGTTTCAATGGCAAAAGAACTTGAAATCCCAATCGAAAAAGAAAATAATGGGTGGTTCATAAACATAACAGATGCCGAAATTCCTGCTATCGATGGTTATAAAGCTTATTTAGGGGAGAGACAAGTTTTAGCATTAATGAGAGAAAAAAGGCTTGAACAGTATCTAAAAGAAAGTAATCTTTTACCTGAAAGTTTGAAATATTATGAGGGGGCAGTCATTATGTATTTTAGAAATAGTCAATGTGGGTCTGATGAAATTACTCAAGAGTTAATGTCGCATGGATTAAATCCTGTTATTGCTCAAGATGTATACGATTTTGAAATTAGAGATGAAAAAATCTATGGCCCTAATTTTAAAGAATCAAATGATTCCTCATTTAATTATTGGGATTTACCAGCTGGTAATTACGACCAAGTACAATTTTTTCAGAGTTACTTAGAATTTTGTCTAAAAACTGGTAAAAGACCAACTGAACCATTTATGACTGTTTTTGGATATTTAATTAGCGATGGAAGTATCGATTCAAACAGCCCAAGGATCAGTAAATTAAGAGAAAAAATTAAAACACCTTTAGTTTTGAGAGATAAAATTATTAGAAATCTAGATTAATAGATTCAAGAAGACCAATAAGTTACGCCTTACTGTACAGTAATTAATGCAGTACAAGGATCAGATATTAAACCATCGGCTGTTTGAACTTGCATTTTGACAGTGTAAGAACCAGGATCAGCGTAGGTGTGGTTAACATTTCCATCTAATAACATATCGGTATCCCAGTTGCCATCACCAGTCCAATCCCAGCGAGCCCCAGTTACATAATTGCCACTACCTTGGTAAATAGCACCATAAACAAAGTTAGCGGTAAAAGGTGCTGGACCAGAGCTAGCTGACATAATATTAATTTGGCAGGTTGGTTTAGGAGCTGGAGTTGGAGTACTTGTTGGAGGAGGGTTGTCGCCACTAACTAAAAACTCGACAGTTCGACTTTGGCCGGTCACCGCCGTAACATTTTGATAACCAGTCCATTGGCCTTTGTATTGTATCCGAACTGAATAGGAACCAGGAGGAACTGAGCTATAAGTGACGGAATTAATTGAAGAGTAACCGTTGCCACCAGCCCGAGCAATTAATGTTTGTGTATCAGTCGAACGTCCATCAAGGATTTTACAGCCTGATTTAGCGTGTAGTTCAACGATCTGATCACCAACAACTAAATTGCTTTGAGGTTTAATATCGATCTTAACAGCTCCAGTTGCTCCGTTTAAATCATAACTACAAGAATTATCGACAACTGGTGTGGAACTAGTTGGAGTAGCAGTAGGTTTAATAGTTGGCTTAGCTGTTGGTTTAAGCGTTGGGCTAATAGTTGGTAAAACTGTAATTGTGGGGATCAGAGTTGGTGTCGGTGTTTCAACATTATTTATATTTTCAGCGATAGGAGCAGGGTTAGTTTTATGAGTTCTATTATATGCAAAAACACCGATAGCGATTGTGGCGAAGATAATGGATAAAGTTAAAAAAATGTACAAGGATCTCTGTTTAGTGTTTACAATATTTTTAGTGGAATCTGATGGTGGCGTTTTAATGTCGTTAATCTCTGTTGTCATTTTATATCGTTTTTTGTCATGAACACAATAAGTGCCTTCAGAATTTAACCATTTTTCTTCTTCTTGTTTAACAAGTGATTCTATCCCTTTTTCTTTAATAGTTTTCAAGTTAGCAATTTCACTCATTTCATATTTTTCTTGGTATCTTTTATCCATTCGTTTTAATCTTTCACACGGAAACTCCTCGCAATCAAAACAATAATCTCCTTTTCTTTTTGGGCATTGTTTTATCGCGCAGTTTAAACATCTTTTGTTTACTAATCGGCCACTAGCGCATCCCGGGCATTTATTTTCCTCTCGCAAATGATAAACGCATAACCCGCAATTCATTCCACATGGCGCAATCAAACTCTTATCCATTTTCTAAATTATTATCTAATTAGTAATTAAATCTCCACAAACTAATTTTAGCTCTATTTCTTTTTAAATCCAATCGCAATAACAGCCAAACCACCAATATCCAGCCCACTAATTAATTTAAAAAAATATTATATATAATCTAGTCATTGTTTTTTTAAAATTAAAAGTGGTAATAAATTGTAATAATAAAAAATTAAGTCCAATGTGGAAGTATGTGATATTTTCATATTTGCTTTTCTGGATCATGGTAATGGTGTTGGGTGGTTCAGCTGCAATGATATTTAATGCGCCACCTATTGTTCAAAGAATAGTTCAGGCTTTTTGTGCTTGGGCACCAACATTTGCATTTCTCATATTATTTAAAAAATTAAAACCTAACACGAATTTAAAAGATTATATAAAAAGTTTTTTCAGTGAAAAAATCAGGTTTGACCTAATGTTAATCGGAAGTTTTGCTATTGTATTAAGCTCAATAATTCCTCTTTTTTTAATATCTGTAATAAGACAACAACCATTTACATCTTTTTTTAGTTTGTTTGGATATGCATTACCAATATCAGTTTTATTGTCTCTTTTTGCGGGTCCTCTTGGCGAGGAACTTGGGTGGAGAGGTTATTTGCGTAATGAACTGAATAACAAATATAGTTTCATTAAAGCGTCAATATTTGGTGGAATAATATGGGCCTTGTGGCATTCTGTTTTATGGTTTGTAGATGTTGTGTTTATGGGTGGTTCTACTGGCTGGCCACTTGTTTTATTTATTATTTCAAATGTAGTTGTAATGACTTCAATTGTCATAATAATGAACGTCATCTTACAAAAGAACAACCATTTACTTCAATCTATTTGGATTCATTTATGTTTCAATTTGATTTATGTCCATTTAACTAATTTTGATACTTTGTATTTTGCATTAATAACGATTACATACACAATAACTGGAGTTTTATTCTTGCTGAATTATTATAAAAATATACATAAAGAAAACAAGACCAACAAGCCCTTGTCGAAGTGATCCCAGTTTTTGAAAAAGTAAAAAAAATTAAAGGCAAGATACTATTTTAAAAGTGTTAATTAAGTAAATAGTGAAACTATAAAATCTTAATCCAATTTGAGTAAATGGTCACACAGAGTGATTTTCTGATGTCATTAAAGCTTCTTTTTGTTGCATAAGTACTTCAGATTTTGTCCTATTATTCATATTTATCATAAGAATAATCAAGATTCTTTAATCTGTGATTTTTCTTTTTGATTTTCTATCCAAGCTGGAAAGTCTGAAGCTTCAATAAGTTTAAAACTAGGGAAAAAACTTTTAAAAAATGGTATCAAGGGTACAAAACGAGGAGCGGCCACAATTACTCCAACATTTAATTTATTTTCCTTCCAAAGATTTTCATCAATAGGAGAAATCAATGTAAAAGCACCGTTTGTATATGCATCAATATATCCAGATTTTCTAATTTTAGCGCAATCACCTTTTATGTGGCCTGTGTGTAGTATAGATAATAATGCAAATAATTTTGTGTCATCATCACCTTTTGTAATTCCATGAGCAACGAATCTTTCAAGATCTTCCTGGTTGCAATAATTATTCAAAATATTATTAAACCAACCTTCTGAACTAAAAACACCATCGCAACCATCATTCCATAAGTAATCTTCAGTTGCATCAATCTGTTTCTCATGGATTTTTAATAAAAATCTTGCCAGGTTATAAGTAACTTTTTTTTCAAAGCTAGGTTTTATTTTTTCACTCATATTAACTAATTTTATTTTTCGAAATCATAGTTTAGCCACCAAACCCCATATCATTACCAATACTTAGTAATTTTTTACAATAAGGGCATCGATAAATTACATGTCTTTCCAAAAAACCTTTGGTATTTTTCTCAATCTTGTCTAATTCTTTGCCACAATAAGGACATGTTGCTAATTCTTCAGTTTCAACTATTTTTATTTGAGCCATATATTTTTAATTAATAATTTAATCATTGCCACAAACTTATTTTAGCGCTTTTTTGTTTAGATTTAACAAGTTTGCCAAAGTACCCTTTGCTTTATTGACTTATAAATAAATTATATTTAATTTTTTAGTTGCCGTAATAAATACGGCTCCTTGACTTGGAGATGTTTTCTCTTCATTAGCACCACCACTAGATCGATAGTGTCTAATTATTTCACGACGATTTAAAAATTTACTTGGTCGTCTAATTTTAATATCTGAGAATCCTTGTTTTTTAATTACTCTGCATATTTTATTTATTGCCATGTCTGCTGAAATATTCTCACATCCTGCTATTCTGTCAAAATTGCCCTCACATAAAATCAATACTCCTTTGTCTGATAAGCAACGCCAAGACTCACTTATTATTCTTTCCAAACAACTATTACCCTTATTATCACTTTTTAATGCGTGAAATAAGTAATTTGTTTGAATACTTGATAATGAATCACTTGAAAATGGCAAATACAAGCCATCTGCGAAAATAAAACCAGGGGCGTTTTTGATTTCTCCTCCCTCAAGATCAATAATATTTGTTTTTGCCTTCGGAAAAACACTTCTAACAGAAGCAGTGTATTCCAATGCTGTGTCCATAGTCATGGCTCCAATTAAAAGTGATCTGTAGTCTAGACTTTCCCAGGTATTTCTTTGTTCTCGTAATACACTCTCATACGAAGATGCATATAGACCGTAGGAGTTGGAATAAGGTATACCTCCTTCAATTAATTCAGCTGATTGATGAAAGATTTGTAAGCTTTCTCGACCTAATCCATCAGCATCTGTCCCAATCCCACGATACTTTTCCCATAAATGTCCAATCTTATACCCTTCCGTCGTTTTTAGGGCGCTATTTAAATAAATTACTTCCTGTTGATCGATTTCGGATACTGGTTTTCCTAGCATTTGAGCAATTCGTTTGATTCCCATATCAACTATTTGTTGCGGGGTGTCAACCATTACAAATCCTCTATTTTCTTTATTAGACATTGTCTGTATTATAGGACAAAATAGCTATAAGTCAATATTATAGGCTGGAACTAGTTTGATGTTTGCCTATATTTCATTATTCTCATATAATCATCTCAAAATTTTCGCAATCGAGGTCAAAAGTTTAAAAATGCTATTATTGTTTAACTCCCTATGATTTCTAAGATAAAAATAGCGATATTGAGCTTAGTTACAATACCTTTTGCCCTATATTCTTTATTATTACTTGTATTATCTTTCTACAGCTTTCAGTTAATAGAATCAAACAATTTCTCAAATAATGAAATGATCTGGCAGATTTTTGGCGCTATTTTTTGTTTAGGATGGACAATTTACTTTGGAAAAAAGCTGATAAAACAATTTTTAATTAACAATTCCAAGTTAACCTCGATTATTGTAATTTTAATATCCGGGTATTTTGCCGTAATGTTTATTGATATGCCGTTTCAAATATTTTCATGTGTGGAGTCGTTGGGTAATCAACCGAAGTGTAATATAACTCTTAGTGTAGGAATAGATTGTATGCCAAAAATTGATATGCCAATTGCTACCACTCGTAACGAAAGACTATTTCAGTCTATATTAAATACATTCAACCCAATTTCTGTTCGGGAAAATATTTTTGGTAATAACTGTGTTTCATATTAATGGAAGGATGCTCCGGTACAACGCCAATTAACCTCAGCTGTTTTTTTAACGATATCTACGACGCAAGCAGGATTGCAACCGGCTTTTTCTGGTGTAAGCAATAAATCAACCCACCATGTTCCCGTGTATTCATTACAAAGATAGTTTGAAGAAAAAGCTACTGGCGTTTCTTCCTCCATTCCACATTTGTTTTTTTGAGCAATACTACTCGCTTCTTGAAAACTAATTTCTACACCAGTATTTTTATCTTTACAAAACTGACCTTTAAGTTCTTCGCTCACAGGGATAGCTCCTCCCACCGATCTTTCTTTTTGAATATAACTCTTAAATATCAAGACAAAAGTAAAAACCAAAAATAAAATTAATGCTAACGATACTACAAATACTATCTTTTTCATTAAATAATTTTACAACACATGTGATATTTGCTGGATCGCATAAAACGAAAATCTAAGTTTACTTATAAAATCTTCCTAGGTGTAATCAACACCCCAATCAAGGAAACTAACGCCAATACGCTCATTATTACAAAAAGAATATTGAAACCTAGATAAGTAACAACAACCCCTCCAGCTACTGTGGCTGCGGCCACCATTAAATTGTTTATTATGTTCCAATTAGAATACTCCATAACCTCTTTACTATTGTCTAAGTGTTTTGCAAAAATAGCATTCCAAGCGGGAGTTCCCAATGATTCTCCAAGTCCCAATACAAATTGAACAAGTATTAATCCCGTTATGTCAGATACAAAAATATAACCCAACCAAGCCAAACATCTTACCAGAAAACCTCCTGCTAAAAGATATTCTTGTTCTTTAACTCTGTCGCCAAATTTACCAACAAAATATGTAAACAAGGTTGAAGAAAACATAAATACAGCCCAAGAAAAGCTTACTGAAATTATTTTGCTATCTATTTTATTTACGTATACTGCGTATAGTGGTCCCAGCAGAGAACTTGCAAAAACAAAAATTGAATTAAGTAAAAAAAGTACTTTAAGCGATCCGTTTATCTTCACAAATAAAGTATAACAGCTCAAAATTCAGTACTATAGTGTATTAGACAATAAGATAGTTCTATTCTTCGTTATACTCCATAAATAAACGACCCTGACCAATTCTTTTAAAAGTTTCTGGTAATATCTTAAATTCTTTTAGATCTACTAAAACAGTCGCATTTTCACTTCCCAACATCCGATCAAGATAAAATTTCACCGTTTTATCACCATACCCTGGATACCAATTGCCGATCTTAGTCTCATCGATATAAAACACAGCCCAATCATCTAGCAGTTTTTTCTCATCTTTGAGCACAACCTTTTTACCATCCTCCAAGTTATACAACGTTATCTCACTACCCTCACCGCCGTAAGTTATATAAAACAAGGGTAATTCATGCCCAGTATAAAAACCCAAATCAGCTACTCCACCAAATTCACAACTTTCCCCTTCAAATACTCTTCTTAGTTCGCCGTCTTCCTTTTGGAGATAAACTCTCTCACTACAGTACGGTTGTTCCGATGATCCATTGTCAACCATTTCCGTACTTTGAGTCCAATAAAGTCCATATATCTCTCCATTAAAGGGTGAGCTGCGGACAATCTTTTCGATGGGTCTTATTTTTCCAGAATCACTTATCCCCACTCTATTACCCAATGTTACGAAACTAATTGATTTTTCATTTACCGGTACAACACTAGTTACCTTCACGTATCTCGTCCCAAAATAAAAGCCAACAAACGGCAGAGTTACGAATAAAAGTATGATGATTATTTTTAATAAGCGGGTTACAGTTGTAAATGATTGCGGTAATTGCATAATTAAATATCTCATTTTGTGTTAATAAACACAAATGTATTAAAAATGCCTACTTTGGCTCGCTGAGTGGTACGAATTTAGAACTACTTCTATTGGTTGTTAATAAATATAAGAACTTCTTTGCTCATTAATTCTTCATTTGGTTCATAAGAATGAACTGTATAAAGAGTGCTGCTGCTTTTGTGTGTCACGGCACAGGGCGTGCTATTATAATTTATGAAAGATACCACCGGAACATCCCCCTGGGAACACAAAAAGATAGTATTTTTAATACTGCTAGTTGCAATAGGAGTCTGTAGTTATCTCGTATATACAAACCAGAATCTGAAACATCAGATTGAAGGGAATAACGTTACTATTACAAATTCTGTAGAGGCGACACCAACACCTGTTTCAAAAACAGTATCCGAGATGAAAACTGCTCAAGAAAAAATTAAAGGAGATATGCGTTATATAGTAGGGTCTCCTTATTTAGAAGGAATAGAGTGGCAATACTCTAGTGGAGGGGATGGAACGTGGCTGAATGATGAATATACGGCAGACTTAAACAAGACATTGCCGGCTTTACTGCCTGAAATTTTCCTACCCAAAACTGAAAGGTTTCCAACGGCGACACTATTCCTAGACACTAGATATAACAGCTATCACTGGGCTAATCAAAGGCAAGATTATGAGAACAAGTTCTTTTTGGTCGGACTAGTCGATACTAGCAGGATTCCTCAATTAAACTTAAAGACAATGTCAACATATAAAATGCCCCTCCTTTGCTCAAAAGACAAGTCATTGCTTGCAAGGAATAAATTTGGACACTTAGTGGTTTTTAATTGGAGACCATCATGTCCTGGAGTGAACGGTTTTGACGATCACCCAGAAGTTAACGCTAAAATTTTTGTACAACATAGTAATAAGTATGGGGATGTTACTACCAACATGGTAGAAGTAATATTAGTATTCCCTTCATACCTTGAACTTGCCGGAGAGGGCTTTATTGGTGATTACTCATACAGAGAAGTTACAAAAAGTAGTGTTCCGTATCAGAAATACTATAGTTATACAGAAAGTTACTTGAATTCTGCTTTTAAATTAATAGACTCTTTTGATGCAAATAAGAAATCGTCTCAGACGGGAACCTAGTAGCTTTTTAAGTGACGTGCGTGCTGGAAAAATACTTATGAGATTTATGCTCCTCCGCGTGGACTCGAACCACGGACCAATCGCTTAACAGGCGATCGCTCTACCGACTGAGCTACAGAGGAATGTAGTTTATTTAAAGAACTCTTGGATTATACCATTGCTAATGATTAGATAAAATAGTTTTGAACGCCAATAAAACACAAAAATTAAATATAACCTATATAATAGTATGATCTAGGAAAAAGACACATAACATCCTGCCTATTGTCTTCTAAGAATAAACCTGTATAGTTATATTATAGATATGTAGGAAATTTGAAATATCTATAAGGGGGGGAAAGTATGAGATGTTTTGATCACCAGTCTGAGTGGAATGAAAGAACTTACGGAACCGTCCGGCGACACGATTGAGTAGTCAACGTCAGTAGAAATGTTGTTTTCAACAATATTTAAGCAATGGCCTTTTTATCTTTTGATATAGTTCCAGCTTAAAAGAGACAATATAAGTTTTTATTAATTTAAAAGGAAAAATATGACCGACCTAGTAATGAAAAAAGACGAAGTAAAGAAAGAAACCGTCAAACCAGCTGAGACAGAAGTAAAGAAATCAGAATAAAATTCTAAAATCTAATCTAAGATATTTTGTCGGAGAGTTTGAGCCAGCAAACTCGGTTTTTTATTTTTTGCCACAAAATCTTTGATATAGTCAATCACCTCAATGGTTGTTTTCCACCCCAACTCTTCTCTGGCTTTGTTTGGGGCTTCTCCCATTTCTGCTCGACCAGGGTAACCATCGATATACTCTATTTTGCCACCAAAAGCTTCCGCAATTTCAATAATCGAATACTTATGGTTGCTTCCTAGGGTATATCCATCACCCTCACCTTTTTCGGCCACCAAAATCATCCCTTGAGCCAAATCACCCACATAAGTAAAGTTTCTTTTTTGAGTGCCCGGTTTTACAATCGTAAACGGTTGTCCTTTCAAATACATTTGTTCAAACTTAGCAATCAAAGTTCCATATTTTCCTTCACCTTTTTCTCTTGGTCCAAAAGCATTACAAAAATAACAAATCGCGTAGGGGAGTCCATACCATTTTCCATAATTGTTGATCAAATCAACATTCGTTGCTTTTGAATAAGCATACGGATTTTGATGATGACCACCATCTCCCTCAATTGCAAATCGAGTACTCGATCCGGCATAAACCAATTTACAGTTTGGGCTTTTTCTCCAATATTCCACCACTCTGGCAGTTCCAATTACATTCATTTCCAAAACTTTATCAACATCTTCAAAAGATGGGGTAACCCGAGCATATTCTCCCAAATGAAAAATTACATCTATTTTTTCTGGTATTAATTTATCAATATCTTTGGTGTGTCCTTCCCGGTATTCAGCGCCATCAATATGATTGTTTTTGCTGCCATTAAAATAGTTATCCAAAGAGATTACTTGATAATTTGGGTTTTTAACTAATCGTTCGATTAGATGGGAACCAACATGGCCAGCCCCACCGGTTACTAATATATAACTCTTGCTCATAACCAATATTAACAGACATCTAGAAATTTTTTTGGTAAACTAAAAACCATGTCAAAAGAATATTACAAATTAGGTGATCTAAAAAATGTTCCCTCGTCAGATACTGCAATACAAATTCCTCCCATCTGTATTGTTTGTCGTAATAGTTCAGACTGCAATTTGATTTTTACTTTTAATTTATTAAGACAACCTTTAGAAAAACCTCTCCAAGATATTTGTCCTCGGTTTTGTTCTAACTAGACTATAATTAGCTAATGAGAATTATTATCATAATTCTTCTTCTCTTATTTTTAAGTGTTCCTTTTACCATTGGTAAAACCGTTAAGTCTCACTGTCTTCAGTCCCAAAAATATCAACAACCAACCTGTGTCGATAACTTAATTTATCTAGTTCAAGATGAAACCCAGAGTTTTCGTTCTCGAAATTCAGCCATTTGGACCTTAGGTCAATTAGGCAACAAAAAAGCTCTAACAGCTTTGCAAAAATATTACACTGGCAATATTCCTCGTAAAGAATCTCTCGACAAAAATCTTAGCCAATACGAGTTAAAAAAAGCTATTAATCTGGTTAGCGGTGGTATCAATATCACCGCCATTTTCTGGCGTTACGGTTACTAATCATTTCATTGGAATTGTTAATTTGTTTTCTTTAAAAATTAATGATGTATAATCGTTCAAATGGTTGAATCACCTAAAAGTAGAGTAATCCTCAAACTTAGTGGTGAATTGTTTGGTGAAAATGGTAATCACATTGATTTTGATAAATATGATTCCGTTGCTTTACAGCTAATCGAAATAAGAAGACAATCCCCTGAAATGCAAATTGCTATAGTTGTTGGTGGTGGTAATATTTTTCGTGGCCGCCAAGCCGATTCTCAAGTCGATCACACCGAAGCCGATTCTATGGGAATGATGGCCACTATCATCAATGGTCTTGGTCTTCGCGAAGCTTTTCTTCGAAATGGTCAAACAGACACTCGACTAATGACTTCAATATCAATGCCCGAAATCGCCGAACCATACATTAAACACAGAGGTCGTCATCATTTAGAACAAGGTCGTATTGTTATTATTGCTGGTGGTTTAGGAAGACCAAATTTTTCTACCGACTCGGCTGCTGCTCAGTGTGGTGCTGAATTGCAATGTGACAAACTTTATAAAGCCAGCACTGTTGATGGTATCTATGATTCTGATCCTCGGAAAAATCCTCAAGCAAAAAAACTTTCTAGAATAACTTTTCAGCAAGCTCTAGATAAGCAATTGGGAGTAATGGATTTAACTGCCTTTGCTATGTGTATGCGATCCAATTTGCCAATTTTTGTTTTCGATATTAAAGATCTTAACCGTCTTCCCGAGGCCATTAATGGCAACTATTCTTTTGGAACTATCGTTCAGTAATCTATGTGTGGCCGATTTGCTTTAGAACACAAAGATGATTTCGACACCCGTTTTCAGCTCGGAAATCATTTGGATTTAAATTCTAAATATGATTTTTTCCCCGGCTCCGAAACCCCAGTTATCGTTAAAGAAAACTTTAATTTCTTATGGTTAATGAAGTGGGGGCTAATTCCTTTTTGGGCCAAAGACAGGTCTATTGGCCACCATCTTTTTAATGCTCGGGCCGAATCAGTTACCCAAAAACCATCTTTTAAAAAATCTTTTTTAGACAAACGTTGCCTTATTCCTGCTTCTGGTTTTTTTGAGTCCAAAAAATATATTCAAATCAAAGATCAACCCTATTTTTCTTTGGCTGGTCTCTACGACATTTGGGTTGATCCAGTTAGCGGTATCGAAAATTATACTTATACTATTATTACTACCGAACCAAATTCAGCCATCAAACCGTTTCACCACCGAATGCCAGTAATTTTTAACCAAGCCAAAGAATCTATTTGGTTAAATCCTTCTACTCCCGTTTCTTCACTTCAATCTCTATTAAAACCATACCCCAGCGAGTTAACATTAATCAAATGATTTATCTTTTTGTCTTTTTTCTAATTTCAGTTTTAGTTTTTCTTTTTTCTCTCTATCAAAATTTTAGCCAACATCGCCAATTTACCGAAACTCCTTTTTTGTCTTGGTTGGGGATTTTTGTTTGGGGTGATGCCATTATTTTTGCTCCTTTTTGGATGATTAGTTCTCTTTTGTGTTTAACTGCCAAAAATCTAAACTTATTTTTATTTATCACTTCTCTTTTTTGGGTGGTTCGCAGTTTGGGTGAAACTATCTATTGGTTTAATCAGCAATTTTCAACTCTTAATCGCAATCCTCCCGAGCGCCTTTTTGGCTATCGGTTTATTAAAAACGATTCCATTTGGTTTATTTATCAAAACTTTTGGCAATGTTTAACGATTATCTCGGTTCTTTGTGCTATCTTTATTTATGGAAAAACGTTCTAATCTTCCTAAACTATTCATCATCTTTTTAATATTTCCTTTTTTAGTTTATTTTATTTCATTTTTATTAGTTCGCCGCGAAAGTCCATCTACGTACCGTTTTGCTACTCCTACCCTAATTCCTTCTCCAGCTGTTGTTTGTAAACCAAACACTCTTCAGTTAGGTCATCTTTCCATTATCGATATCTCAGATCCTAAAAACATTATCGAACCTACTGGAATAAAAGTTGATTCTCCTCTAAGATCAATAACAGTTAATAATCAAAAATATCAATTTAGTCGAGAGTATTATTCAGAAATTCTTCCTACTTCTGTTCCCGGTAAACAAAATTGTTATTCTGGTAGCGGCTATTACAAAGATTCGGTCGATGTGGCTAATTTAAAATTTGAGATTACTCAAGCAATTACCATAAAATACTGTGGTCAAGAAAAACAAAAAATTGAGTCGAACTTATCAACCACTTCCATCGAGTCTCTTATAAAAACCATTGAATCTTTAGCTAGCCAATTATGAAAACTATAATTCTTTATGATTCTCAATATGGCAATACCAAAAAAATTGCCCAAAGTTTAGCCGATACCGATAAATCAATCAAACTTTTTAGCGTTGATCAAATTAAATTATCAGATTTAAAAAATATTGATTTATTAGTTGTTGGTTCTCCTACTCAAGCCGGTCAGGCCACTGTTAATTTATTAAATTTTTTTAAAACCATTCCTTCTAATTATTTATCCGGTATTAAAGTGGCGGCATTCGACACTCGAATGAACGAGTCTACTCTTAGTTTTTTTCTAAAAATTTTGGTTAAAATTATTGGCTACGCTTCTCCCAAAATCTTAAAAAAATTAGTTTCTCTTGGCGGTCAACCTTTAGGTGAATCTGGTTTTTTAGTTCAATCTCAAAAAGGCCCTCTCTGCGACGACGAATTCGAGCTCGCTCTTGACTGGTTTAAAAAGATTCTTAAAAGCTAATATTTTTCATCACCGGGCAAATCGGATCAGTTGAATTAAAATCATATGGTGCCGATTGATAATAAGGGTCAAGTTTACCCTCAGTATACGACCAAATTAAATATCCATCTCCACCTTGTTTCACATAAGCTTTTATTTTTTTATCAAACATCGAAGCTCGATTAGCCAAAGATGAAGCCTGTCCTTTTTTAATTCCGCCTTCGCCCATAAAAATTGGTTTATTTAATTTATTGGCAATGGCAATATTTCCATCAACATAACTATGATGAAGTGATGGGTTAGTACTTATTGGTTTTCCATAATCATGATTTTCTAAAATATCCACGCTAGCGATTGAGTGTAATTTTTCGTATTCAATCCCTGGGTTTTCGGTGCCAATTGTCCCCACACTAATTAAATGGTTTGGATCAATACTTTTTATATAATTAGCCATGTCTTGGGTAAAATTGTACATACTTGTTGGATCAGATCCTAAGCTGGCAGTTTCCGACTCAGCCTCGTTCATCAATTGCCACATCATGATTATTTTTCTATCCTTATACCTTTCCACAATTTTTCCCACATATTCTTTGTAAGTTAATGGATAGTTATAACCGTTATTACCACTAACTCCTTTCTTCCACAATTTATATCCAGTTTTGTACCAGGTATTCAATTTTCGGCAATCTCCAGAATTATTAATACATTTAGTGCAATCACCCCACTGATTTTCTAGAGTCATAATTAGTCTTACTCCAGCTTTTTCGGCCTTATCAACTACTTTATCAATTTGGGAAAAATCGACTGTTTTGGTGGTGGCGTTATAGTTGGTATAACTTTGAAAAGCCCAT
Source organism: bacterium (assembly GCA_029561175.1). Classification (GTDB taxonomy): domain Bacteria; phylum Patescibacteriota; class Microgenomatia; order UBA12405; family UBA12405; genus JAKQJL01. The sequence goes on from JAKQJL010000025.1 coordinate 50,878, forward strand.
ACCCTCATGGCCATATTAGTATTAGCTCCATTACAAGTGCTCTTCAAATTATCAAACATGGTATTTAAATACAACTCTGGGTATTCGCCGCCATCTCCACATGAATTTGCCGAATTATCAGTAAAAGCATTATCTCGATTCACACCTACAAACACAAATGGTTTGCCATTTAAAGTTAATTGATTGCCACTTCGCCGAACAAAATCACTTAAATCTGCTGTTTGAGCAAAACTTGGTTTTGCTCCAATTAATAACCAACCAATCAGTAAACAAAAGCCGATGGTATGTTTATTCATTACCTATCAATTATAGTCGTCTCCAATTTTTGTTTCTATAATAATTATTACAAATTACCCAGTAAATAGTCGTTAAACTCTTTGTCGTTATCAATTTGTTTTTTTAAAGCTTCTCGAATAATGGTTGTTCGACTTTTATTTTTATTAAATTGTCTCCAATCCAAATATCGTCTTTCCAAACTATTTAATACCAAATGAAATCTGTTCTTTTCATCACTTCCGCTATATTTTTCAATAAAAGTATTAATAATCTTTTTTAACTCCTCACTTTTATATTCCACCACCTGCAATCTGTCTGATTCAATTCCGTGAATAAACATTTGCTCAAACTGTCGGTGCTTATTTCCCTGCCACAATACCAACACTGGTTTTCGATATTGAAGCGCCAAAGTTATTTGGTGGCCAGTGCTAAAATTCGAAACAGTATCTTCAATGATTACCGCGTCTGCTTCTCTAATTGCCTCCACACAATCCTTATATATTTTTTTTACATCAGCTACTCTCTGATTATTTTTTAATTTTTTTAAAGTAATTGGTAACCAATCTCTGGTCAACACATTTCCTCCATCTATTAATATTTTTCTAATATCAAAGTAAGTTTCTTGATATTTAAAAAATTCAGCCGTGGTGCAAGCAAAAAATATTTTCATGGTCGATTTTATCTAATGTGCCAAACATGTGCAATATGTGCATATTATTTTTTTTAAAAAAATATATAAACTACTCATGATCGAAAAACTCTTAATTGCCACTGGCAATCCGGCCAAACTAAATCATTATCGTGGGATTTTATCCGATTTGGTTGGAGAACTTGTTTGTCTTGCCGATTTAGATATTCAAACTCGTCCTCAAGAAACCGGGTCTACTGCCCAAGAAAATTCTGAAATTAAAGCCATTTATTATTCTCGCCAAACTGGCTTACCTGCCTTTTCTATTGATGAGTCTCTCTATGTTGATTTTTTAAAAGAACAACCCGGTGTTAATGTTCGCAGAATTGATGGCAAAACTGAAGTTACCGACCAAGAACTTTTTGATTATTGGTCTCAAAAAATATCTCAAGCACCCGTTTCTTTGCGTCAAGGTTATTGGCAATTTGCCTACACTTTGGCTGATCATGGCCAAGTTATCAAAACCATCATCCAAAATCGTCCCATTCATTTTTTTTCTCCTGGTTCATCAATTATCGTCCCTGGCTGGCCATTAAGCAGTCTTCAAGGAGTTGGCAAGCCACAAAGTGAATATTCTCCATCAGAGATTCAGAAAATGGCCGATACTGATGCTTCTTTCGTTCGCCAGCTGTTCTTGGTTGAATCATAATCATTCTTTCAGATTATCAATTTCACTAGGTAATCCTCCAATTCACACTTCTGAGTTAGTTTGTAGGAAGGTTTAGTTTTCTTAATATTAAGTCAGAATCTTTTTCTGATAATTCAGTTACTAATGGTTCTTTCAATTTATCACACTCTTTACCTAGAGCCCATAAGCATAATCCACCCAAGTTACATCTCAAAGGTTCACTTGGACTAACAAAACTACATAATAAATGAGTACAAAATAATTCCATGCGCTATTGTATCAAAATTTTGATAAACTCTACCTTATCTTTATGATCACCAAACTTGGTCGTCAATTATTAGAGGAAAAACTATTGGCTCTCAAAGAAGAGCTTCGTTTAACCTACCAAAAACGAAGTGAAGCTGCCGCCGAAGGGGACTTAAAAGAAAACTCAGCTTACATTTATGCCGGAGAACACGCCAATTTATTAAATTCGCAAATCGAAGAAATAGTATCTGATTTAAAAAACTTTATTATCAAATCCAATCCAACTCAATTTGAAACCGTCGAATTTGGTCACCAGGTTACTCTTCTTTATCCCGATCAACGCCAAGTCGATTTTGTTTTAGTTGGTAAATACGATGCTCGTCTCAAGCCAAACTGGATTTATTATCAAAGCCCCATTGGTCTAGCTCTTCTCTCAAAAAAACCCGGCGATCAAATTCAAATCAACGATCAAACTATCACTCTGGTCAGTATCTCTTCAGGAAATATCTAAACTTCAGCCATCTTTCAGTATCCGATTCTAAACTCCTTTCATTATGAAAAAAGTCTTAATAATTATTGCCGTGGTTGCGGCCTTAATCTTTGGTGTTTTTAAAATTACTACATCTAAAAAAACCACCACTCAATCCCAAACTTACTCAGTCACCAAAGGCACCTTAGTCACTTCGATTTCAGCGACTGGCACTATAACTTCCGGCAATAGCACCAATATCACTACTTCCGCCAGTGGTACTGTTTCTGAAGTTTTTGTTAAAAATGGCGACTCAATTAAAAAAGATCAAAAAATTGCCACCTTAATTTTGGATGATTCATCAAAAACCAAACAATCAAATGCTTATGCGGCTTATCTAAAAGCCAAAGAAGCCGTGGCTACTGCTGTGGCTGCCAAAGTTACCGCCGATATTCAAATGTGGACCGATCATCAAGCTCATCTAACTGCCCTGGGTGTCCAGTCAACCATGAATTCCAACAACACCAACCCTAAAACCAGCCAAGTTTATACTGCCGAAGAGCGAATGGTTATCGACAAAACTGTCGATCAAGCTTACTTAAATTTTAAAGCTTCAGAATTAAAGTATCAAAATGCTCCTGCTGCTATTACCAATGCTAAGGTCAACTTAGCTTCGGCGTATAATGATTATTTAAATAACTCGGCTACAATTTTAGCCCCAGCCGATGGGGTGGTTAATAATTTAACTCTTGCCCCCGGGGTGGTTATTTCTGAAGTCACTGGTGAAGACGTCACCACTCAAACTATCGGAATTGTTAATAATATCAATAATCAATTTCAAGCCACGGTTAATTTAACCGAATCCGATGTTACCAAAATCAAAGCCGATCAAAAAGTTTCGCTCACCCTGGATGCTTTTTCCGACAAAACTTTTACCGGAAAAGTTTTGGCCGTCAACACTTCTGGTACTTCAACTTCAGGAGTTACTAGTTATCCAGTAACTATTCTTCTCGATTCTACCGATATTAATATTTATTCTAAAATGTCGGTCAGCGCTCAAATAATCACCAATATTTATCATGATGTTTTATTAATTTCTAATAATGCTCTTAGCTCTCTAAAATCCGATGTGGTTACTGGTGAAACCGATGGCACCAACACCATTGTTAAGTCAGGTTTATCAGAAGGCGATAAAGTCACTGTCACTTCAACTCAATCAAGTTCTGTTAGTAATACTTCTTCTCCTTTTAGTTCTACTAATCGAACTAAAAATAGTAACAGCGGTGGTATGATGCCTCCTGGTTTTTAATATGAAAAATATTATTGATCTTAAAAATATCTCAAAAATTTATACTACCGAAGCTGGTAAAACTATTGCTCTCGATAATGTATCTTTTAATGTAAAAACCGGCGAGTTTGTCGCTATTATGGGGCCATCTGGTTCTGGCAAATCAACTTTAATGCATATTTTGGGTGCCATCGATATTCCCACCTCGGGCACCTATCTTCTTGATGGTGAAAATGTCGAAAACCTAGATGATGATCAGTTAGCCGATATTCGTAACCGTAAAATTGGATTTGTATTTCAAGCTTTTAATCTTTTACCTCGAACTACTGTTTTGCAAAATGTTATCTTGCCCATGAAATATGGCAATGTCCCCGAAGAAAACCGTGAACCAATTGCTAAAAAATTTTTAACCCTAGTTGGTCTTCAAGATCGTCTTTCCCACACTTCCAATCAAATTTCTGGTGGTCAACAACAGCGAGTGGCTATTGCCCGAGCTTTGGTTATGAATCCCGCCATTATTTTGGCCGACGAACCCACTGGTAATATTGCCTCTAGTCAGGCCGAAGAAGTTATGGCCATTTTTCAAAAATTAAATGACGATGGTCATACTATTATTATGATTACCCACGAGCCAGATATAGCCCAGCATTCAAAAAGAATCATTATCCTAAAAGACGGCCAAATCGTTAGTGATCAATTAAATTATCAATATCGAATATGAAATTTTTTGCCGAAATTATCAAAGACGGTTTCCTTACCCTAAAACTCAATAAAATGCGAACTGGTTTAGCTATTTTAGGAATTGTTATCGGTATTGGTAGTGTTATTGCTTTAATGTCGATTGGTGAAGCCAGTAAAAAATCTGTTCAAAATCAAATCCAGTCACTCGGCGCCAATTTATTAACTATTTCTCCTGGATCCCAAAGCCAAGGCATGGTTAGGGGAGCCGCCGGTGGCCGAACCACCCTTACCTCCGAAGACGCCTCGGCCCTCGAAGCCAAAAAATTTTCCGCCATCAAAACTGTTTCTCCTGAATATTCTTCTCGAACTCAAGTAATTTCTAGTCAAAGCAACACTAATACTCAAGTTTATGGAGTTACTCAAAATTACCAAACAGTTCATAAGGTTACTTTAAGTAGTGGCCAATTTATTTCCGAAAACGATCTTACTGCCAATAGTAAAGTTGCCGTTCTCGGCCCAACTGTGGTTGAAGATTTGTTTGGCGATAGTTCTTTTAATCCCATTGGTCAGTCAATTAAGATTAACGGCCAAAGTTTTCAAGTAATTGGAGTTACCAAAGCCAAAGGTGGTAGTGGCATGTCCAATCAAGACGATCAAATTTATATCCCTCTTTCAGTTGCTCAAAAACAAGTTTTTGGTGTTAAATATCTTTCTGCCATTTCTCTTGAAGCTATTAGCCAAGAAGAAATGACTCGGGCCATGAATCAAGCCGGTTATTTTCTTTTAGAACGCCATAAAATTACCGACACCACCAAAGCCGATTTCACTATTCGTTCTCAAGCGGATATTATGTCCGCCATGACTTCGGTCTCGGGAACTCTAACTGGTCTTTTATCCGGAGTAGCGGCTATTTCTCTAATTGTTGGTGGTATAGGCATTATGAATATTATGTTAGTTACCGTCACCGAGCGAACCCGAGAAATTGGTTTAAGAAAAGCTCTGGGGGCAAAAAAGAAAGCTATTATTTATCAGTTTTTAGTTGAGTCAGTAATCCTCACTTTTTCAGGTGGCATGATCGGAATTTTAGCCGGAATTTTAACTGCCTTTGTTTATGCTCAATTAAATAGTTCACTATTTGCTATTTCTGTTTCGTCTATCTTTCTGGCATTTTTTGTTTCAGTCGCCATTGGTATTGTTTTTGGTTGGTATCCTGCCAAACGGGCCTCAGCCCTTCAACCTATCGAAGCCCTCCGCTACGAGTAGTGTTAAAATAAAAGCTATGATTTTTGTCAAAGATTTATCCTATTCTTACGGCCGCGAGCCCATATTTTCTGGCGCCAGTTTTTATCTTGATAAAAATCAAAAAGCTGGTTTAGTTGGCTCAAATGGCTCTGGTAAATCTACCCTATTTAAATTGCTCACCGGTGAAGACCAACCCGATGACGGTAAAGTTGAAGTTGGTGGCCAAATTATGCTGGTTCCCCAAGAAGTCAAACACGACCCCCAAATGGAGAAAGCACCATCTATTAGGCACTATCTCGATCCCAAACAAACAGCCGAAGACTATGAATTACTTCGCATTATTTCCAAATTGGAACTAGCTCAATTTAGTCTCGACTCCTCGCCTCGAAATTTAAGTGGTGGCCAAAAAACCAAATTAGCCATTGCTCGAGCCTTAGTTCAAAAGCCCGATGTTTTGCTTTTAGATGAACCAACTAATTTTTTAGATACTGAAGGAAAAAATTGGGTAATGAACTTTTTAGGTCGTTACCCTAAAACTTTATTAGTCATTTCTCACGACTTAAGTCTTTTAGATTCTAAAATCGACAAAATTCTTGAAATTAATTTGCAAACTAAAAAGATCGACGAATATGCCGGCAACTATTCCAGCTATCTCCAATTAAAAGGAGAAAAAGAAAACTTGCTTGTTCGTCAAATTCATGTTCAAGAACGTCATATTGCTCAAATGAAAAAAGGCTGGTTAAAAATGTCGCATGTTAAGTCTGAAAAAGGTGTTCGTCAACGGCTTCAACTCGAAAAAAGAATCGATCAACTGTCTGCCAGTCTACCTCAAATGCCACTCCAAGCCAAAAAAATAAAAATCAAATTACCTGATCCTCAATGGGTTGGTGAAATGCCACTAATTGCCCAAGATATCAACAAAACTTATGGCTCTAAAGTTGTTTTAAATAGTGTCTCTTTCGATATAAAAAGAGGGGAGAGAATCGCACTTTCTGGTCCCAACGGTGCCGGTAAAAGTACTTTAATCAAAATCCTTATAGGTCTCACTCTGCCAGATTCTGGCGAAATTGTTAAAGATGAAAAACTCTTAATTGGTTATTATTCTCAAGAATTCGAAACCTTTGATTTTCAAAAAACTCTCCACCAAACTGTCAAAGATAAATGTGGTTTACCCGAATCAACTATTCGTTCACTTTTGGGTCGTTTTCTTTTTACTGGTGATCAAGTCTTCCAAAAAGTTGGTTCGCTTTCCGGTGGCGAAAAAACTAGATTATCAATTGCTCTTCTCTTGGCTCAAAATTATAATCTTTTAATTTTAGATGAACCAACCACCTATCTCGACGTTCTTTCGCAGCGCTTAATTTTAGAAGCCATCAAACTTTACCAAGGCGCCATGATTGTTGTTTCTCATACCCCCGAATTTATTTCTGAACTAAAACCATCGCGACAATTTTTGCTTCCCGAAAATAAAATGGTTTTGTTAAGCTAACTTCTCTTCTTTAAAATACTTTCAATTTCTCCCCTAATCACCGAAGGCTCTTTTTTAGTTACCATTGAAATTTCTTGGCATAATCTTGCCATCATTTGTTCCACTATTTCCAAATCAGTTTTGGTTAAAGTGGCCATTCTTATCCAATAATAAATTAATACCGACACAATCGACTCAAGATTGTTGGAAAAAATCATCTCTTTAATCACCAAGCTGTTATATTCTGCTTCAATCTCTTTATTTTTTAAATCTTTATAGACTTTCTTAATTTCATCTGTGGTCAACATTTTTCGAATTCCAGTTTTTTTTAAATTCTCAATTGGAATAGATGCCGTATAAACTTTATCGGAACCCCAGGCCGGTTTGTAATACATATAGTATTCTTCTTTGCCTTTATTGTCTTTTACCAGTTTAACCTCCGTCACTTGGTATATATATGACGAATCAGTAACAAACTCCCCAGCACCATAATCTTGATTCATAACTTCTCCACTAAAATAATATCTATCTTTCGATATATTATTATATCAGATTATTCCTCTTCCGGAGGCAGGTATTCCTCACCGTTATCCGATTCGGTTTGATTGGCTTTAAGCCACAAAACATAATCACATCCGGTTGCTTTTTTAGCTTCTCGATCCCAACCAGAAGTTGAACATTTTTTCATTTTTTTACCATTAGCGGTAGTGTATAAAACCAAAGCCTCTCCACATTTAGGGCATTTTTCATCCAAAGGTTCGGTGGTGCCATTAACCCATTCCACATAATCACAACCAATGGCTTTTTTAGCTTCTTTATCCCAGCTTCCAGCACTACATTTTTTCATTTTTTTACCAAATCTGGTTACCTGTAAAACTAATTTAGCTCCACATTTAGGGCAATTTTCATCCAGTTCTTTTGGTTCAACTTCCAACCATTTCACGTATTCACAACCTTCATTTTTATGTGTCTGAGGATTCCAGCTTCCTTGGCTGCATCTTTGGAGTTTTCTACCAGTAGCAGTTTCAGTAACCTCGCCCAATGGGGCGCCACATTTTGGACATACTTCTTCATTTTGAGTCATGCTTATATACTAGCATTATTTTTCTTTGATATACTCAATTAGCTATGGATATTCATGTTGCCGATCAAAGAATTTTGTTATTTACCGATCAAATTACTCCGGAGGATGCTCAATCAAAAGCTTGGGATAAGCGAATTTCCGCTTTCGATGCTCTTTCAAAAGTTACCGGGTTCTTTTCTCGTCCCAAAGATGATGATTTTGAATTAACTTATTCCGAGCATCGTTATCAACCTTTTTGGCATGTAGTCGCCAAGGCTAAATATGTCTATGATCGCAGTGCCAAATATCAAGTTCCGGTTTCTGGCCCAGAAGTAAAATCAATCACTCTTCTAAAAAATCATTATGAAGCCGTTAATGGCCACCTCCATCTCGATATTATGGAACATTGTCTTCAAGAAGAACAAGATGAAGCTTTGGTTGATGGTGTCACCGGCAAGGCTGACTCGGAATTGGGTCGTTATCTATCTTTTTCTCCCAAAGTAATTTCTGGCCAAATTGAAAAACATGTGGCCGACACTTCAATTTTAGTTCCACCTCAAACTCGAGTTTCAGCCATCATGCGCGATTCTCTCTCTAAAATGATTAAAGGCATTCAGACCGATAAAATCCTCGAAGAAAATGTCGAAGTTACCTGTGTTGATCTCTACTATCATCCTATTTATGCTTTTCAGTACAAATGGCTTTCCAAAAACAAAGAAGCCATTTTAGAAGTTGACGGTATTACTGGCGAAATCAAAGCTGGTAGTCGAGTCTTTAGTGAATACCTCGGCCACATTCTCGATCCTAGTTTTCTTTTCGATCTTGGTGCCGATGCGGCTGGCATGATCATTCCCGGTGGTAGTATTGCTGTCAAAGTTGCCAAACATGTCCTCGACTCCCAGAAAAAATAATCTAGTGTAAAATTATCTATGATCAACAACAAAAAAGTCCGCTTAGTTCTCATCGTTATTCTTCTTATTATTGCCGCTTATTTCTTTTACTCATTAACCTAATTATGGCCATTCCTAAATTTAAACCACTCGCCGATTTATCATCAAAATCAAAAAATATTTTAAAACCAGTTTTTGCTGTAGTCATCGCTATTTTGATGCTCGCTTTTGGCCTAGAATCTACCAATAACGACTGGGATTTAGGTAAACTCCTTTCCGGAGAATCTCTTTCCGAATCAAAAGTTATGCGCGATCTTGATGGTAATGTTGTCACCTCTGGTGGAAAATATACTGATCAATATAATTGTTCCGATTTTAAAACCCAAGCTCAAGCCCAAAAATTTTTCACCAATGCTGGTGGTAAATCTAAAGATACCAATAATCTCGATGGCGATAATGATGGCGTGGCTTGCGAAAGCTTACCCAAAAATTAATTTCCGTTGACTTTAATATAGTTAATCGACGCTCCAAGTTGGGTGAGTCTTTCGGCTAATTTTTCATAGCCTCTTTCTATATATTCCACTCCTTCCACTGTCGATTCACCTTCAGCCATTAAAGCGGCTAAAGTTACTGTTGCTCCTGCTCTTAAATCGGCTACTTTTAAATTAGTCGCTTTCAATTTGCATGGTCCATAAATTTTCACTCCATGCATAAATTCTGGTTTATCGCTTTCAGGGTTGAAATGGTAATAAGTTTCGGGGTTGGCTATTTCTGGTTGGAATAATTTTGTTTTGGCTCCCATTTGGTTTAACAATCCAATGTGTTGAAAACGTTGCGGATAAATTCTTTCGATCACACTACTTACTCCCACTGCTTGGGTTAAAACCAAACTAAAAAGTGCTTGCCAATCGGTCATAAAACCTGGCTCTGGTTCAGTTTCAATATCAACTGCTTTTAATGGTCCTATCCACTGAATAAAAACTTCATCTTTACCCCTATTTACTTTTGCCCCCATTTTTTCAATTGTTCTTAAAAACGTTTCAATAATTTGTGGTTCAATCCGTAAAATACTAATCGATCCTTTGGTGGCCAAAGCTGCACAAATAAATGTTACCGCTTCATTTCGATCAGAAATAACTTGATGGCTAGTTCCGTGTAATTTTTCTACACCTTCAATTCTAATTATAGTTGGGGTCTCTTTATCTCTTTCAATTCTCGCCCCCATGCCATTTAACATTTCAATTAAATCATCAATTTCTGGTTCACAAGCCGCATTTCGAATCACACTTTTTCCTTTGGCCATTGCCGCCGCCATTAAAATTACTTCCGTTGAAGTATGGGATGGTTTATTAAAAGTAAAATCAGTGCCAGTTAATCCATTAGCAGCAGTCAAAGTACAACCATTTTCATTAATTTCCACCACTGTTCCCATTTGCTCCAAACAAGCAAAAAGCCTATCCAATGGCCTTTCTCCTAATTTATCTCCACCTGGGGTTGGAAAAGTTATTTTTCCGGTTCGAGCTAAAAGGGGACCAGTAAAAATAAACGAGGTTCTCGATTTTTCACCAGCTCCACTAGGAACTTCACTCGATTTGATTTCTTTTGTTTGAATAATTAGTCCGTGTTCACCCACTGGTTTAAATTCTGCTCCCAAACTCTCAGCAATACTTGACGTAATTCTCACATCCGAAATTTGGGGAATATTTGTTAGTTCTACTGGCTCATCAGTCAGCATTGATGCAATTATTTGCTTATAGCTGGCATTTTTTGCTCCCCGAATAATAACTTCACCGTTCAATGGTTTACCACCATGGATTATGTATTTTGACATACAGTTAAAACAACTTATAATCTTAAAAGGGCTATACTAATTTACACTATTAGTTATTCAAAGTCCATCAATTTAGAAATATTTATTACATATGGATATTGCCGTCGACAAAAAACTTCCCGCTCCTCCTATTATTGATTCTCCAGAAACAAGATTCAGTAGAATTAATCACGATCTTAGGTCATCCTTGACTAGCGTTTATTCAAGTGTTGATTTTGTAGGTACAATAGGCAAAGAAGATTTTTGGCATGACTTATTACCTACTCTTTCTTGTCTTAAAGAATTTGTTGAATTAGAGAGTTGCCGCTACAAACCAGAAGTTAATTTTAAAAAATTACTTATCGAAAACAAACCAGAAGACATCACATTATTTAAAGAATATTTTAATCAAGTTTATCAAGGGTGGATTATGGAAGGTAATTTATCAGCTGACATTTCCTCTCTAAGTCTAGATGATAAAGCCAAAAGTCCTTATGACTTATATATATCTGCGTTAACCACAATAATAAAAATTGCTAAGCAAAAAGTTGATACTCATCCAGAAATAAACGATTCGTTAGTACCACGATATAATCAAAAATATTATAAACGTAATTTAGCTAATCTTGAAGAAATGGTTCGAGATTCAAAACTATATTTTGAGGGCGTCAACTATCAACCACAAATTTCAATAGAAAGCCCAATCTCAATTATGGGTTCGGTTGTTGATCAATTAATGGATTTAACTCAAAATGGTATGGGCGAAATTAGATATCAGTACCCAAAAGAAGATTTTCAGATTCTTACCGATCCTGTAATTCTCAAACATACCTTTTTTAATTTTTTAACTAATGCCGATAAATACGGAATTGACACTTCAGGTAAAAAACAACCAATTACTATTATTATTGATCACGTCGATGGTCAAACAATTATTTCTATAATTGATCAAGGTATGGGGATGTCGCCAGATAAAATAAATGATATTAAAAACAAAATACCTGGTCGTGATAAAAATGCCAGAGAGTCTAATATCCCTGGTTCAGGTTTTGGTTTAGTTCAAATTGTTGAAATGGTCGAAAATCATTTACACGGTGAAGTTGAAATTACCTCCGAAATTAATAAAGGTACTGCTATTACTCTAATCTTGCCAGATTTGGAATTGCCTCAATAATGGTAAACTACCATATGAATTCATTGAGTATTGACGACAAACTTCATTTAATCACCCGCAATTGTCAAGAAGTTTTAACCGAGGCCGATTTAAAAGCTTTGTTATCTTCCGATAAACCAATTCAACACTATATTGGTTTTGAAATATCCGGCCAAGTCCATTTAGGAACTGGTATTATTTCTATGGGAAAAATCGCCGATTTTCTTAAGGCCGGCATTAAATGCAAAATCTTTTTAGCCGATTTCCACACTTACTTAAACAATAAATTAGGTGGTGATTGGGAAAATATTCGTTGGGCTTCCGAAAACTATTTTAAGCAAGCTTTAATTGCTTCTCTAAAGTGTTTCGATGTCGACGCTTCCCAAGTTGAATTTATTAGTGGTAAAACACTCTACGAAGAAAACCCACAGCATTGGGAAACTTTTATGCGAGTTGGTAAACATGTCACTCTTTCTCGCAATCTTAGATCAATTTCAATTATGGGTAAAAAGCAGGGGACTGATGTTGACATGGCCACTCTTTTTTATCCTCCTCTTCAAGTCGCCGATATTTTTACCATGAACGTTAATTTGGCTCATGCTGGAATTGATCAACGCAAAGCTCATGTAGTTGCCCGCGAAGTTGCCCCCAAACTTGGCCACGCTACTCCAGTAGCTATTCACCAAAATTTAATTGCCGGCCTAACTCCACCCGAGCCAGGTGCCAACGATGAAGAAACTCTTAAAATGAGTAAATCCAAACCAAATTCGGCTATTTTTGTCCACGACACTCCCGACGAAATTAGATCAAAAATCAAAAAAGCCTACGGCCCACCCAAAGAAGTTGAATTTAATCCCCTTATTAATTGGGTAAAAACCTTGGTGTTCTGGGGTGAAGAAGAAGGCGAGTTTAAAATCTCTCGTCCCGAAAAATTTGGTGGCAATGTTGTCTACACCAAGTTTGCTGATGTTGTGGTCGATTATCAAGCCGAAAAACTTTACCCTCTCGATTTAAAAAATGCTCTTGCCGATTGGTTAATCGACAAACTAGCCCCAGCCCGAGCTCACTTTGAAATCCCCCAAAATAAGGATGCCTTAGAGAAAATGAAATCTCTTTTAGCCCTAAAATAATTTTCAGTTATTTTTCAGGCAACTGGTTTTAAATACATTTATGAAAATATTAGTTGTCGAAGATGATCATCGAATTGCCACCTCTCTTAAAAAGGGTCTCGAACTCGAACACTACACTGTCGACTTGGCTTTTGACGGTATTGAAGGCTACGATCTTGCCTCCGATGCCAAATACGATTTAATTCTTCTAGATCTAATGTTACCCGGAATGGATGGCCTAGAAATCTGTCGAAAACTTAGGCAAGAAACAAACCATACGCCTATTTTGATGCTCACTGCCAAGTCATCTATCGAAGATAAAGTTACTGGTCTCAACGATGGCGCCGACGACTATTTAGCCAAACCATTTGCTTTTGAAGAACTACTCGCTCGGATTAAAGCCCTATCCCGTCGCCCTCAACAAGTAATCAATACTGTTTTAAAATACCAAGATCTCACTGTTAATTTGGAAACATTCGAGGTCACTCGAGCAAATAAAAAAATAATTCTTTCCCAAAAAGAGTTTCAGCTTCTCGAAACTTTTATCAAACATCAAGAAAAAGTTTTATCTAAAAATCAGTTAATCGATTATATTTGGAGCTATGATGCCGATATCCTCCCCAATACAGTTGAAGTAAACATTCGCAATCTTCGCCAAAAAATCGATGTTCCTTTTAAAAAACCTTTAATTCAAACCATTCGTGGTTTTGGTTATAAATTATCCGTTCATGTTTGAATCAGCCCGAATTAAATTAACTGCTTGGTACTGTTTGATCATTATGGCCATTTCTTTGGCCTTTAGTCTCACTATTTATCAAATGATGAATGTTGAGCTTCAACGTTTTGCTCGAAATCAACGCTTTCGACTCGAAAGAAAAGTTGAGTTCAAACTTCCACCTCCACCAGTAATCGACCCCGAGGTTTTAGCCGAAACTCAGCAAAGAATCATCGTCGTTTTATTGGGGGTTAATGGCATAATTCTAGTATTTTCGGCCACCTTGGGTTATTTTCTTGCTGGTCGGACCCTATCTCCAATTAAAAAAATGGTTGAAGAACAAAAACGGTTTATCGACGATGCCTCTCATGAAATCCGTACTCCCTTAACTGCTTTAAAAACCAATCTAGAAGTTAATTTGCGCGATCCAAACTTAAAGCTCAATGAAGCCAAAAAAGTTATCACTGAAAGTGTAGAAGAAACCAACAAATTAATTTTGTTATCAAACTATCTATTAAATTTATCTCGACTCGATCAAAATAAAATTAAGCTTCAACTAGAGACTATAAAATTTAATCAATTTAAATCTTTATTTTCTAAAAATCAGCGAATTAAATTTATTTCTTCGATTGTTTCTTTCACTGCCGATAAATCTCAAATCCAAGAATTACTTACTATTCTAGTTGATAATGCCCTAAAATATAGTCAAAAAACAGTCAAAGTTTGGGCAAAAACTAATTCTAAAAATATTATTATTCATGTAAAAGACTACGGTATTGGCATTGATCAAAAAGAAATTCCTCATATTTTTGAACGTTTCTATCGTGTCGATTCTTCTCGCAATAAAACTGTGGCTGGCTACGGTCTTGGTCTATCAATTGCCCGGCAAATTGTCGATTTGCATCATGGTCAAATTGTAGTTAAAAGTCAATTAAATCGAGGCACCGATTTTCAAGTTCATTTACCAATTAAAAATTAATTCAATGAAAAATATTAATCCCGTTCAAATCATTATCGCCATGGCTATTTTTGTTGCCGGCGTGACCACTGGTTACTTCTATCAAAAAAGTAAAACCCCAAACTTTCGTCAAATGGGTCAACAAATGGTTCAAAAAGCCAACCAACAAGGTCAACGAAAATTTCAGAATCGGCCTAACATGGGTGAAGTTACTAGTCTCGATGATAAATCGGCTACTATCAAAACTATCGATGGTAGTTCTCGAATTATTATTCTTTCCGATTCCACCACCTATACCCAAACTGCTCCCACCGATAAAACTGGTTTAAAAGTTGGTGCTCAAATTTCCGTAATTGGTACTGATAACACTGATGGTTCAGTTACCGCTCAAACAATTCAGTTCAAATAATTAGTCCACAAAAAAACCCGCCGATAAGGCGGGTTTTTAAAGTTGTTAATTAGTATCGAGGACGATTTCCACCAGCGAAATTATCTCTTCGTGGAGGTCTATCTTCCATTGGTCTGGCTTCATTAACATTAACGTCTCTACCGTCAATGTCTTTTTGATTCCACATTTCGATTGCTTTGGTGGCTTCTTCTTCAGTAGCCATTTCTACAAAACCGAAACCTTTCGATCTTCCGGAAAATTTATCTTTAATAACAACTGCTGAGACTACATTTCCAGCTTGGGAAAATGCAGCTAGCAAAGAATCGTCGGTAGTTTGATAACTAAGGTTACCGACATATAGTTTTTTATTCACTGTCTGACTAACATTTAAATATGAACCTCTCAGTTCACAATAAGTATTTTACCTTGGAATCCCTAAAAAAACACAAGATAAAAAAGGAGTTATAATTGCCTATGTTTTGGATTATTCTTGTTTTTATCTTTTTAATCTATCTTTCCTGGAAACAAATCAAAAATGGTCCAAAGATAGCCAAATTCATTTATGGATGGGGTTTTCCTTTGGGCTCCTTTGTTTGGGAAGATCTTTTGGTCTTTTCAATTTATGGTTCAATCGCTGCTCTAATTACTCTTTTGTCTCACCAGCCAAAGATTGGCATTCTCATGGTTTTAGTCTTTTGGTTTATTCGAAGTCTAGGTGAGACTCTCTACTTCTTTTTGGAGCAATTTATTCAACCTCAACATTACCCCCACCGTCTTGAAAACCACTTCCAGCTACTCTATTTTTTCTTTGGAAAAATTTCCGATCAACAGGCCTTTATTATTCTTCAAGTTTTTTTCCAAATTATTTCGATGTTTAGTTTAACCGGGCTAATTCTACTTATTATCAATTGGTCATCATTCTAAGCTCAACAACCAGTTTTTGTAGATTGCTTCTAGTTCTTTAGCTATCTCTTTTGGTTCACTCGCTTTCAAAGATTTAATTTCCATTGTTCGGCTAAAGTTAATACTAATTTTGGGCATCAATCTGTTAAATAGGGGAATTATTCTTAAATAATCCCAAGTTGAGGTACCCCTAATATACGCCATTACAATTTTAGTATTTTTATATTTTAAGTTTTTAATAATATGGCCAATGCCTGGTAAGAATTTATTGTTTTCTTCCCCAGCCATTGGAAAAATTGTTACCAACCCACCTTGATTAACTTTTTCAGCCGCCAAATTAATGCTTTCAATGTTTTTTTGATGTGATTCTTCTTTAGAGAACACTTCTGAAAAATGGAGCTTTCTTAATAAGTCTAGTTTCCACTTATCTCTTTTAGCTTCGTAAATTCGGTGGGTAATGAAAACTGGAATAATGTGTTTATCAATTGCTGGCAATAAACCCAGAAAACCGTGATTTGCCACCAAATATTTATCTTTTCTTTTTTGCCAAGTAGATAAAATTAATAACACATCTATTTCAGCTGGGTGATTTGAAATAATAATTATTCTTTCTTTTTTAAATATTTTTTTCAGCTTCTGATCGTATCCTTTAATTACCACTCTGGTTTTGGTTTTTTCTAAAATATTTTTAAAGGTTTTAGCCACCCCTTTTTCAATAATCTCCTGATTTACTTTAGTTAATATTTTGTTTTTCATTATCTTACTTGACTTCGGGTTTTATTCGGTATAATTTTAATCATGACCGAAAAAGTAGATACCCCGATTTCTGTTACTTTTAATTTTAACCATTATTTGCGATCAGTTCGACCCCAAAAAATAATTTGGGATGGCCGCGAGTATTTAGTTACTAAAATCGGTCTACACCACACTTTTCGTCGTGGTCAAACATTATTTCATATTTTTTCAGTTTTAGCAGGCAATATTTTTTTTCGGTTAGAACTTGACACTGCCAATTTATTTTGGCGTTTACAAGAAATTTCCGATGGTCAGCCGTCATGATTCTACTTTTTTAGAACTACCATTTAATCGCCAAGTATCGGCGATTATGCACATCGATCTTAATTCTTGTTTTGCTCGAATCGAACAACAAGCCAATCCTCTCTATCGAGATCGCCCCTTAGTGGTTGCCGCTTATGCTTCCGCTCGGGGTTGTGTTCTCGCACCTTCAGTTGAAGCCAAAAAATTAGGAATTAAAGTTGGTACTCGGGTCCAAGACGCCAAATTAATTTGTCCTGAAGTTATTGTCATTGAAACCGATCCTGACAAGTACCGTTTTGTCCATCGTCAATTAAAAAATCTTCTTTCTCAATACACTGCCGATCTGGTTCCCAAATCTATCGATGAATTTACTCTCAACTTTTTAAGGTATCCTGGGTTAAAACTTGGTCTAAAAAATGTTGGTGCCGAAATTAAACAACGAATTAAAGATGAAATTGGCGACTGGTTAACTGTTTCTATCGGTATTGGCCCCAATCGTTTTTTGGCCAAAACCGCTTCTAATCTCAAAAAACCCGATGGTTTGGAAGAAATAAATTATCAAAATTACTGCTCTGTTTATCAAAATTTAAAATTATTAGATCTCTGCGGTATCAATACCAAATTTGCCGCCAGGCTTAATGCCGGTGGTATCCACACAGTTACCGATTTATACCAAGCTTCTATTTATCAATTAAAATCCGTTTTCCATTCTATTACTGGTTATTACTGGTATCTTCGTCTCAGAGGTTGGGAAATCGATGATGTTGAATTTTCTAAAAAGAGTTTTGGCCACATGTATTCATTGCCCACTCATTATTCTGCACCCTCAGATCTTTCTCCCATTTTGTCCAAATTAGTCGAGAAAATGGCTTTTCGCTTACGTCGTTCTGGTTATACTGCCAAAGGTGTTCACTTAGGAATTCTCTACACCGATTATTCTTTTTGGCATCAAGCCAAAACTGTCAAAAATACCTCGCTTTTTTCTACCAAAGATCTCTACTCTTTGGCTTACCGAATTCTTCTCTCTTCACCTTTTACCAAGCCTGTGGCCAATTTATCAGTCTCTTGTTTTGATCTTTGTAAAAATAATGTTAATCAATTAAATTTATTCTCCTCGGTTCCTAAATCATTAAGTCTCACTCAAGCTCTAGACGATATTAATAGTCGCTATGGTCGTTTTGTGATCACTCCTGCCAAAATGATTTCAGCTAGTTCTCTAATTCCCGATCGGATTGGATTTGGCTCCACAGATGATGTATATTAGAAGAATTCCACTATGATCACCGAAGTTGTTTTCGACATTGAAACCAAAAAAATATTTGATGATATTGAAACGAATAACCCAGCCGACTTGGGAATTTCCATTGTTTCTGCTTATCGTCGTCAGCTCGATGATGGTTTAAATGAAATCAATGGTGAAATGAAAAGTTTTTGGGAAGAGGATTTTTCCCAAATGTGGTCATTTTTCGAAAACACCGATCGGATTATTGGTTTCAACTCGCTTCATTTCGATGTTCCCGCCATGGCTCCTTTAGCGCCATACGATTTTAAAAAAATGGCTCATTTCGACATTATGGAACACATTAAGAATTTTCTAGGTCATCGTTTGTCTCTAAATGCGATTGCTTCACAAACCATTGGCCATACTAAAATTGATCATGGTTTAAATGCTGTTTATTATTGGCAAGAACATACTCCCGAATCTTTGGCAAAATTAAAAAAATATTGTGAAGCCGATGTGATCGTTACTAAAGAAGTTTACGATTTTGCCCTAAAAAACAAATATTTAAAATACATGGATAAGTGGAACACTATTCGCCAAATCGATGTCGATTTTTCCCACCCTCCTCAATCATCCGCCCCACCTCAACTCGGTTTATTTTAAAGCACCACCGAGTCTTCTTCCTCGTTTCTAGTTGGCTTATTAATTACATAAACATCCGCTTTGTATTCATCGTTTCCCACAAATTCCGCCTCTCCTTTTAAAATCATTTCATAAGGTCGGCAGGCTCGGCATCCAGCTTCTCCTTCTGGGCATAAAAATCTTTCCATGGTACGAGCCAATTTTATTTTCCTAGCTTTTTTGATAATTAATTCTTCAGATTCTTTTAAATCTGGCAGAGTTTTTTTTGTTAACTCGTCATTCATTCCCAAATACCAATACCACGCCCCTTCAACTTTTCGTTTTTGGCAGTTGTGAACCAGTAAGTTGTAAATTGGCAACTGCATACTCTCTATCCCTTCTTCGTTTTTAGAAGTTTTAAAATCAATAATTTCTACCGAATCTCTTTCAGGAATATATTTTAACCAGTCAATTTTTCCACAAAGTATAATATTATCTTCTTCCGACAACCAATAGTAGGGTAGTTCCATATTAATCTTAACCGCCAATTCTGCCACAGGACCGGGATTTTTCATCACTCTTCTAATCATTTCTTCACCTCTAACTTTATATTTATATTCAGTTTCCTGATCAAAGAATCCACCATTTTTTCCCGAAACTTTTTTCCAAGCTCTTTCATATTTATCAATTAATGGTTCTTTAAATCTTAAATCAGTTTTAATTTCCGACAAACTCTCAATCACCTCATGAACCGCTTTTCCTAAAGATAATGGTGGTGTTACCAATTTTATTTTATGGCCTGTTTTTGGATCTTTATAAACATTTTTCAAATAATAACTCCTCGGGCATTCATCATAAGCACTAATCGATGAGTGACTAACCCAAACTGCACTAAATTTATCTTTGGCCATATACTACTATTATGACATTAATTCGGCTCAATAAATATTTAGCCAGTCTTGGGGTTGCTTCTCGTCGAAAAATTGATGAATACACTTCTCAGGGTCGAATCACCATCAATCAAAGACAAGCAGTTTTAGGAGATAAAGTCGACCCTGAAACCGACACTCTTGTCGTCGATAAAAAAACTATTCCACCCCATCCGCCTCAACTAGTTTATTACGCCGTCAATAAACCCAAGTTTGTTCTTTCCACTACTAGCGACGATCGTGGTCGTGATGTGGTGGTTAATTTAGTACCACCCACCCCGCGGGTTTTTCCGGTTGGTCGTCTCGATTATCAATCAACCGGTTTAATGATTCTTACCAACGATGGCGACTTGGCTTTAAAACTAACTCATCCTCGTTATCATTTACCCAAGGTTTATTTAATTACTATTCTTGGTAAAGTTTCTACTCAAAAACAAATAGAAATGCAAAAAACTGGGGCCAAAGTTAACCCAGTTTCCTATGAAATGAATCAAACTAAGTTAAAAATAACCCTATACACCGGAAAAAAGCGCCAAATCCGTTTACTCTG
The DNA here is from genome assembly GCA_029561175.1 of bacterium. Taxonomy (GTDB): domain Bacteria; phylum Patescibacteriota; class Microgenomatia; order UBA12405; family UBA12405; genus JAKQJL01. The sequence goes on from JAKQJL010000025.1 coordinate 71,213, forward strand.
TGCCGAGCTTCATCTTTATTTAATCGATCTTCACCGTCTAAGTATCGGCCCACTCGAACTAGGGTCATTAGCTCCTGGAGATTATCGTCCTCTCACTCAAACAGAAATTAATCATTTAAAAAATCCATGAAAAAAGTTGGTTTAGCTCTTGGTTCTGGTGGTTCCCGCGGCCTGGCTCATATCGGAGTGATTAAGTGTTTAGTCGAAAATAAAATTCCAATTGATTATATTGCTGGCACTTCCGCTGGTTCTTTAATTGG
>JAKQJL010000038.1 GCA_029561175.1 bacterium
TACAAATAATTTCCACTTCCCGGATATATCAATGATGCTCCATAAGATATTGTTGCTGGTGTCATCATCATCGTTGTCCAAGTAGTTCCAACTCCTAACCCCAAATCATATTTATAAAAATTACGGCTTCCACCACCCTGAAAAGCAAAAATACTATTTCCAGCCACTGTCATTTTAGTATCATCATTTACTGCCCCCGGAATATTTTGCAACGTTACCCAAGTCGCCCCCACTCCTGTTGCACCCAAAGAAAACTTATAAAAACTCTGAGAAGCTGCTCCTCTTAGAAAATACAGCTCATTATTCCAGTGAACTAAATCAGATCCTGTTCCAGTAGTATTTGGTAAATCTGGTACTCCTAAAAACACATTATTTGTCGCATCATATTTCCAAAAATCATAAGTAGTATTTCCTCGAAACACATACACCTTATCATCAGCAGGGATATAAATAGAACCAATAAATCTAGTAATTTGAGGAGTGTTTGCAATTGTCGACCAAGTAGTTGTCCCAATATTATATTTATAAAAGCTATTTGTTGATCCATTTCTGGTCGCAAAAATTTCACTCCCCCTTAAGGTAATCACATGATCTTCCGCAAAAGTGTTTGGGGCATTTGGTAGTGTCGACCACAAATCACTAGCCACAATATATTTATAAAAAGTATTTGTCGTTCCACCGCGCAAAGCATACATTGCTCCATCCTTGTAAACCAACCCACTTCCAGCCGCAATCGTTGCTGGAGGTGTACTCATCGTTGTCCAACTATTACTATCAGGATTATATTTCCAAAAATCACTCGTCCCTCCACCTCTTAAAATAAAAATATTATTACCATCATTAACAATCTGAGCTCCACTCGATACCAAATCAGGCAACATTGTTAACTCTTGCCAACTATTAGTATCTGGAGAATACCGAGCAAATTCCTTTTGGTTATTTCCAAAAATTACATAAAAATAACCTTCTAAATAAGTCATCCCCGACCCAGCATAAGTCATTTTCGGTGCCCTAGCCAACGATTCCCATCGGCTTTCCAATGGTAAAAATCTCATCATCTCAGTCGAACCGTTTGGTAATAAATACAAATGCTTACTGTCTGTCCCAATCGCCGCCTGATCTCCCAAAGTTAAATTTGGTGTTTCCCAAGCTCTACCCACCCAACTACTACTATCGGTCAATTTCAAAGATCCTTTACTTGTCTGCGATTCAGTTCCACTAAATTTTCCCAAACTAAAATCATTAAAACTCGTAATTGTCCTTTCAGCCGCCTTAATATTCGATATCACTATCGGCACCATTATTCCTAAAGCTAATATGATTGCAATTACTTTTTTCATACTTCCAAAACCTCCTTTACCACTCTCTTCAATTCACTTCGACTAATAGTTTTTGGATTTAACCTCCATCTCAAACCTCGGCCAGAAACACTTCGACCCCAAGCTTCTATCATATACAAACCATCGATCTGTTGTCTAGATAAAGATGAAAATACCCCACCCAAACTTTTTCCTTTCAATTTAGTTTGTCCCGATGTTTCTGATGATTCAATAACCCCCTTCTCACTTTCTGCTAATACCTTAAGCGCCCTCAACTGACTAACACTCATTCTTCTGATTTTTCTTATCCACTTATCCACTATATATCAGTCTAAACAAGCGTAATTTCTATTACAAGCACCAAATTCTATTTGTTCTTTATTTTCTTTATTATCTTTATGTTCTTTACATTCTTTATTTACTTTACATACTATATTTTCTTTAACTTCTATTACATGCACTTTTTATGTTACTATCAAATGATGAAGTTCAAAATTGCTGTTTATTGTTTCTTGTTTTTCAATCTCGGTCTATTCTTAGGACGAATGTTTTTTAATCGTCCCTCAGAAAAAATGATTGAATCTCGTCTTCAAAAGAATTATCAATTTATTAATCCTCTTTTAGAATGCGACACCGCTAATTTTAGTCGTGACCAAAATTTAGACCGACTTCGAAACGAAGTTGCCAACTATATTAAAGATCAACAGACCCAAAACAAAATTAGCTTTGCCAGCGTCTATTTTCGTGATTTAAACAACGGCCCTTGGTTTGGCATTAATGAAAAAGAAAATTTTTCCCCAGCCTCTCTAGTCAAAGTCCCCCTAATGATCGCCTATTTAAAACTTTCAGAATCTAATCCTAATTTGCTCTCTACCAAACTCAAATACCAATCAGTTTCCGACAGTATTTCTCAAAACATTATTCCTGAAGAAACACTCACTCCAGACCAAGAATACACCATCGAAGAACTAATTAAACGCATGATTGTCTATTCTGATAATCGTTCCTATGATCTACTCAACCAAAACATTACTTTCGACCAATTAATCCGAGTTTATAATGATTTGGGTGTTGATATTTCCAAAGGCCTTTCCAACCCCAACGGTGACATTCTTACTGTCAAATCCTATGCTTCTTTTTTCAGAATTCTTTTTAATTCCAGCTATCTTTCCCACGATGATTCTGAAAAAGCTCTCAAGCTCCTTTCTCAGTCAACTTTCACCCAAGGCTTAGTTGCTGGAGTTCCTCAAAGCACCAAAGTTTCGCATAAGTTCGGAGAAAGAAATTTTACCGACACCGGCATCAAACAATTCCATGATTGTGGCATTATTTATCATCCCCAAAAACCATATTTACTTTGTGTCATGACTCGAGGAAAAGATTTTAATCAACTGATTCCAGTGATTAAACAAATCTCCTCGACTATCTATCAAACTGTTTCTCGTTAAATCATAGCTTATCGTTCCCTCTAAATCAGTCCTCAACATTTTAATATCTTTCAATCTCTCCAAAGTCTCCTGATGTGGATGTCCATATCGATTGTTCTTCCCCACGCTTATTACCATCCAATCGGGTTTTGTTTTTTCCAACATTTTTTCGCTAGTCGCATTTTTTGAACCATGATGCCCCAGCCTCACCCCAGTCATTTTTTCTAAATTTAACTTTTCTTCTGTCTCTATCCCATTATCACTTAAAAATAAGATTCGCTTATTATCATATCTTAGTACCCCCACTATTTCTCTATTTTTTTCAGCAGATAGTATTTCATACTCAATCTTTCCATATCTAAATATATCATTTTTATTAATTTTTTCTGAGTAATTTTCTTGTACATTATAATAACGACTAACTATTTCCAAACCACCTAAATGATCAACATCATCATGGCTAATAATCACCACTTCAATTTTTCTATCCCAAAAAGGTAACTGTTTATTCAAACAATTTACCATTTTCAAGTTTTTCGGGCCAGCATCCAGCATCATTTGGAAGCTACCATCAATAATTAAACTTCCATCTCCTTGGCCCACATCGCAAAAAACCACCCTTGGTTTTAGTTTTTCCAACTCTCCACTCAATAACCCTCCAAAACTAAACACGATTATCAAGATGGTTTTTTTCATTTCTTTTATTTAACCAATATATCAAACACAAATACCAACCTCCAATTATCAAGTAATTTACTTTAACTGTTAACATCGGCACTATCCCCCACCAATCAATAATTACCCATAAATATCTAATCATTGGAATTGCCAGCCACCACCATCCCAAAAACCCCAAACCAACAATGATTTCCGACACTCCCATCAACAAAGTGTTAGTTATCAATCCCACTAAACTTATTTGGGAATAATTTATCGCCAAAATTGGCCATATCCACAAGTTAATCCAAACTAACTTAAAAAATATGTTTAAATTATTGGCTGTAATTACCCCAATATAAGCTACCAAACTCAACCAAAAACTTGTCTCAAAGGCAACTTTTTTTTCGACTAAAACCATCATTCCAATAGTTAGTGCCAAGGCTCTTTTTACTTCAAATTTTCTTCCCCATAATTGAGCCAAATAAAACCAGCTCATCATTAATCCAGCTCGAACCATCGGTATTTGCCAGCCAACCATTACCACATATTCCCATAAAATTATTAAACCCAAAACAATTGCCTTTTTTCTTCCCATTATCCAAGACCCAGTTTCAACCAAAATATTCATCAATATCATTACATTTGTACCCGATATTACCAATAAATGTATTACACCACTATTTTTTAATTTTAACCATTCTTCTTTCTGAAAATCCCGACTCTCACCCCAAAGCATTGCCTTCATAGTTATGGCTTCAATTCTTGGCATTGACTGATCAATCAACATTTCCATTCTCTGTTTATTAGCCAACCAACCAAAAACCACTACCAACATTACTAGCCAAACAGACCATCTAAAAATTTCAAAGCTCCACCTTATTTTTGATTGACTCATATAGTTTTTCTCCCACTCCACTCACCTTTTTTAGATCTTCAATTGATTTAAATCTCCCCTCACTTAGTCGATACTCAACAATTTTGCTAGCCAAAAATGGACCAACCCCACTTAATTTATCTAATTCTTCTACTGTTCCGGTATTTATATTTATTAATTGGCCACCAGTTTTAACTATTTCTTTTTTGGGAATATATATTTTCATTCCATCTTTTAGTAACTCGGCTCGATTAATGTTTTTTTCCACCCAATCTCTGTCGGCATTTATTGTCAAACCACCAGCTACCGCCAAGGCATCTACCAACCGCTGATTATTTCCCAAAGTATAAACCCCTGGTTTTAACACTTCTCCAGATACATCAAACGTTACTTCTTTATATACTTGT
>JAKQJL010000036.1 GCA_029561175.1 bacterium
TGGCGAAACTTCAATGGAAGGAGACATATTAATTAAAGGTAATAAGTTTAGACAAACGGTAGCCATAAAGTATAGTAGCGGCGAAGTAAAAGAAACAAAAATGATTACAGTGTCTGATGGTGATTATTTTTACAGCTGGGATCCAATTAAAAAAAGTGATGGAATTAAAATTAAATTAGATGAAGAAACTAAAGCCGAAAACGATAAGACCGGAGTTGATTTAGAAAAAGAATATAACTATAACTGCAAGGACTGGAACATAAGCGAAGCTGATTTAACTCCCCCATCGGATATTAAATTTGTAGATATCATGGCTGAAATGCAAAAATTTGGTGACCAATTACAGAATATCTTAAAAGATATTCCTAGCATTACTCCGGAAGAATAATAACCTGTGGTCAAAAAATTGCTTTTAATTGGATTAGCAATTGTATTCTTGGGCTTTTTAGTTCGATGGGAATCAACTAATTGGTTGGCAGTAAATTTTGTAGACGAACAAGATAATATGGTGGTGGGAAGGTATTTAACTAAGGGTGATAAATTATATGAAAAAATTTTTAGCCACCATCAACCGGGAGCATATATTATAAGTGCGGCTAACCAAATTATTTTTAAACCAAATACAATTTTAGGGTTAATAAAGCAACACCGTCAGTTAATAACAGTATGGTCGATTGGATGGTTAATAATCTTGGGATGGAAGTTTGGTTTGAAAATAACAATACCTTTTTTTATTTTTGAATTGATAAAAAATATTTATTTAGGAAACATGTTTCTGGCGGAATCATTGGTTGTTTATCCAATAATATATTTGGGATTGTCAACATTTACTAAACTAATAAAATTTGATGCTGAAATTATTTTTATAGGAATAATAATCGCCATGACTGGACTAACTCTAGCCCCAACCTGGCCACTATTGGGGGTAATAACGATAAACTGGATGTGGCGATGGAGAAAAAATGTAAAAAACATTGGGTTGTTACTAACAGGAATAGCATTAACTACAGTTTTTGTTGCTACATTCGTTGATCTAAAAGGTTATCTTAGTAATGCAATTTTAGTTAATGCAAAATACTACATACCAATAGCTGGTGGCAGTAATATGTTTGTGTCATTTTTAAAATCTAGTTTAACAACTATAAGATATTTGTTAACTAGTGTAGATAACTACGAAATCTTAACATTAAAAATATTTTGTCTAATTCTGTTGGGACTATTAACTAAACTAATAATAAAAAAAGAGTATAAAAAAGTTGGATGGATACTGTTGATATTAAGTTTGGCTAATTTACGTAACTTTGAGCTAAATAAAATATATTATGATGGTTTTCATTTATTAATTTGGGCTGGACTACTTGTTTTTATAGTATCGAGTGAATTAAAACAAAAAAACTATTTATTATTAGGCATATTACTTTGGCTAAGTTTTAATAGTAATTTGAATAAAAAGACTAATTATCAAAACGAATTTGAAATATATTACTCTAGAATTTTTAATTACAGTGAAGCAATTAGACAAACAAAAAGAGATCAAAGTAAATTGATAGCGATACCAGATGAAGTATTGGGCTACTGGCAGTCAACAATTGAACCAGAAGGAAGATTCATATTTTTTTATAAATGGATGACATCTGTTGATGTTTTAAGAAAAGAACAAGAAGCTAATTTAAATAAGTTACCAGATTATTTAATTGTGAAAAGTAATGAAAATTTAAAAATTGATTTAAATAATTACCAAAGGTTTAGTTATCGCGGAGGCGGGGAAAGTGATTTTTATATTAAAAAAGATTGGTATCTGAATTTTCCAAATGAAAAAATTGTTAAACTAAAATATTATGGATTGGAAGCGATTTAGCTGGATAATTCTTTTTGGAATACTATGGTTAAATGGCGACCAGGTAATGGCAATGGAAAAAACGGCAATAATTGTGAATCCGATAAGGAGTCGTGAGTTGTGGAAAGATAAAACCACAAAGCCGCTGGACGATCAGTATAGAATTATCAAAGAAAACGGATTAAAAGCAACTTGGTTAATTCAGAATGATGTTCTGAGCGATAAAGAAATAATGGATAAGATCATTAATTTTAATGATGATCAGGAAATTGGGATTTTTTTAGAAGTATCCAAGAATTTAGCAATAAAAAGTAGAGTATATTTTGAAGAACAAAAACCTTGGTATGATCCTGGAGTAGTGTTTTTGTCCGGATATGATCCAAAAGAACGAGCGATGATAATTGACAAAATGATGAGTGATTTTAAACAAAAATTTGGTTATTTCCCAAAAGCAGTCGGGGCTTGGTGGATTGATTCTGTTTCACTGAATTATTTGGAAAATAAATATGGGATTAAAAATGCCATGATAGTGACTGATCAAAAAACAACTGACAACTATGGAATATGGGGTCAATGGTGGGGATATCCATATCACCCAGATACTTCAAATATTTTAGTACCTGGAAAGATGAATGTTTTGATTACTCAATGGGCGCTTAGAGATCCAGAAAAGGCTTTTTTTGGGTCAGGACCAAAAGTTTCTAATTTTTCAATGCAAGCTAATGATTATATTAGTCAAGGTTTAAAAATTGATTATTTTGAAAAATTAGCCAATATTTATTTTGACGAAAGAAATAAACTTGGAATAATTACTGTTGGATTAGAAACCGGACTAGAAAGTGTTGATTTTATTGATGAGTATAAAAAACAACTTGATTGGATAAAAGAAAACAATATAGAAACTTTTAAAATGACTGATTTATCAATTAAATATGATCAATTATATAATGGTAATCCTAAGGAAATATTTATTGGTAACTGGCTTTTAACGCCTACCTACAGGGAGAATGTTGTTTTGGGAGAAAAAATTAATTATCAACATGGTTGGTATTTTAAAGATCATTTTAAAAAGGATAGTCAATCTTTTTTAAACAGAATTTACAACCAAAATAATTTGATGAAAAAACCAATAAACTGGTTGTGGCTGGGAGGACTAATTGGTTTTTTAATTGTTAAAAAGCTGAAAAAGAAATGGTGGATAGCAGTTGTTGGATTAATTATTTGGTTTGGGTTAATTCATTTGAGATATACCAAAATTGAAGAAGTAAGTATGATAGGAGTTTTAATTGACAATTTTAGATTTATTGGAATAAACAGTTCATTTAAGATTATTAATCAGGATTTAGAAAATCTGATAGCAAAATCAATGCTAAAGCTAAAAATAGGAAACAGTGAACTAATTTGGTGGCTACTTGTTGGTATTATTATTGGTAAAATTCATGATTTATGGAACTTGATCGTCAAGAGAAAATTAGAAATTTAGTTGATAATCGACAAACAGGAATTATTGTTTTAGAGGATGTGTGGGATCCACACAATATTCAAGCGGTAGTAAGAACTGCAGATGGACTGGGGTTTGGAAAAATATATTTAATTTTTGAAAAAGAAAAAGAATTTGATCCAAAAGTGGTAGGGAAGGCAAGTTCGAGCAGTGCTAATAAATGGGTGGAGTATAAAATCTTTAGAAGCTCAAAAGAATGTTTTGAAGAATTAAAAAAAGATGGCTATGAAATTGTGGTTAGCGTTTTGGATAAACAGGCTAAGGAGGCAAGTAAGACAGACTTAACGGCTAAGAAAATTGCTTTGGTAATGGGAAACGAGCACAAAGGAGTGTCGGAGACAGCAAAACTTATGGCTGATAAAAAAATATATATTCCAATGAAAGGAATGGTGGAAAGTTTTAACATTTCAGTGGCTAGCGCTTTATTGATGTATGAGGTTAACAAACAGAGAGAACAATCAAATATAAGTTATGGTTTAGAGGAAGAAGAAAAAGAAGTGTTGGTTAAAAAGCTACTTTGGCAATATTGAATGTAATATTTTTTGGATTGGCCGGAAAGACAATCGGTGAATGGGACAAGGGCCATACTTTTGCAAAGCAGAAAGATGTTGCTTAGTGCCATAGCCAACATGATGATCGAAACCATAGAGAGGATATTCTTGAGAATAATTAATCATTAATGAATCGCGATAGTGCTTGGCGATAATCGAGGCGGCGGCAATTGAAAAACAATGTGAGTCCCCCTTGATAATTGTTTTTAGATTTAGACCATAGGAACAATTACCATCGTATAGGCAAACTTGATATTGATCTTGAAAATGTTGTTGAATTTGAAGAATGGCAGATTTGAGCGAAGCTGATAGCCCATTATTATCGATGTCTTGAGGGGAAACGGTGACAATAAAATAGGGATAGTTGGCGGTTAAGTGTGCAGAAATATGGGAACGCTTAGAGGCGGTTAGTTGTTTTGAATCGGTGAATTGAAAATAGTTAAAAGTTTGAGAATCGAGTAGAAAACCAGCCAGACAAAGAGGCCCAGCCCAACAACCACGGCCAACTTCATCAATGCCTAAAAGATAACGACCTTGGGGTGGTAAAAAAGATTTCTCAAAATTAAAGTCGGGTAAGATCACGATGCTGATTTTCGTAAATTACTGAGGAAGTGACTTGAATGAATTGGGCGCGACGATGAAGTTCGTCGATATTGAGAGCACCACTATAGGTGAAACCAGAACGGATCCCCTTTTCAAGTTGTTCGACAATTTCAACAATAGAACCGCGAAGAGGAACTAGGCGTTCGAGACCTTCAACATATTTGACATAATCGGCGGTTTTTTCTTGTGGGTTTTGAGCAAACTGATGCTGTTTTTCGGTGGCTGAGGCTGAGCCGTTGTAGTTTTTATATTTTTGATTGTCTTTGACAATTATTTCTCCGGGGGTTTCTAGACAACCAGCAAATAAATTACCAGACATAGCACAACTAGCACCAGCAGCGAGAGCTTTGACCACATCACCGGAATTTTTTAGACCACCATCGGCGAGAATTGGGCGGGAAAATTCTTTTGAGGCCTTGGCAGCTTCCATAATTGCCGTAAGTTGGGGCATACCAGAACCAGTCATGATTCGAGTGGTGCAAGCGGAACCGGGGCCAACACCAACTTTGACAGCATCGGCGCCAGCTTTAAAGAGATCTTTGGTGGCCTGATAGGTGGCGGCAGCACCGGCGATTACTTCAACTTTGGGATACTTTTTTTTAACGAATTTAATAAAATCGAGACAGTTTTTTTGATGAGCATGAGCGACATCAACCAGAATTACGGTGGCACCAGAGCGAACTAAGAGATCAAATCTTTCTAGCTCGCCATATTTTATGCCTACAGAAGGAACAGTGAATAGACCTTGGTCGAAAATGGCTTTAACTTCTTTAACTTGAATATCGGGAGTGGCAAAACGAGGATAGAAAGCTACCCCACCAACCTTGGCAATGGCAACAGCTAGATCTTGACCAACAACAGTATCCATATTGGCGGCAGCTAGCGGAAGATTGATCGTTACTTTGGGGGTAAGATTGGTTTTAAGTGAGACTTGAGACCGAGAAGGGATTTGAGAATATTGAGGGATTAAAAGAACATCATTGAAGGTTAGACCATAAGATATTTCTGACACATAACTAGTTTAGCATTAAAATAAGGAATGAAAATAAATTGGGACTTGGAAAAAATAATTAACAATCAAAAGTTTGAAAATTACTTTGAAGAAGTTAAAAAAGAGATACTCTTAATTGACGAAAAATTAAAAGTTATAGAAAAAGAGATTGGTAAAAGTGAATTTAAGGATCTGATTGAGTGGGAAGAAAATTTGGCTAAAAAGATTAACCGATTGGCTTATTATCCGGGACTTCAACAGGAAGAGAACCAAAAGAATCAAGAGGTTTTAAAAAGAAAAAGTATGGTGGACAACTTATTGCTGGAATATAGCAATAAAATGAGAAAGTTTTGGTTTTGGTTAAAAGGGTTGGATAACGGTGAGATAAAAGGATTAAGTGAGGAAAAAGCCAGGATACTGTTTGAAGAAGTGGCTGATTTGAAAAATGTTTGGTGGTATTTAAGAGAACAGGCCAAACACAGTTTGAAAGCCAATGAGGAGAAAATAATTGATTTTAAAGATATGTGTGGGATTGGACCTTTAAATGATCTAAGAGGGATGATTGAAGCGGAAATGGAATATAAAGTGGGGAAAAAAATAATTAAAAGCCAAGCAGAGGTAATTAAATTAATTCATTCTAAAAAAGCCAGAACAAGAAAAGAGGCGTATTTAGGACTATTTAAAGCTCATCAAAAAGAAATTGATAAGTTGTTTTTAATTTATCAGGCAATCGTGAAGAATTGGAAATATGAGGCCAGAGAAAGAAAATATAAAAATGAGATTGAGATGAGAAATAAGGGTAACTGGATTGAAAATAAGACTGTTGACCAGTTACTTGATGTTTGTGATGAAAACAGAGGGATTTTTCAGAAATTTTTTAAACTGAAAGCAAAATTACTGAAAACTAAGAAATTAAATAGATTTGATTTGTATGCGCCAACTTACCAAGAAAATAAAAAGTACACCCTGGAAGAAGGGATAGAGATTATTTTAACTGCCTTCGGGAAATTTGATAGCCGGTTTGAAAAAGTTGCTCGAGAAATAATTGAGGATAATCAGATTGATTATTATCCAAAAAAGAATAAAAGAAACGGAGCTTTTTGCGCGACGGTAGTACCAGAATTAAAACCCTTTATTTTAATGAACTGGACTGGGAGCTTGAGAGATATTTTAACTTTGGCCCATGAACTGGGACATGGGATTCATAGTGTTTTGGCCAATAAACATTACCCAATGGTTCAAGAAGCTGGTTTACCGTTGGCAGAAACAGCATCAACCTTAACTGAACTGATAGTTTTTAATGAAGTAATTGAAAAAAGTGAAAACAAAAAGGGGTTGTGGGTGGAAAAAATTGGAGATATTTATGCCACAGTGGGCAGACAAGCTTTTTTTGTAATGTTTGAAAAACAGGCATTTGAATTAATTGACCAAGGTGGGGGTGAAAAAGAAATTAGTAATTTGTATTTAAAAGAATTAAAAAAACAGTTTGGTAAAGAAGTAATGATTGATTCGAATTTTAAATATGAATGGAGTTACGTTAGCCATTTTTTTAACTCGCCTTTTTACTGTTATGCCTATAGTTTTGGCGAATTATTAGCACTAAGTTTATGGAACAGACAAGATAAAAAAATGATTTTTGAGATTTTGGAAGCTGGCGGAAGCGATAGTATTGAAAAAATACTGAAAAGAGCAGGAATTACTACTGATCTAGATTTCTTTAAAAATGGTTTTAAAGAGATTGAAAAAATGATCGAAAAAGCCAGTAGGTTATAATATAGTTATGACAGAAACACTTTTAGATAAATTAACCCAATTCTTTAGCAGACACAAGCTAGTTAAATATAAAAAAGGTGAAATCATTTTAAGACCTGGGGAAAAAGTTGACTATGTTGGTTTTATAAAATCGGGACATGTGCGAGTTTATTATTTGTCGGAATCTGGCCAAGAAGTGACCATGCAGTTTTTTAAACCAATCTTATTTTTTACTTTGATTTTTGCCAAAACTGAGATCGCAAATAAATATTATTTTGAAGCTGTAGACAGTGTGGAGATTTACAAGTCGCCAGCTAATGAAACACTAGAATGGTTTAGAAATGATCGAGAAGCGATGAGTATGATGACTGATTGTATTATGATGGCGTTTTTGAACTTAACGGACCAAATTGGTTACTTATTGTCGGGAAATGCTTTTAGTCGAGTAGCTTCGATGTTGGTGTCGTTGTCTTCAAGAAATGGAGATATGGGATATAAAGATACCATTGATTTTGGAATTACTCATAAATTGATTGCTAGTTTAACTGGATTAACCCGAGAAACAGTGACTTTGCAAATGTTAAAACTAGAGAAACAAGGATTAATAGTCAATCAAAACAAAAAAATATTTATCAAAGATTACGATGCTTTAATTAAGGCATCTAAAAATGATATAAAAGAATAATATGGAAAATATTAAAAAACTATTTTTGTCGGACAAAGAAAAAATGATTGCCGGAGTATGTGGTGGAATTGCCGAATATTTTGATCTTGACCCAACAATTGTTCGAGTTTTATTTGTAATTTTGGGATTGTGGGGTGGGATTGGATTGATATTGTATATTGCGATGATGATCATTGTCCCCAAGAGAGAAATAAAAGCGATAAAATAGGTAGTGATCAAAAAATTTTTTTTGGTTTTGATATTGATTCTTGGAAGTTGTCAAAAGATTTGGGCGGCAGATTATTCAATCAATAGTTTTGATGCCAGAATAGTACTAAATCAGGACCGGTCGTTGATGATTACTGAGGTAATCAATACTAAGTTTTCGGCCTATAAACACGGTATTTTTAGAATTATTCCATATATTTATTCGGCTAGAGGGAAAACCATAAACAGTAAATTAACTGTTCTGGAAGTAAACAACGAAAATGGAGAGCCAATTAATTTTACGGTTGAAAACTACAATAAAAGTAAAAAAATAAAGATTGGAAGTGCTGATAAAACGGTAATTGGAAATCAGTCTTATGTAATTAAATATAAAGTTGAAGGAGTAGTTCAGGAATATAATGGTGAACCGGAAATTTACTGGAATGTAACAGGTGATGAATGGGAAGTGCCAATCTCGAGAGTGAGCGCCAAGGTAGTGTCTAATTTTGGCGAAATTATTAATACCAAATGTTTTGGTTGCGAGACGAGCAGTAATAATCAGGCGGTTTTTAATGGAAAAATGGGGATGACAATTGTGGTAGGTATTAATAGTAAGAATAACTTAAAAAAATATAGCCAAGCAGAAATTCTTTTAAAAATAGTGAGCGATAATTGGGGATACCTGGCGGCAATCTTGCCATTATTATTAAATCTGTTTTTTTGGTATCAAAAAGGTAGAGATAAAAGATACTTAACTGAGAATATTTACTATCAACCCGATGATAAAACAGTGGTTGATACCAGTTTATTGTCTAGACCTCATTTACCTTTGGTGTATGGACCAATTGATGGTTTAACTCCGGGAGAAATTGGAACAATTATTGATGAAAAAATTGATACTAAAGATATTGTGGCGGAAATTGTGGAACTGGCGAGATTAAAATATTTAAAGATAGAGAAAATTGAAAAGAAAAGTGGCTGGTGGGATAGCGGTGATTATAAACTAATTAAGCAGGAAGCTTTGGGAATAAAACCATTAACTAAATTTCAAGAAGAATTGTTTGAAAATTTGTTTGGAAGCAAACAGGAAGTTAAGATTAGCGAGCTAAAGAATAAGTTTTATAAACATTTGGATGGCCTAAAAGAATTGATGTATGAGGAATTAACCAAAAAACAACTATTTGTTGAAGACCCGACGAAAGTGAAAACAATTTGGATGGGGTTAACCGGCTTGTTTATTGGAGCCGGAATGGTTTTGGTGGGAATTTTTGTAACGATTACTGGGAATTTGGGGCCGGCCGGTTGGACAATACTTGGTTTACCAATTTCAATATATTTGGCAACTAAGATGCCGAGAAAAACAGCTAAAGGATACTCATTACACCGACAGTCGATGGGTTTGCAACATTATTTGGGGTTAGGTAAATGGCGAGAAGAAGTGATGGAAAAGAATTTGTTTTTAGAAGAAATGCTACCAATTGCGGTAAGTTTGGGGGTGGTGAACCAACTAGCTACTGAAATGAGAGATTTGGGAGTAGAGCCACCAGAATATTTCTCGGGGGTTAACTCGACTAGTTTGGTGTCGGATTTAAGTCGGTTTAATAGTTTGGCGGCCAGCAACATGGTGGCAGCACCAAGCCAATATTCAGGATCGGGAAGCTGGAGTGGTGGCAGTGGCTTTAGTGGTGGAGGTGGTGGTGGATTTGGTGGTGGTGGTGGCGGAAGCTGGTAGAACCCTTCCGGCCTACGGCCACCTTTAATATATTTTGCTCTAGTGTCTGGTCTTTCGAAGCTGGATACCAGCCACTTGAAGACCCTGATCGTCAAGGATTCTTGAAATAGCACATCTAATATCTTGTCCAGGGAAATTTCCTAAATGTGATTCTTTTCTATATTTTTGAGAGAGTTGATCGGTTATGACTAATAATTTGGCTAATGACTCTGGTGGAATATTTGAACCTAGTACAGATATTCCTCTGCAAATATCATAAAAAGAACAATAACCACCAACCAAAGAGCTGCTGTAAGTGGCAACTAATTGTTCTGGAGTTAAATCTCCTCTGTAAAGACGGTTTTGAAGATCAACAGGACCTAAAACGTTTGGATTTTCTGGTTTTCTGGTCATGGTGAAATATATCACATTTTTCCAGAACAAGAAAAACTATTCTCGACAACAATCGAGAATTTTGCCAATAGTGTTGCTGATTTTACCTAAGAAGTCGGATTTTTTAAGAACCAAACCCTTCCCCTTCCCTTCCCTTGACAGGGCAGGGAGATCATCAGTTGATTTAAGATCAGTATCTTTTGCGATACCTAAATTTATTCCCCAAAAAAGATTGTAGAGATTAAAAGATTTTTGAAATAAATCATAGGCGGTTTTGGTGTCACCTTTGGTTTGATACTTGGTGCCAACTTCCATGACGCGCATCGAGGCGGCGAGAAGATGTTTGCTGGTGCACCAAACTTCACCTTCGTAATCGGGAATAAGCATTTTCATTAGAGATTTGCGCATTTCTCGAGCTTCATTGAGTAATTCGAAATATTGAGTTTTACCAGTTTTATTGCCATTAAAAAACATGTGTTCTTCAATAGAAATTAGATTCATAACCGCAATAGAAAGATCTTCACCAGAAGCAAGATCCATTTTATGGCCAGACTCGGCAAGCTTAACTTTATCCATGAATTTTTGAAGATCAGTAGTTTTATTGGTCATAGGTTATTTTACCAACTTTGCCAAGCATAGGGTCGACGAGGATTGGAGCAGCCCCATTTGAAATCGGTATCAGAAGATTTGTAAGGAATGTTGGCACAATTGGCGTAAGGATCTGAAACACAATAGCTTTCTTCAGGAGCACCACAGGGTTGGAGAAAAGGTGTGGTTTTATAATAGCTTTTTACTAAATGACGTTGACCAGAAGGACAATAATGATCGGTACAACCATAATCATGAATAACGTAATTAGTACAACCCAACTGGTGATAGAGAGAAGTGAAATTGGTGGTAAGAGGAAAATTAGGACGTTCAGGATCGAAGTTGATACAAAGTTCGGCTTCGGAAGCAGAAGTATTGATGGGAGTTGGGGTGTCAATAATAGTTGAAAGACAAAACTGTTTGTCGGTTTTTGAAAGAGGATAATAACAGAGAGTAAGATCGGGAGAATTAATAGTTAATAAAATTTTTGAAAGATTATCGTTTTTAAGAATAGAAGATTTTAGTTCTTGATGATCGATAAGATAAGTTAAAAAAGGTAAAGATTCGGTGGTATCGAGAGATTGATTGGTAAGTGCGGTTGATAGATAAGGAGGTTGATTGTCGGTAGAAGCACGAAGGTGGGCTTGAAAAATATCAGTTAGCAAATTTTTTATTTTAGCGTCTTTAGCTTTATTGGTTTGTTCGAAGGGATTAATTATCGAAATGGCGGCTACTGATAATACAGAAACAAGAGCAATGACAATTAAGAGTTCGACTAAAGTAAAACCACGATTCATTAAGAAAGAATAACAAAAATATCAGTGTTACAATCAAGAAAATGAGCCAAGATGATTTTATGAAAGTTTTTGATTGGTTTAAAACCGTAGTAACAGAGACAACTGAGCAAGGTGGACAAAAAAACTTAATAGATTGGAAACATGAACATACATTGAGAGTGTTGAAATGGGGTGAAAAAATTATGGAACAAGAAAAAAATATAGAGTGGGATTATAACTTGGGGAAAATTGTGTGTTTGTTGCACGACATTGGGAGGTTTCCTCAATCAAAATACAATACTTTTAACGATAAGATATCGATAAATCATGCAAAAGTTGGCGGGGTTATGTGGAAAAACAGAGAGATGTTTAGAAACAATAAAATAATGGCAATTATTAAAGAAGCCATTGATGAACATAATAATCCGTATTACTCGGGAAACAATATATACGTCAAATTAGTTCGAGACGCTGACCAGATGACAATACTAAGTGAATATAAAAAACAAATAGGATTTCATGAATATGATAGCGGGGTGATGTCGGAAGATATTAAAAAAAAGTTTTTAAGTAAAAAAATGATTAGTAGCCAAGACAATAAAACTTTGGGCGATTGGATAGCAACGATACTAATGTGGGAGGAATATTTTAATTTTCCATCTACAAAGGTATTTTGTCGGGAAAACAGGTTGAATGACAAAATAATCAAAGAGTATTTGGATCATTGCCAAAAAAATAAGCTAGAGGTGGAAAAAGAGTTTAAAAAGAAAAGTAACTAACAAAACAATAATAAAAGGGAAAACGACTTTGGCGTAGGGAAAAGGAGCGTGGCCAAGTTTGGCTTTGACGAATTGATAGAAATGGTTACCAAGAATCATAAAAAGAGTACCAATAATTTGGCCAAAGATGATTTTATCGATACCAAGAAGAGTGTTGCTGGCAACACCAATCTGATCAGTTAAATAAAAATAAGCTAAAGTAGTAATAAGCATTAATAAGGTGAGTAGATAGCCATTTTTCAATATTTTTGTTTTGATGACTGTGGCTAACCAAAAAGAAATGGCAACATTGAGAGCGGAAATCCAAATGGAAACTAAAAGATCGTCGATACCTAGTTTTTTAGCAATTAACATTCCCCCACCGACAGTAACCACGCAAACAGGACATTGAGCTCCAACAGGAATTGGAGCAATAACCAAGAAACAAATTCCAAGTATTCCAAAGATAGTTAAAACCATGTATTTATTGTAACGAATTTGAGAAATACTACAAGAGTAGTAAGTTGATTATGTTATCTTTTTATTAATGAAGAAAATAAAAAAGGTAAAAGAAACAGAAAAAGTTGCATTTAATAAATTACTGTTACTATTTTTGTTTTTTCCGTTAATATTGGTTTTTGGATTTTCGACTTATTCGAAAAATGTTCAAAAAACAGCTACTAAAGGCCATTATTTGGTAAAGTATACATCGAGTGATGGTACAGGGTTTGAGCCAAGAGATATTACTGGAGCTTTAGGCCTAGACGATACGGATGTTTTTTATAGATACGATCAAAATCCTGATTCAGACTTCTTAATAATGACGATTGGAGAAAAGAACGAAGGAAAGGTGGTTTTAAACAGGAAATATAAAATTGAAAATGGAGAAGTAGTGGTTACTGAAAATAATAAGATTGATGAAAGGTATCTTAATGATAGTTTGTTTTGTGAAACAGAAAAAGATTGTTTTTATCAGAATGTTTTTTGCCGAGTATCAATTTCTAATAAATATGCTTCTTTTGTGGGTTTTTATGGGTGTACTAATGGGGTAACTTTTGAACCACTCAAAGAATGCGGTAAGAATAAATATTACGAAGTTTTATATACCTCAAAATTAAAGTGCAATAACAATAAATGCCAAGCTGACTATAAATTTGGGAAATGCATTGATATTTCAAATGGTCAGAGTGTGAAAACATGGCCGGAAGAAATGAGACCAAAAGAATAATTAAGATGTGATATATTATAGGCATATGAAATTAGAAATGATTACCTCTAAATCTATTGGCAATCGCGCATTTATTTGCGGTGTTTTGCCTGTAAACATTTGGAGGTAAGGTCTAATTTTTTGAATCAGATGAGCCTCCGAAAGGAGGCTTTTTTGATAAATCTCCCCATCGGAAGCTGATCCGACCCAAAAGTAATTCTGGGAGATTGTTTTTGGGGTCGAGTACATTAAAATTTAGAAAATGGAGGACAGAATGGAACAAAAAAACATGGCAAAAACCTTTGTTTTGGTGAAAATTCTTCAAAACATTGGTAGTTCGTGGATGTTTAGTACTTATGTACTGTTCTTAACCACTTCAGGGTTATCGCTATTTCAGGCGAATATTCTAAATCTGTTATACATGAGCGTATCGACAGTATTGGATCCGTTTACAGGAAACCTAGGAGACAGAATTGGCCAGAGAAAAATTTATATGACTGGTTTGTTGTTCTGGGCAATAGGAATGACTGTTTATGGCCTAACTAATTGGTTTTTAATATTTGCAATAGCAGAGATAACTTCAGCGGTAGGACACGCATTTATGTCTGAGGCTTTGGAAAGTTGGCTTCGAAATCAAACAGATGAAGAAATAACCCACAAAGCTTTGACCACTTCTCAAACTTGGGGGAAACTAGCAACCATACCAGCGGCAATTCTGGGAGGATGGATCGGAGCCAAATATGGTTTTGGAATTCCTTGGTTTTTAGCAGGAGCAACAAGCTTAGTTTGTCTGATAATTTCTTGGCAACAGTTAAGAAAGTATCCAGATAAAATTGAAGAGGAAAAAGCTGCTCCGATAGAAATGAGCGTTTGGTCGATTGCTAAAAATGCCTGGAAAGAGCCAGTGCTGAAAAGATCGTTTATTTTGGCAGCCTTGATCACCGCGGCAGTTCAACCATTTAACATGTTCTGGTCGGTAATATTTAAGGAGGCTAGTGGCAAAGCTGATTGGTTAGGGCTGTTGTGGATGGGAATTGCCTTGGCGGCGGCTTTAGGAAGTTATTTGGCTAAGAAGTGGCCAGTAAACTCAAAAAGTTTGGCAATGATCATTGTTACTATTGGGGTTCCAATGTGTTTGACAGTAATAAAAGGTAACTGGATAGTGTTAATGCTAATTCCTTTTATAATTCATGAAATAGGAAGAAGCAGTTGGTTGCCGATATTATTTTCATACACGAACAGAAAAATAGATAGCCGAATAAGAACCTCGGTAAACTCTTTGAGAAGTAGTGCCTGCACTTTAGGAGCCGCAGGAGGCCTACTAGTATCAGGAGGGTTAACAAATTGGATATCGCCAGTATCAGTATGGGGAGTGTCGGCAGTAATGCTGTTGCTAATTGCCATATGGGTATGGCGATGGAACCATGATTAGCAAAGAGGCTGGTATCCCAGTACCAGCCTCAAGAGTAAAATAAAGAATGATGATAAAAATTGCAGAGGAAGTTAGAAAAGAGTTGGTGAAAAATGCTGATAAAAAAGCAGCGGAGACGGGCCAGAGATTTTTTAAAGAAAAAGTGAAACTTTATGGGGTTAAATCTAAGACTTGTGGAGAGATAGCCAAAAGGGCAATTAAACAAATATCGGGTTTGAGTAAAAAAGAGGTGTTTGAAAATTGTGAAGAGCTATATAAATCGGGATACTGTGAAGAAGGATGGATAGCGCCAAACTTGGCATATGAAAAAAGAGAAGAGTTTGAAGAAAAAGATGTGGATGTTTTCGAAAAATGGATAGTTAATTATGTTGATGATTGGGCTAAATGCGATACTTTATGTAATCATACCGTGGCGACGTTGATTGATAAATTTCCTAAGCTAATTGAAGTGTTAAAAAGATGGACCGAATCACCAAAAAGATTTGTAAAACGAGCAGCGGCAGTAACGCTGATTATTCCAGCAAGAGAAGGGAGATACTTGAGGGATATTTTTGAAATTGCAGATAAGTTATTGATGGACCCAGATGATTTGGTGCAAAAAGGTTATGGGTGGATGCTGAAAGCCGCCAGCCAATCCCACCAAAAAGAAGTGTTTGATTATGTGATAAAAAATAAAGCGATAATGCCGCGAACGGCACTGCGCTACGCCATCGAAAAACTGCCGGTAGAAATGAAAAAGAAGTGTATGGAAAGGTAAAACCCCGCCGAGACGGGGTTTTAGAGTGTTTTACCTGCTTTGAGAATTAACAATTACAAGGTTTGCCGTCGGCACAACCACATTGGCAATCTTTGCCACAACAAGAACAGACTTTTTTGTCTTTTGTTTGAGTCATAGATAAATAATGATTAACTACTACAAGTGTAGTATGTTTGTTTTGGCTTGTCAATTAATTAAGAAAAACAAAGGGTGTAAAATTTGTTAAGTGAAAAAGAGTCTAAGCTATCAGGACTTAATAAAAAAAGGAATACCGGCAGTGCTGATTCCAGGGATTTTGGTGGCAAGTGTTTTTGGAGTGAAAAATATAGAAAAAATTAAAAATTATTACCAATCGGAATTAATATTTCCTAAAAACGGCATTATAAATAAAGTTGAAGATGGTGATACCTTTGAATTGGCTTCGGGGCAGAGAATTAGATTGTTGGGAATAAACGCACCAGATAGAGGTAAGGAAGGATATTTGGAAACAAAGCTGGAAATAGAAAAAATAATTGGTGAAAAAGTATGGCTAGAATATGATCGATACCAAGATGATAAGTATGGAAGAATTTTGGCCTGGGTATGGAGAAATTGTGAAACTGATAATCCAAAATTTTTGGGAGCAAATTATATG